>JAZQJA010000001.1:0-3915 GCA_045541455.1 Eubacteriales bacterium
CTGTTCCACTTGCAAGCGTTGTTTTAGAATATAAATAAGGCTGGAATGTGAGAGATTCATCACCATCATTTTTAATGTAAAATCTCATGTCACCGCCATTTATGCGCCAATCATATAAATCATTATATGTGTCCTCGCGCATCTCAAAAACCTTATTTGTAAAGGCGTATGCACCGTAATAGTTATTGCCTGCCGGAGCAGTTATTTTGAACACCTGTTCATCATAGCTTATAAGACGATTGTCGTAGACGTTAGCCTTGGTGTAAGTAAGGCTTGTACCATTAGTAGCATTAATATTCGTTTTTGCGAGAGTTGACATCACCGCAGGATTACATTGATATTCCTCTGCAATATAGAACATTGCGTTTGGAATATATTCCTCTGTTAAGAAGTTGTAGCCTTTAAGAAGCGTATAGCCTTCATAGTGCTCAATAATATAACCCTCGTAAGCTTGGTGACCCTTGGTGATAGACGGAGTTTGAATAGCTGTGTGATTCTCACCAATATGTATATTTCTATCAGAACGGAAAGGAATGTGGGTGTGACCGCTAATATGAATTACAGGATACTTATCAAGTATTGCATAAAGCTGTGCCGAACTTTCGGTGTAATTGTCATACGTACCCGGTTCGTCCTCGCTAACACCGCCAAGACCGTTTTCGATTGTTGCATAGTGGAAGATAAAGTATGTCTGTCCGTTCTTTTTCTCAACGTTATAGTAGTTATTGAGCACCTTATCAAGCCATGTAAGTTGCTTTTCGGTCAAAGCAACGTCTACATTAGTTGATTTGCTACTATTGCGGGCTTTGCCGACACTCATAAATACATACATATCTTCATCATACGTCATTGTGTAATCGGTTTGAAGTGTATATCCTTCCGGAACATCAACGGCCACGGGAGAATTACTGCCACCCGCCCATGTGTAATCGGTATAAAGAACGTCCTCTTCCTCGGCAGTTGGAACAGTTACTGCATACTCGCTACCCAACGTATGATCCGGATTTGCAAAGCCATTCATATACTTCTTTACATATGATAACGACTGTTGTGCGCTAAGCCCTGCAGCACGATTTGCTAAAACTATATCGTGGTTACCCAAAGTGATCCATAGCGATGTATCAGAATATCTGGCTGCTATTTCTGACAACGTTTTGAAGTCGGAATCATTACCGCGATCGGTAGCATCGCCCGCTACGGTAATAAATTTACCGCCAAGCTCTTCCATTTTTTCATAGGTCTTTACAAGTGCTTCTTCCGAACGATTATATGAAACGTGGGTATCAGAAACGTGGGCTGAAATATATTTAAGCTCTCCACCCGATAAAATACGCCAAGAATCAATTGAAAACTCGGTTATCAAATTTCCGTCAACCGCAAGATAAAGCTTTGTAGCGGTTTCAGGAATTAGCGACTTACTAATAGTGTTATATGTAAGAATACCGTTAGTTTCGTCAACAGTAAAATCATTCAACGTAGCAAGTGCATCATAGCCTGCAAGAGCGCCGTTTTCATCACCCCAATATAGACGATAGTTTTTGCCAATATAGTTAGCGTCGGTAATAGTTATCGTACCATCAGCACGTCCTACATATTTGGTTGAGAAAGTATAGTCGAATTCAGGAATTGCGGCAATAGATAATGTAATAGAGCGTGTTGCCTCTCCCACAGTGAATGTAAGCTCTAAATTACCCTCTGTTCCAACAATTGCCGGTGTTAAAACAAAATTAGTAATTGCAAAGGCAAGGCTACCTTTTTCGAGACAACCTTCTGCCACTTTAACGATATCGGCCTCTGTTGAATAGTTTGTGAGTACAGACAAACGAATTGCCTCTTCTACAGCCGTTGCCGCATCCTCTTCAGTCTGAGTGGAAACTGTCGGCACCTCGAAAACATTAAGATATGGAATTAAATCAGTAGCATCATCCGTCCATTCGCTATCGGGCAACTTACCTGCTAACGCACCACAAAGCATCTCATATTCTGATACACAAGTATAATTATCATCATGAGAATTAAACGCCTTCATATTAGCGGTTGCATAATAATCTATATCGGCGTTTGAATAACAGTTTTCAATATCAACAGGAAGATATAAACCATAGTAATGTGATGCTATTGCGCCTACATAACCCGGATAT
This sequence comes from Eubacteriales bacterium, assembly GCA_045541455.1. Lineage (GTDB taxonomy): Bacteria > Bacillota > Clostridia > Oscillospirales > QAKW01 > RGIG9041. Next base: position 2,142 of record JAZQJA010000001.1, read on the forward strand.
CTTACGTCTACTTCACCAATACTTATACAATTAGAAAGTGTACCTGCAGATTCCACATTGCCAATAATACCCGCTGCCGAAAGTGTGCCACCGGTAACTGAAGTTGAATAACCTGCAGTTATATCAACATTACTAAAGCAGTTCTTTATCTCCCAAGTACCTGATGCGTGACCTGCAATACCACCAGCACGGATATGTTTTGTAGTTGTATCTATAATCTCACCGTCAACATAGCAATTATTGATTCTGCCTTGCTTCATTATAGCTGCAATACCACCAATATAAGAATAGGTTGACGTTGCAGTTGCGGTATGTGTATTGTAATGAATGTCAGTAAGTTTAAGATTTCTTACATCGCCCGAAAGCGTACCAATAAGACCATACGCAGTATATGCACGGGCATAGGCTGCATCTTTACCTATGTTAAGGCCTGAAATTGTATAACCGTTACCGTCGAAAAGACCTGTAAAGGTTGTAATAGGTGTCCATTCTACAACGGATGCATCAATATTGTTAGCCAATTTATAGTAACCATTTGATGGATAAGCATCATCAACACCGATTTTTGCTAATTCTTCAATAGTTTCGATAAGAATATAGTTAGTTGTAATAACATCTTTGGCAAGACTTGCAAACTGTGCAGGAACGGGATATTTACCATCGCCCACTACCCAAATCGCATTACCGTTAGTGTCAGTCAGTGAAGTAAGCGCGAAATAGCTCTGGGCATCGCTTGCCTCGGTTGGATACACAATGCTTGTTGAGGCGTAGTCGCTCACATACTGCACAGCAGTTGTGAGTTTTAAATTTCCGTGCAAAGCAAGGTTGTTGTTGAGTGTTGCTTTGCTTGTAGCAACAGAACCTTCTTTATTACCAGCACGGGCAATTATGTCTCCGGCAATATTAAGATATGTATAGCCCGATTTGCCGTTAATAGTAATTTCACCGGTATTAAAACAATTTTCTACAATAGTAGTAGAAAGATTTACATTTGTGTTAGTTCCTAATATACCTGCCGCAACAGCATACGAAGAATACTTAGAACGAGTACCGGGGGTTACCGAAATATTAGCACCGTTATAACAATTGCGCACAATATTTGTACCTTTGGCATTTCCGTGGCCCGTAGTAATACCGCCCACTATAACCTGGTGATTTAGATTATCACAGATTATATCGCCTGATAATACCGCAACATTTTCGATAACAGACTTGCTTGATTCAATATAACCAACGGCAACACCGACTCCAACCTGCGCCTGTCGTGTACTGCCCAAGTTAAAACGAACGTTTTCAAAAGCAACATTTTTAAAAGAAGAATCCGAACCCTCAAAATTCGCAATAAATCCCCACATATTACTTGAAATAGAACGATACGTAGGATTTTCAGGGTCGGTTCTGTCCTCGGTCCACATATTAGAAATTATATGACCCTGACCGTCAAAAGTACCGGTAAATCCGGTAGCCGCTGTATCGGTAAAGCCATCAAGACCAATGGAGATCCACTCGGCATCGCCAAGGTCTATATCAGCAGTCAAAACATATTTACCACTAAGCGGATACGCGCTATCTCTACCAATAAGTCTTAATTGCTCAGCGGTAGAAATTTCAATTACAGTGTCAGCCGCCAAAACGGTTGTTGACAGGGTTGAAAGTGACGTAACTACCAAGCATATTGTAAGAATTAAGGATATTAATTTAGAAACTGCTTTCAAATAAAACATCTCCTTATTTATAATAAAAGAATATACAATTATACAATTATATTATACCC
>JAZQJA010000002.1:0-55630 GCA_045541455.1 Eubacteriales bacterium
GTGTACTTCCTGTAACATCAAGCCAACACTCATCCATTCCAAACGGCTCTATAAGATCAGTATATCTACTATAAATATCAATAGCTTTTTTTGAAAAAACCACATAATTTTCATAATTGGGTAAAACAACCACTAGGTCACGACATTTTTGTTTAGCTTGCCATATCGCCTCTCCTGTTTTTACTCCAAACTTTTTTGCAGACTCATTTTTTGCAAGTACAATACCGTGACGTTCTTCAATGTTACCACAGACCGCTACATTTTTTCCGGCAAGTTCAGGATTTAAAAGACATTCAACAGATGCAAAAAAATTGTTCATATCACAATGCAAAATAACTCTAGACATTAAAACACCTCTTGACAAAAATCAAATAATATATTACTATAATTACGAACGATGTTGCGTATCTACGCAAATAAGATTATACACGAACTATATTGCATTGTCAATGGTGAAATATGCACGATATTTCGTATTTAAGAGGTATATTATGGAGTTTGGAGAAAAAATACGCATCAAGAGAACAGAACTTGGAATATCTCAAACAACACTCGCTAAAAAGTCGGGATTATCGTTACGGTCAATACAAAACTATGAAAGCGGCCAACGCCATCCTGCAAATATATCAATAGTTAAAGATATTGCAAATGTACTAGGTACAAGTTACGAGTATTTGTTAGATGATACATCACGATATGTTATCGACGCAGCCTCACGCGGTGGACAAACAGCGGCATTTGATATTGACAGATTACTCTCGGATATACAGGGGTTATTTGCAGGCGGCGAATTATCACAAGTTGATAAAGATAAAGTTATGAAAGCAATAAATGAGATTTATTGGGAATCAAAGGACATAACAAAGTAATATGCAAGCAGAATATTTAATAAACACAGCATTAAAGATGGTTAATATTTATGGTAGAAACGACCCGTTTTATGCAGCAAAACAAGAAGGGGCCTCGGTTAATTTTAAAGATTTAGGTTCACTTAAGGGCGCATATTTCGGCACTATGTCAACACCTGCTATAGTAATAAATGAAAATCTTGACGACACAATGAAAAAAGTGGTTTGTGCACATGAACTCGGGCATCACATATTGCACAGAAAAACCACTCAAAGTTGCGATAGCACAGTATTTAACGGCTCAAACACAGGAATACTTGAACGCGAGGCAAATATATTTGCAGCATTTTATTTAATTGATAAAAATACTGCGTTGGAACTATTATCAAACGGTAATACTATTTATCAAACAGCAGCGATTTTGGAAACTGATATAAACTTGCTTTCCACAATGTTAAATGCACTTAATATAGCAGATGCTCCAAACAGCAACTTTTTAAAATAAAAAATCACCCATTTGGGTGATTTTTTATTTTAAAATTTAATTGTATGAGTATTTTTCGAAACACCTAATGGTTTGATTTTTATAATAGAATTTTTCTTAGTAAAGTCACCATCTGTATCCGAATAGTCAGGAAAACCATTCCATGGTTCAATACATATAAAAGACGCATTTGGAATTGTCCATACCAAAAGGTTTTTAAAATCTTTAAAACCGACAGTTATAGTTTGTTTAGTATTACGGTTAACAAGGGACACTTCATCCGAATTTGGAGATTCAAAAATAAGAGCGTCTATTTCAAAATACTCATTTTTCAATGATAACTTGTCACCGTCAGGCAATATTTTTTGCTTATTATGACTTAATATTGAACCATCAAGTTCACAAACCTCAAACCGCTCAATCTTATTAAATATTAAATCATAGTTTTCAAAACCGCCCTCGCAATAATAACCTTCGTGTGACCCAATAGAATAAAACATATCAAAACTATTATTATTCTTAACTATATAGTCTGTAACAAGACCTTCTTCGGTAAGAGTAAATATTGCTTTCAATTCAAACTGAAATGGATATTTCTTTAAAGTGTCAGCGCAAGATGTAAGTGTCATACTCACACTGTTTTCTGCAATTTTACACGGTACAAATTCAAGTTTTGAAGCAAAACCATGTTTATCAATATAATAACGGTTTCCGTTAATTATACAACTATCATCTTTAAGTCCTCCGCAAATCGGAAACAATATAGGCGCTGTTCCGTTCCAATACTTTTCATCACCCTGCCATAAAATTTCATTACCGCATTTCTTTAACGAGCGCAGTTGTGCACCCAAAGTATCTACAACTGCAGAATAATTTTTAAATGATATATTAACTAACATTTATATAAACCTCACATCTTCATTTTCTAAAGCAAGCAACCGTTGTTGCATTATATGATTAATTGTAACCACACGTATTCTTGTGAAAATTATAGCAATCATAATTATCATTACCGATAATACTAAAGTCACAGCAATATTAAAAACAATTCCTGTAAGCAATGCGATTAATATAACAGCGATAGCAGCAGTACCGAGTATAACAAAAACGTTAACTAGTTTCTTTTTTCCATATTCTGTTTTAATTTGCTTCCTCTTATGATTATACTTTTCATAATTTTGGTCGTTCATACTAAACACCTCTAAATAATTATAATTAAGAGGTAATTAAAAGTCAATTTATATTAACCATTAAAATTTATAAACAATAAATTGATATTATACTTGACAAACCAAACCAAATGTTGTATACTGTGTAAAGTGTATTACTTTACACACCTTATATGGTTTACTGAGACGGAGGATACTGATGAAAGACTTAAAGATATCGCTTCTTCTTGACTTTTACGGCGGAATCCTAACCGAAAAGCAAGCTGATGCGCTCGAACTATACTACAATGAAGATTTATCACTTGCAGAAATAGCACAGCATACGAAAATCACAAGACAAGGCGTAAGAGATTCTATAAAACGCGGCGAAGCAATTTTACTTGAAATGGAAGAAAAGCTTGGCTTTTATGAAAAATATCACGACCTTGAAGAAAAAATGGAAGAAGTTTTAAATCTCACTGAAAACATAGAAGATCTAAATTCCAGATATAATTATTCAAAAGATATAGCAGAATTTTGCGATGATATTAAAGTTATTATCGCAAAATATGTAGATAACGATTAACAGGAGCAAACTATGGCATTTGAAGGACTTGCAGATAAATTATCGCAGGCTTTTAAAAATTTAAAAAAGAAAGGTAAGCTTTCTGAAAGCGATGTAAAAATCGCCATGCGCGAAATCAAGCTTGCCTTGCTTGAAGCTGATGTAAGCTTTAAAGTTGTAAAAGAATTTATAAATAATGTTTCTCAGCGTTGTGTTGGAAATGAAGTGCTTGAAAGTCTCACACCTTCACAGCAAGTTATTAAAATAGTAAACGAAGAACTCACATCACTTATGGGTTCAGAAGTTTCAAAAATCAAAATTTCCTCTGCCCCACCCACCGTTGTTATGATGGTAGGATTACAAGGTACAGGTAAAACAACTCATTGCGGAAAATTGGCTGCCCACTTTAAAAAGCAAAGTAAGCGCCCGTTACTTGTCGCATGCGATGTATACAGACCTGCTGCAATAAGCCAGTTATGCATTGTTGGTGAATCTGTTGATGTTCCTGTTTTTAAAATTGACGGCGAAAATAATCCTGTTAAAATAGCAAAAGCAGGAATTGAACATGCTAAAAAACACGGCAATGATATTGTTTTTATAGATACCGCAGGTCGTTTGCATATTGACGATGAACTTATGAATGAGTTATCTGAAATCAAAGAGCAAATAAACCCCACTGAAATCTTACTCGTTATAGACTCTATGACCGGTCAAGACGCAGTTAATGTTGCACAAAAATTTAATGACCTTTTAGAAATAGATGGTGTTGTACTTACAAAGTTAGACGGTGATACTCGTGGTGGTGCTGCTTTGTCTGTAAAGCACATAACCGGAAAACCTATTAAATTTGCAGGTGTCGGTGAAAAAATGGAAGATATAGAACCTTTCCATCCCGACAGAATGGCATCACGAATTTTAGGTATGGGTGATGTACTTACACTTATAGATAAAGCTCAAGCCGCTTTTGACGAAAAGCAAGCAGTTGAACTTGAAAAGAAAATGCGAACTAATAGCTTTACTTTATCAGACTTTTTAAATCAAATGCGTCAGTTAAAGCAAATGGGTCCGCTAGACAGCCTAATAGGTATGATACCTGGTGCTAACACAGCACTTAAGGGTGCAACTGTAGATGAAAAACAAATGGCAAAGACAGAAGCAATAATACTATCTATGACTCCTACGGAACGTGATAAGCCATCGATTATAAACGCTTCGCGTAGACGTAGAATTGCTTTAGGAAGCGGAACTTCTGTAGAAGAAGTCAATCGCCTTTTAAAGCAATTTGAACAGATGAACAAATTATTTAAGCAACTAAATTCCAACAAGAAAAACAAACGATTTCTTCGCGGATTTGGTATATAAAAAACAAAATTATGAAAGGAGATAAAAACAATGGCAGTAAAAATCAGACTTAGAAGACTCGGTGCTAAAAAGGCTCCCACCTATCGTATTGTAGTTGCAGATTCAAGATATCCCCGTGACGGCAGATTCATCGAGGAGATTGGCACATACAATCCTTGCACCGATCCCTCAACAGTAGTAATTGATGCCGATAAGGCTAAAAACTGGATCAAAAACGGTGCTCAACCCACAGATACAGTTAAATCTTTGCTTAAAAGACAAGGCGTTCTTTAATTTTTAAACGACAATATTCTAATTACAGAAACGGATTAAAGATTATGAAAGAACTTATTACCTACCTTGCAAAGTCGTTGGTTGACCAACCTGATGCAGTAACTGTTGAACAGCATGAAACAGATGATTCTATTGTTTTCACTTTAAGCGTTGCTCCAGATGATATGGGTAGAGTTATCGGTAAACACGGAAAAATAGCAAAAGCTATCCGTTCAATTGTTAAATCCGCATCACACAAGATACCAAAAAAAGTCGTTGTTGAAATCAGATAACCGCTTTTTGTAAGGAAGGCCTTAGCCTTCCTTTATTTTTTAGTACGAGGTAATTATGAACAATAATTTGCTTGAAGCAGGAAAAATAGTTAATACACACTCCCTTCGCGGAGAAGTTCGCATTTATCCTTACTGCGACAGTGCAGAATTCTTATGTGACCTAGAACATCTATATATTGACGGTGTTAAAACCGAAATAATTTCAGCACGTGTTCACAAAGGACAAGCATTAATTAAATTCAAAGGAATTGATCACATTAATAAAGCCGAACCGTTAATTGGAAAAATTGTTTATTTTGACAAAACTGATGTAGAACTTGAAGAAGGCCAATATTTTATTGAAGATATTAAAGGTCTTGAAGTTCGTAATGCTGATACAAATGAGGTTTACGGTAAAGTTGTAAATGTAATTGAAACCGGTGCTAATGATGTTTTTGAAGTTAAAAACGGTGATAAAATACTTCTTGTCCCTAAAATAGACGATGTTGTTAAGGAAATTGATATTGAAGGCGGAATAATTTTGATAACACCGCTTCGGGGGTTATTTGAATGAAATTTCATATAATGACATTATTTCCCGAGATAATAAACTTCGCTTGTTCGCAAAGCATAATAGGAAGAGCTATTGAAAAAGGAATAATTGACATAAACGCTGTTAATATTAGAGATTACACTAAGGACAAACATAACCGTGTTGATGACTATCCTTACGGGGGTGGTTACGGAATGGTAATGCAATGCCAGCCAATATATGATTGCTATTGCGATATAACTAAGAAATATGCTGAAAAACCGCATACAATTTATATGTCACCAAAAGGTAAGGTTTTGACTCAATCTCGCGCTGTAGAACTGTCAAAACTAGATCAACTTGTTATACTTTGCGGACATTATGAAGGTGTTGATCAACGCATACTTGATGAAATTGTGGACGAAGAAATATCTATAGGTGATTATGTACTAACCGGTGGTGAGTTACCCGCATGTGTACTTATTGACTGCATCAGCCGTATGATTGACGGGGTGCTTGCTGACAGTGAGGCTTTTGAAAAAGAAAGTCATTTTAACGGAAAACTTGAACACCCACAATACACAAGGCCGGAAATTTGGAACGGCAAGAAGGTTCCGGATATTCTTTTATCCGGTCACCATGCCAACATACAAAAATGGCAAGAAGAACAAAGTGATATTCTTACACAAAAGTTACGTCCCGACCTTATAAAAAAATAACTGGTAAGCTTAATACTTACCAGTTATTTTTTTAACATTACAATTAAATTTAAAACACCAAAAATTATAGGCTGATGCAAAATATATACCCACAACGAGTATTTACCGCATATTTCCAACGGCAAACAGCGCATACTGTAAAACCACTTAGGAAATTTGTTGCCACGAACGTATCTTCCAATGAAAGTTCCTGCAAAAAACAAAAATGCATACGGAAAAAGTGGATAATAGTCACCGTAAGATAGTATATCATACGGCATTATGCCAAAAATCATAAGAAAAAACGAATCACTCATCGGTTCTGATAAATAGAAAATATAGTAACCAATGAATAATAATATAAACCCAATAATACCGACAGCAGTAGGTATTTTGTCAAAAAACCGTTTTAAAATAGCAAAAAGCACCATGGACAAACCAAACATGTGCAAAATGCCAAAGTAAATTTCAAGGCCGTAAAGCCCTATTGCCGGCAGTGCAATACAAGTTGCAAACGAAACAAGCAATGCTGCAGCAAATATAATAATACCACGCCTTAAAACATTATGGCTATAGTTTGTGCAAATTCCGCTAACTAATAAAAAAACGGAAACAAAAACAAGTTGAATTGCCGCAAAAGCATTAGTATACAAAAAAGCAAATTCTTTTGCAAATACAATTTCATACGATACAAGTGTATGATGAAAAACCATACCGATAACCGCAATCCCTCGCAGTATATCCAGCATGTGTACCCTTTGCTTTGTATTATCCATTATTTTTCTGACTTTCTGATATTCTTTCTTGTTTCGGTAATACCGTCGATACCGCGTTTTACATTATCTGCGCTTTCCTTAAGAGTATCTTCAGTCTTTTTAAGGACGTTATCACAATAATCAATTGTAGCTAAACGTAATTCTTTAGCAGAACTTTGTGCATTAGCAACTATTTCATTAGCCTTAAGTTGAGCAGCTTTATAAACCTCTTCTTGTGAAACAAGATACTTAGATTGAGCCTGAGCCGCTGCAACAATGCTTTCCGCCTCATCCCTTGCACGAGAAATTATACCGTCACGTTCACTAATTATTTTCTTTGAACGTTTAATTTCTTCAGGAAGATGCAGACGCATTTCATTAATAAATTCTAAAAGTTCTTTACCGTCTACAGCAACATGTCCGCGAGTAAGCGGCAGTGAAAAAGAACTTTCTACCATATCTTCAAGAGCGTTAAGTATTTCATCAAATTCCATATCTGTTAATCCTTTCTGTTTTTAAGTCTGTTTTCTATATCCCCCAAAACCGCAGGAGGAACAAAATCGCTAATATCTCCTCCGTTTTTGGCAATTTCCTTTACAATACTCGAAGAAAGATACATATATTTTGAATTGGTAGTCAAAAACACAGTTTCCAGTTCTTTATTTATCTTCTTATTTGTAAGTGCCATTTGAAATTCATATTCAAAATCGGTTACTGCACGAAGTCCGCGCACAATAGCTATAGCATCAATTTTTTTTGCATATTCTGCCAACAAACCATCAAATGTACAAACTTCAACATTAGAAATATCATTTGTGCATTTTTTAATCATTTCCATACGCTCTTCAATTGTAAAACTGCTCTTTTTAGATGAGTTTGTCAGAACTGCTATATACAATTTATCAAACATTTTCGAAGAGCGTTTTATTATATCCATATGTCCTTTAGTAATTGGGTCAAATGAGCCCGGACAAATAGCGCACTTTTTCATTTTAAAACCTCTGTTACATTTAAAATAGTAATCTTTATTTCGGAATACTTATATTCACGTTTAACCGAATAACCGCTGACATCAATGGTATCACCCAGCGCAGTTTCACAAACAATCACTGCATCTTTTTCAAGCACACCAAAATCGCGCAAAACTGTCAACGCTTCATTAACAAGATTTTTATTGTACGGTGGATCCAAAAAAACAAGTGACACCTTAATATTATTCCTTGCTAACATTTTAACACATTCAGTATGCATTTTGCAAGTAAGTTGAGATATTTCTGTAAAGCCGCACGCTTTAATGTTTTTATCAATAATTTTACAAGCTTCAACAGACAAATCGTTAAAATAGCAAAAAGTTGCACCGCGTGACAATGCCTCAAGGCCAAGTTGCCCACTACCAGAAAAAAGATCGAGTACTTTTCGGTCGGATATTTCAAATTGAATTGCATTAAAAAATGCCTGTTTTATACGTTCAAGTGTTGGACGTGTATTATCACCATCAAGAGTATCGAGTTTTTTTCCTCTGCGAATGCCTGAAATTATACGCATCATTATTAGTCTCCTAACACGGTTTTTATACGAGCAGCAAGATCCGACGATATTCCCTTTACTGCTGTAAGTTCATCAATTGTTGCTTTTTTAATTGCTGAAACTGTTTTGAATTCATCCATAAGCAACTTATATTTTGACTCGCCTATTCCGTCAATAGACATAAGTTCTGATGAAAGCATAGCTTTCCCCTTACGCTTTTGCATATAGGTTATAGAATATCTATGCACCTCATCTTGAAGTTGAGTAAAAAATTTAAATACAGACGGATTTGTACGAATATCAACCTCACCTTTTTGACTCACAATAGCACGAGTTTTATGTTTTCTATCTTTAACCAAACCAAAAACAGCAATGCCACGACTAGCAACCAAATCATAAACCTTATTTAAGTGACCTATCCCGCCGTCAAGAAAAATTATATCAGGTTTACTGTCAAAACCTTTATCCCCGTTATCCAAATGTTTAAGCCTGCGTTTAATCATTTCATGAGTATAATGATAATCATTTTGTTCAAGGGCGTTTTCAAACTTAAACTTTTTGTAATCACTTTTTTTAAACCGTCCGTCAACCCATACAACCATACCGCCGACTGTACTATCTGCACCAAAATTTGAAATATCATACATTTCAACACGTTTTGGAATTTCATCGAGTCCTAACATTTGGGCAATTTGTCCCATAAGTTTACTGGTACGCACACCGTTAGCCTTTTTTTCAGCAAGTTTTTCAAGAGCATTTTTTTTACACATTTCGACAAGCTTTAAATTCTCACCTTTTTGTGCTTCAAAAATGCGAACATTAACACCTCTCTGTTTTGACAACCAACCGGATAAAAGTTCTACCGAACATGGTAGTTTCATAACCGCAATTTCCTTAGGAATCATATCTTTTTGCTGATAATAGCGTTCTATAAAAACACCCATTATATCATCAGAAAAATCTGTTAAAAATACTGTGTCTTGAAATAAAAGTTTACCGTTTCTGATATGCATAACAGAAAAACAAACTTCTCCTTCTAAAACTGAAAAGGCAATTATATCACGATCAATATTAGGTCCAAGCACTACTATTTGTTTTGATTCCAAACGTTTTATGCTTTCAATTCTATCGCGAAGTACAGCAGCCTTTTCAAATTCCATATTTTCAGAGAATTCTTGCATTTGTTCTTTTAGCTTAATCAAAAGTTGCTTGTAATCTCCGTTTAAAAAACCTATTGCTTGACTTACATTGTTTTTATATTCATCCGAAGAAATTTTACCAGTACAAATGCCACTACATTTACCTATATGGTAATTTAAACAAGGTCTAAATTTATTAAAATCACGTGGAAACGAGTGTTTACAACTATATAAGCCAAAAACAGAATTTATAGTTTTAATTATATCCCAGACAGCCTTTGAAGAACTAAAAGGTCCAAAATAGCGATAGTTTGAATTATCACGCTTTCTAAGTAAGGTAAAACGCGGATATTCACTGTTTTTTTCAAGAGCAATATACGGATAATTCTTATCATCTTTTAATAGTATATTATACTTTGGCTTGTGTTGTTTAATAAGATTATTCTCTAAAATCAAAGCTTCAAGTTCACTTGAGGTTACGATGTACTCAAATATATCAACACTTGAAACCATTTTAAGTACCTTAGGAGAGTGATTTGAGTTTGATACAAAGTATTGACTTACACGGTTTTTAAGATTTTTTGCCTTACCTATATAAATAATATCTCCTTGTGTATTTTTCATTATATACACACCGGGAGATGATGTAAGCACATTAAGTTTTTCCTGTATCTTTGAATCCATAGACTTACCTTATAAAAAAATCCCGTAATGCAAAAGCATTGCGGGATTTTTCATTTTGTTTAATATAAATTATTCAGCGTCACCGCAGTTGCACTCACAGTTTTCGCAATCTGAAAGATCAAATTCAAGTTCTTCACCACAATTAGGACAGTTAAGTTCGCCTTTGTTTGCAGTATCATCATCTACGCAAAACTCTTCACCACAGTTGGGACAGATAACCGAATAAAAGTCATCATCTTCACAATCACATTCTTCGTCAAGAAAGTCCTCAACAGCCTCAAGATCTTCATCAATTTCACCGATGTACTCATCAAGTTCATCGATGTAATTATCCATATCTTCAACGGTGCCTGCCATATCATCAAGCACGTCAACTATTTCATAGACAACCTTTGCCATTGGGTCATTTTCGTCGAGATTAAGGCCTTCCATAAGACCTTTGATATAAGCTACTCTTTCAAGTAATGTCATTTTAATTACGCCCTTTCCATATATTCGCCGGTTCTGGTATCTATTCTAATTTTTTCGCCTTGGTTAATAAAAATCGGAACCTTTATAACAGCACCAGTCTCAAGTGTAGCAGGTTTTGTTACATTTGTAGCAGTATCACCTCTAACACCAGGTTCTGTATCTACAACTTCAAGCTCAACAAAGAGGGGTGGCTCAACACCGAAAACATTGCCCTTATATGACATAATTTTAACAACGTCATTTTCTTTGACAAACTTAAAGTTATCACCAAGCTTGTCCGCATTAAGAGGAAGCTGCTCATAAGTTTCATTATCCATAAAATAATACAGATCGCCATCATTGTAAAGATACTGATACTCTTTTCTCTCTACATAAGCGTTTTCAAATTTGTCTGTCGGGTTAAAAGATTTTTCAACAACAGCACCGGTAATAACATTTTTAAATTTTGTTCTTACAAAAGCTGCGCCCTTACCAGGTTTAACATGCTGAAATTCAACAACTTGGTAAACTTGACCGTCCATATCAAATGTAACGCCGTTTCTAAAATCGCCTGCTGTAATCATATAAAAATAAACCTCCAATATATTATCAAAAATATTTTACACTACTATTCATACTTTTTCAAGTATATTTTAGCATTATTACATTACTTTTGTAAAAAATTCAAGTAAGTATTTTTCATATACAATGCATCTTTGGACATAGTACCAGCACTTTCGCAAATAATAGTTGGTTGGAGATTGCGTTTACACAAAACCTTAGCTAACGGTGTAAACTCCGGACCATAAACAGTATCTTCAAAAGTAAGATGTCGTTTTTCTCCCCCAGCAGAATATTCTATTTTTGAAAAATGTACATGAAAATGATTAGCACGATAACTGCCGAGTTTATTTTCAACTCTATCAATCACATTCTCAAAATCTTTATCTGTAAACAAACAACCCTGTTCCCTTGCATTAAGGTGCCCGAAATCAATTGCGGGAATTATACGCTCATCAACCGAGCACAGTTCAATCACTTCATCAAGAGTGCCTAGTTGATTGATTTTCCCCATAGTTTCAGGACAAATACTAATGTCAGAATAACCATTTTCATCCATAGCTTTAATAGATAAACGCATTGTATCTATAGCCAATTCCAAAGCTTGATTTCTAGACATTTTAGAGCAGGAACCACTGTGAACAACAATACGTTTAGCCCCGGTCTTTTTTGCAAGTGCTGCACTTTGTAGAATATAATTAATACTGTTAAGTCTTTTTTCTTCATCAATACTTGACATTGAAATATAATACGGTGCATGAACAGACAAAGAAATATCTTTTTCTTTTGCAGCAATGTATAATTTTTGTGCTGCAGCATCGTTCATACGAACACCCCTGCCACACTGGATCTCATATGCATTCAAGCCTATCTTCGCTAAAAACTCCGGCATTTCAAAAGTGTTTTTATAACCATATTCATAAAACATTTCACAGTTTCCTGCAGGACCGAATTTAACCATTGTTTTTTGCATCCTTTCTACGTTTCGCATTAATTACAGGCTTTTCAAGTGCTCGTTTAATTTTAAAAGTGAACGTTTCCTTAGTATCAATAATATCAACCATAACCGACAGCATACCACAAATATTGGCACCAAGCATATCAGTATAAACCTGGTCTCCTACAAGTAGGGTGTTTTTAGTTTTCACTCCCATTAATTTGCATAATTTAACAAGAGCAAACGGCAAAGGTTTACACGCGCGTGATATGTATAGAACATCAAGATCTTTACAAAAAACCCCCACCCTATTCGCATTATTATTTGATGCGATTGCAATTTTAATACCATTATTTTTAAGATGATTAATAAATCCCTTTATTTCCCGAGTAGGTTCAGCAACGGTGAAACCAACCAAAGTATTATCAATATCAAAAATTATTGCGTTTATATTATTATCCCTTAAAAATTTTATATCGATACTAAAAACAGACGGTAATAAGTAATCAGGTGTAAACATTAAAAAACTCCAATCAATTAGTCTTATAATTATATATAACAGTCAACAAAATTTCAATTATAATAAGGCCGAATTTATTTTCGGCCTTATTTAAGTTCCACTATGGTGACACCGCTGTCACCCTCACCATAAGCACCAATGTGAAAACTTTTCACCTGACGATGACCTTTAAGATGTGAATGAACACCAGCACGTAATGCACCCGTACCCTTACCATGAATTATTGTAACAGTATTTAACCTATCTAAAACAGCATCATCCAAAAATCTATCTATCGCTTCGCATGCATCAATTACCATTTCTCCGCGTATATCAAGTTCCATACCGGATTTATGTTCAATATCGCGTACAAGCCGTGCAGTGCTTTGCTTTTTATGTGATTTATCATTTTTGTTCTGTAAAGGTTCATATAAATCTGAAATGTTACATCCAATAATCAGGCCACCGCAATTTACTCTTGCAGTATTACCCGAAACGCTAACGACTTCACCATTTTTCGACATTTTTCCAACAAGTACCGTCTGTCCTACCTTAACTTCATTTAAAGGATTTGATGAATTTATAGGTTTACTGTCGGCATAAAGCCCGTCAACATCGAGTTTTTGTACACCCACACGTATTGCACTTTTCATTTTTTGATAAGATGCTTTATCAATCTCATCCTTTTGCTTTTTAAGATTTTCAAGCAACAGATTAGATTCTCTTCGTGCTTTTTCAATAAGTTGTCTTGCTTTAACCCTTGCTGCCTCAAGTTCACGTTCGGTATTCTTTTCTATTTTTTCGGACTTTTCATCAAGCTTTTGCCTAATACTATCAAGTTCTTTTTGTTTTGCAAAAAGTTCTCTGCGCAGTTTTTCATATTCACTTTTTTCTGCAAGTAGTTCGTCTATTACTTTATCAAAACGTTTAACATCACTGCTAACAAGACAACGCGCAGCATCAATAACATCACCTTGCAAGCCTAAATGTTTGGAAATTTCAAATGCGTAAGATTTCCCGGGTATTCCTACATTGAGCCTATAAGTCGGGCTTAGTGTTTCAAGATCAAATTCAAAAGAGGCGTTTTTAATCCCATCTTCTTCTAAAGCAAATGTTTTAAGTTCACTGTAATGTGTTGTGCAAGCTGCATAAGCACCAAGCGCACGAACCTTTTGAATTACAGCTTCCGCCAAAGCTGCGCCTTCAATAGGGTCTGTTCCACTACCAAGTTCATCAAATAGAACAAGGCAACCACTATCTGTTCCCGTTAAAATACTCTTGATGTTTTTTAAATGAGATGAAAAAGTTGAAAGAGATTGTTCAATCGATTGCTCATCACCTATGTCTGCATACACTCTATCAAAAACAAAAATATTTGCGCTGCGACATGGAACATGCATGCCTGCCTTTGCCATAAGACAAACAAGACCTAGTGTCTTTAAAAATACTGTTTTACCCCCAGTATTTGGTCCTGTTACAATTACAGTATCAGTATCTCCGCCAAAAGAAATATCTAATGGCACCATTACATCTTTTGAAATAAGCGGATGCCGTGCTTTCACAATTGATATCTCTTTAATTTTTGACAATGTCGGCTCACACATATCGTTATCATAACTATAACGCGCTTTTGCAAAAATATAATCAATTGATATAAGCGATTTATACGAACGCAAAAGACTGTGAGCATACTGTGCAACAAGCTCAGTAAGTTCTTTTAAAATCTTTTCAATCTCGCGTTGTTCTTCATTTTCAAGTTCACGTATTTTGTTGTTAGCCTCAATCACAAATAACGGCTCTACAAACAAAGTCGATCCGCTATTCGAAGTGTCGTGAACAAGCCCTTTTATGCTACCCCGACTTTCTGCCCGAACAGGAATTACAAAACGGTCATAACGAATTGTTACTATAGGCTCCTGAAGATGAGACGATACATCGCTGTTTTTTATATATTTATCAAGCATATCTTTGATTTTATTTGACTCACGCATAATGTTTCGCCTTATTGATAATAAGGCAGGAGTTGCATCGTCTGCAACTCTCTCACCATCAGGGAAAGTTCTAATAATTCTATCAAGCAAAACTCTATCTTCAAACAAACCTTCAAAAAACAAATCCAAACTATCAGTTTCCGTATTACTATCAGTCTTGTATTTAGTCATATTAACTGATGTTTGCATAAGCTTTGCCAGAGCCATAAAATCCGAAGGTGTAAGTGTAATACCCTTTACAGCTTTACTTATATATAAATCAATATCGTCAGACAAATTTGCCAGAGGAACTCGCCTGTTAAGAGTAAGCATATTTTTAGCTTGAGTAACCTCTGTAAGCATTCTTTTAACGCAATTATAACTATAAAGTGGAATATTTTTTTTGATTAGTTCCTTAGTTTTATCAATTGAAGCATATGTACTTAAAAGCTCCAATACTTTATCAAATTCTAAAGCTTTAAGCGATTTTTTGTAATAATAAATTCTACGGTCTGCCAATTTGTTTAAATCACCTCATTCAAAAAATTAAGTGCATCAAAATCTTGTTCAGTATGATATAAGAGATACCTTTCTGCTGTACTGTACAAAATATTAGTGTATTCGTTTTCTTTATTTAAAAAAAGTTCTTCTACCGAAGATGTAATGATTTTATAAATTGAGAGAGCAACTTCACGCGGAATATATATGCCCGCTGTCACCTCGTTTGCATAAAGCCTTCCGTCATCAGGGTCAAAATAGTATGTACTGCTTTTTTTATCAGCTTCAAGACAAGGTGTAAAACCCAGAAGCTGAACAATTTTTATCTCAAACTCGGGTTTTACAGTTTTAACAGCTTGTCCGTTTGACAATGCAAAAAGAGCATTAACAATAAGATTATAAAGTGTTTTAAAGTCCATATCTGCATCAACAGATGCATGCCTTACAAGAGATGCAAAATATCCTGCTGCTGCAAGAGTAGTTATATCTTCTCGTAAATTATAAAAATGTTCTATTGGCGTTATCGAGTTTACAAGATAATTTCCTTTATCTGTTTGATACAACATTATTTCTGCATTAGTAAATAAATCATAAGTATAGCTCTTTTTACCTGCGTTACGTTTTGGAGTTGAAAACGCAGTTATAAATCCATTTTCGGTAAGGATATGAAGGAGTTTATCTTTCCCCGGTGTGTCGCTTATTTTCAGTATTATCCCGTGTATCTTTATGGTCTTCGACATTTTTCTCCACACTACACCTAGCTTGTGAAAAGGTAATATACGCCTCTACACTGCCGGTATTTTTGAATATATTCCATGCTTGTTCTTTTGTCATTTGAAATCACCTAATATATTATATTCTAATTAATATTCTTAGGTGAAAATTTAAAATAAAACGCGGTAAAATTTACAAACCGAGTTGACGAAGCATACCACTATTATTTTGCCAGTCATTTTTTACTTTTACAAAACATTCAATGAACACACGTTTATTAAAATATTTTTCAAGATCATAACGTGCCTCGGTATTAATTTTTTTAAGCATGCTTCCACTTTTGCCTATAATAATACCCTTATGGGTATCACGGGTACAATAAATTGTAACAGAAGCCCTTACAAGCCCATCAGTTTCTTCAAAACTTTCGGTAAGAAGCGCTACTGTATGCGGTATTTCAAGTCCCAAATTATAAAGCATTTTCTCTCGTATAACCTCGCAGACATAATTTGCGCCAGGCATATCACTCACAAATTCTTTATCGTAATAGAAAAAGGAAGGTTCTGCACGCTTATTTAGTTCTTGCAATAAAACATCAAGACCTTCTTTGCTGCGCGCAGATATGGGAATTATTTCTTCAAAATCATACTCTTTAGAAAACTCGGTTATGGTAGTTAAAATTTCCTCTTTTTTAGCTATATCGGTTTTGTTTATTATTAGAAAAGCGCGCATTTTATTTTGTTTAAGCATTTTAATAATGCCTTTTTCTGTTTGAAACACCTTATCCCCGGATTCAACAACAAACAAAGTGATATCAGCCCCCTCAATTCCCTCGCTAACCGCCTGAACCATTGCTTGTCCTAAGCCGTTTTTCGCACGGTGCATACCGGGTGTATCCAAAAATACATATTGGCAATCATTTCGAGTAAGTACGCCGGTGACACGAACTCTTGTAGTTTGCGCTTTTGGAGAAACTATAGAAACTTTTTTCCCCAGCAAAGAATTTAATATTGTTGACTTGCCAACATTTGGCCTTCCGCAAATTGTGACAAATACAGTTTTTGAATTATTGTTTTCCATTTTTAAATATGTCCTCATAAAAAATATAAATGAAAGCTAATAAAACTGAGCATATAAGTGTGATTAAATTAACCGGATTTTTAAAAAATGCAACAATTTTAATAAAAACTTGTATATCCCAAAATAACACAACTGCTATAATAACAGAAAATATTGATGCACATAAAACAGCACCTGCAGCAGAGTCCTTTGCATGTTTTATTCTCTCGCTATATTCAGGTGTGCAACAACACTCTAATGCTGTATTAACCATTTCAAGTGACAATACAAGTGAAATGACAATTAATAAAATAACCCATGTTATTTTATCAAAATTATAAAACCGTGAAAAAAACAGTACAGTCACACAAGCCACAGTATGTATCCTGAAATTTCGACAACTTCTTATGCAATATATAATTCCGCAAAATGCATAATAAAAACTTTTCAAAAAATTTATTAAAGCTTTCATCTTGTAAGACCCATTTTAACTAAAATCTGTTCCTGTTTATCAAACATCTCTTTTTCCTTAGCCTGTCCTAATTCATGGTCATAGCCAAGTAAATGCAAAACGCTGTGAACCGCCAGAAAAGCCGCTTCACGCTCAACAGAATGTCCATATTCACGCGCCTGCTCAATAGCACGATCACTGCAAATAACCAT
Source organism: Eubacteriales bacterium (assembly GCA_045541455.1). Classification (GTDB taxonomy): domain Bacteria; phylum Bacillota; class Clostridia; order Oscillospirales; family QAKW01; genus RGIG9041. The sequence goes on from JAZQJA010000002.1 coordinate 17,618, forward strand.
ACTTCCAAGCATTACATGTCCGTTTGGTTCGCAAACAGCATTATCTATATCATCATACATTGGGAAAGACAAGACATCTGTCACTTTATCTATACCACGATTCTCATAATTAAGTTCTTTAATTTCTTCTGGTGAAACTATAATTGTTTCAATCTCGCAATCAAACGGAATTTTTTCAAATTCCAAAGCCGCTGTTATAGCACTGACAATAACATCTTTTTGCCAATTACCATCAAAAGAGACTGATACACTCATACTCTGTCATTCCCCTTTTTTGTTTGAATTTTCATACGCATCTACTATTTTTTGAACAAGTGCATGTCGCACAATATCTCTTTTGCTAAATTTATGAATAGCTATATCCTCAATGTTTTCAAGTATTTTCAAAGCGTGTATTAAACCTGATGTTTTGCCACGCGGTAAATCAACTTGCGTGACATCTCCCGTCACAACAATTTTCGAATTAAAGCCAAATCGGGTTAAAAACATTTTCATTTGTTCAATAGTTGTGTTTTGCGCTTCATCAAGAATTATAAAGCTGTTTTCAAGTGTTCTTCCGCGCATATATGCAAGCGGCGCTATTTCAATTATACCTTTTTCCATATATTTTAAATAAGTATCAGCACCCAACATATCAAAAAGTGCGTCGTATAGCGGTCTTAAATACGGGTCTACTTTATTTTGTAAATCACCCGGCAAAAAGCCGAGATTCTCACCCGCCTCAACTGCAGGCCGCGTTAAAATGATTTTTGATAGTTGTTTGTTTTTTAAAGCCGTAACGGCAAGAGCTACAGCAAGATAGGTTTTACCTGTACCTGCAGGACCTACGCCAAAAGTAACAACATTTTTATTTATACACTCAACATATTTTTTTTGAGAAAGTGTTTTTGGTTTTATAGGTCTGCCGGAAGATGTTATGCAAATGCATTCATCAAGTGCTTTTGCAACATCTTTGTTATCCTTGTCTTGTGAAAGATTAATTACGTATTTAACTGTTTGTAAATCAATAATGTCACGGGTTTTTGCAATCTCAAAAAGATTTTCAAGAGTACGTACAGCCATATCAATATTTTCTTTTTCTCCGTTTACAGACAGCATATCACCACGGCTGATTATTCTTACAGAAAGTTCCCGCTCGACAATTTCAATATTTTCATCAAAAGCGCCAAAAACAACTGACAAACATTCTGCATCTATTCCACTTAGTGTTTTTTCCATATTTTACTCCTACGTTTATTCAAGTTCCCGCTCTATTCCAATATCCTCATAACATTCAAGCATTACCTTCACAGTTACACTATCATCATTAATTGTCTCCATATATCTGCGTTCGTTAATAACAATGCCGATAAGGTCATTTTCAAAATCATTTAACTGTTCATACGCTTGTGCAAGCGCAACTTCTTTTGATCGTATACATTCCAAATCATAAACTTCACTGTATGTAGTCTTTAAAATTTCAAAAGGTAACACAAAGTTTTTGCCGATTTTAAATTTCTTTACAGATTTAGTTATATCATAACTATTATATATTATATTTTTATTAAAATAAAGAGGAATAATAAATCTTGTTAATTTAAATGAATATTTATTTTTCACTTTACCAGTTTTTACATGCTCATTATATTTAATTGGTACAGTAACTGATTGAGAATGAACAGTATATGCCATCACTTTAGCGTGAGAATGAAGTTTATATTCAACACCGTACCTGTCTGTATAATTTCCTGAAACAATAAGGTCTCCTGCAGTAACAGTATCACCTGCTTTTACAACACTGTAACCCATATATGCTTCTACAGATGCTATAACTCCGTCGCGAGCAGCATATATACTAGATGGACGGCTGGCATCAATATACTCAGGTTGCTCTTTCACCTCTCGAATTTCAACATAAGCCATAGTACCTTTAAGATTTATAGAGATCCATGACACCTCATCAAAATGCTTTAAAAATTCATTTTCGATTTCGCTGCAATTAAACGAACTTTTAAGTCTTCCAATTGTTAATCCATTTTGACCGAGCCTTGAAAGTACAGCCTGTTCACTAATAGTTTTGCAGCCAATCACTTGTATATCCCAAACAAATAACGAAATCACATATAGCGCTATTAAGAATATAAAGCAACCAACAACTAGCCCTACACGCTTTCTATACCTGTTTAAAATATATAACAAACCGTGCATTTCACCTATTTCCAAACGGCATCCAAAGTTGCTGATTTTAGGATAAGTGTTTTTATATATTGAAAATGACATACCGCCATCGCTTTGGCGTTTTAAATTCCAATACCTAATGTTATTTTTATTGAGGAGTTCAATAAAACGTTCTGCGTTTCCGTATGCTGTAACAGTAATAGTTGAAAAAATTAAACGAAAAATTGATTTTATCATTTTCTTACTCCAAACAGATATTTTTGATATTTCCATCAATAACAATTACATTATCATCAAAACTGCAAAGCGTAAGAGACAGTCCTTTGACTACCACTATAAACTTATCTGCGCAAAGACGAACACACTCGTTTTGATACTCAAGTATTCGGTTAGCGTTTTCTACAATAACGCGTCCATTTCCAATAATTTCAATGTTACTTCCGCCAGATAAAACCGTCACAGGCAAATCAGAATCCTTAATAAAGTTTTTAAGTCTTCTTAATGTTGATAATTTATTCATTTCAGTCACCTTGTAAAATGTATGCAATAAAGTCTGTTTTTTTGCATATAACTTACTATGAAAAGATACAAAATGATTTTAATAATTATAATGATTTCACTGCTAGTTATACTGTTTTCGGTTTATTCAAAAGATGTTACATCTTCAATCAAATGCAGTATGATTATGTGTTACAACTCCGTAATACCATCACTTTTTCCATTTTTTATACTTTGTGAATTTTTAATGGGAACAGCAATAGGCATATTTAAAAACACAGCACAGGCTGCGTTTTTTTCTTCACTTTTAACCGGATTTCCTAGCGGTATAAAAAATGTATGTATTCTATATCAAAACGGAAACATTGACAAACGCACAGCTGTTTCTCTTTTACACTGTACTGCCAATGCATCACCTGCTTATATAACTGCTTTTATAGGGGGATGTATAATGCAAAGCAAAAGTGCAGGTTATATATTGTTGTTGTCGCAAACCGTTTGTGCATTTGCCTGCGCAATATTTTTTGGATGTTTTAAAAAAAAGCAAAAGTTAAATAACAAAACAGGAGTAATAAGCATAACAGAAGTCGCTTGCAATAGTATTTCTAATTCAGTTTGCAGTTGTCTTTTTGTATGTGGTTATATAATATTTTTCGGAATAATAGCTGATATAATGATAAAATTAAAAATTCCGGAGACGGTAGCAAATATATTATTCTTTTTGCCCAAAGAAACAGTCAAGTCTTTAAGCATTGGTGTTATAGAAATCACACGAGCGATAAATATGCTTGACAACAAAACAGATATTACTTGTATTTCAATAATGCTGGGATTTTCCGGATTATCAGTGATTATGCAATGCATTAGTTGCGCTATAAAAGTAGGACTTAAGCCCACTCCAATTGTCACCGGAAAATTAATTTATACATTATTAATGCCGATAATTTCAACCTGTTTTATAAAGTTATTACCTCCAAAATCCAGCGGTGCCGTACTACACACACCGATAATTTCATTTATTATGTTTATTTTATTTTTAGGTTTTTGCATTATATTTATATATAATATCTTTGACAAATCGGCTAAAAAGATATATAATAAATAAAATATCAAAAATCGGTGGGTTATAGATGATTTTTTCAAAAGATATAATGCCTATGTGCATTTACTGCGAACACGGAAAACGTATTATTGCAACGGATGATATCATTTGTTCTAAAAAAGGAATCGTACGTCCTGACTATTGTTGTAAAAAGTTTAAATATACACCAATAAACAGAATTCCTCCCAAAAAAACCGTTAGTTCTTCAAGTTTTTCAAAAGAGGATTTTGATTTTTAACAAAAAGCAAAGCGATGAAGCCTATTTTGGATTCATCGCTTTTTATGTATAATTTACTATTTGTGCCTCAAAATATCTTTGAGGTGATAATATATGGAAGATAATATTAAAAAAATAATCGGAAGACAGATTTTTGACAGCAGGGGCACTCCGACAGTAGAAGCAACCGTTATACTTGACAGCGGAATTGCCGCTTCTGCAGCAGTACCAAGTGGTGCATCAACAGGAAAATATGAAGCACATGAGCTTCGTGACGGCGGTGATGACTATGATGCAAAAGGTGTGCTTTGCGCTGTAGATAACATTAATTCAAGTATTTCAAAAGCTCTAGAGGGCGAATCTGTTTTTGACCAAAGCGAACTCGATAGAATTATGATCGAATTGGATGGTACTGAAAACAAGTCAAACCTTGGTGCAAATTCATTACTCGCTGTATCTTTAGCTGCCGCAAGAGCCGCTTCGTTTTCGTCTGATATGCCGCTGTATCAGTACCTCGGCGGTATAAACGCTAACACAATGCCTGTGCCAATGATGAATATTTTAAACGGCGGTGCTCATGCTGCAAATAACATTGATATACAAGAATTTATGATAGTACCTATTGGTGCACAAACCTTTGAACATGCCATGAAAATGGGAACAGAAGTATATCACACATTAAAGCGCATTTTAAAAGAAAAAAGCCGCGCTACCGCTGTAGGTGATGAAGGCGGATTTGCACCAAATCTGGATAGCGATGAATCTGCACTTGAGTTGCTTATAGAAGCTATTGAAGCGGCAGGATATAAGGCAGGAAATGATATTTCAATAGCATTAGATATTGCCTCAAGCGAGTGGAGTCGTGATGACGGATATTTATTGCCTAAACGAAATATTTATTTTACACAACAAGAGCTTATTGAATATTTATGTGAATTAAAAGAGAAATACCCTATAATTTCAATGGAAGACCCGCTTGGAGAAAATGATTTTTCAGGATTTGCAGAAATCACATCTCGCGCCAAAATACAAATTGTAGGTGACGATTTATTTGTAACAAATCCGAAACGGCTGAAAAAAGGTATTAATAACAATGCAGCAAACGCAGTTCTAATAAAACCAAACCAAATAGGTACACTAACCGAAACTTTGGAAACCATTCGATTGGCAAAAGCAAACGGCTACAAAGTTATAATATCACACAGAAGTGGAGAAACTGCTGATGCATTTATTGCAGACCTTGCAGTCGCAACAAATGCAGGCCAAATAAAAACCGGAGCCCCTGCCAGAAGCGAGCGTGTTTCAAAATACAATCGTCTGTTACAAATTGAAATGTCACAATGCGGAAACACAATATATCCCGGTAAAACTATATTCAAAGGAATGTAATTATGAGTTTTTATGACACTGTTTATGAAAATGTAAAGAGAATACCAAAAGGAAAAGTTGCAACCTATGGGCAAATTGCTGTAATGTGCGGTTCACCACGTGCATCACGTGCTGTAGGATATGCCTTACATTCAAACCCGGACCCATCGTCCATTCCCTGCCATCGTGTTGTAAACCGTCACGGCAGACTTGCTGCAGCGTATGCTTTCGGAGGAATTGACGAACAAAGGCAACGACTTATTTGCGAAGGTGTAGAAATCAACGATGAAAATATGGTTGACCTTAATAAATTTTTATGGAAACCGTAATATCTAATTTATTTTAGTAATAAAATATTTGGGCAAATAAGCTCTCCCCATTCTTTGAGGAGAGCTTCATTTATTATATTCCACTTACATTTTTGCGCATACTCACAAATCGCCTTAACAAGTGAATAAAACCTGCTGTCTGATACAGTTGCCGGCGGAAATTCAACCAAAAGATAATAATTATCTCTATACTTGTATATCTGAGTCGTTGATATTGGTAATTTTTTAAAACTGTCAATCATTTTTGCAATATCAAATATTGTTTCAATGTCCGTAAACTTAAAAATATAAATATCACCGTCTGGTTTTGAAATATACTTATCATCACTGACACCTATACGTGACACCAACAAGTAATATGAATCATTACTACCCGGCAGAGCTTCAATTATTACCTTTCCATCAAGAAAATTTATTCCTGTTTGAGAGTATATTTCCTTTAAAAGTTTAAAAATGAATTTTTTAGCGCTATCGCTATTATAATCCAGATTTTTAAAATTCGGAAAATCTTCGATATCCTTATGTTCGATAAGAATTTTTACTGTATCTTTATCAACTGCCTTTATAAGCATATAAACACACCCGAACAAAACTGATTCTACATTCATTTTATTCGGGTGTTAATTATTTTGTTAAAGTTGGCTTTTAATTCTATCAAGAGCGCCCTTTTCAAGACGGCTTACCTGTGCTTGCGATATTCCTACCTCTCGCGCTACTTCCATTTGAGTTTTACCGTCTAAAAATCTAAGGGAAATAATTTCTTTTTCTCTTTCCGGTAAATTTAATATTGCCTCTTTTATCAGTATTTCATCAAGCCAATTTCCATCATTTGAGCCATCACTAACTTGATCCATCACATATATAGCATCACTACCCTCTGAATAAACTGGTTCAAAAAGCGAAACCGGATCAACAATAGACTCTAAAGCGAGTACAACATCCTCTTTACTTATATCTAATTCGTTTGCTATTTCTTCTGCTGTGGGTTCTCTTGATTTTTCTGACGTAAGACGTTCTTTTACAGCCAGAGCACGATATGCAGTATCCCGCATAGCTCTTGAAACTCTGACTATATTGTTATCGCGCAGATAACGGCGTATCTCGCCTAAAATCATAGGTACTCCATAAGTGGAGAATTTTAGTCCAAGACTTATATCAAAATTCTCTGCACTTTTAATAAGCCCTATGCAACCCACCTGAAATAAATCATCCATGCTTTCACCACGACCCGCAAAACGTTGGACAATCGATAAAACAAGGCGCAAATTACCTTTAATAAATTCATCTTTTGCTAATTTATCTCCTTGTTTTATCTTTATTAAAAGTTCTTCTTTTTGTTTATCAGTTAATACAGGAAGTTTTGATGTATCAATACCGCTAATAATAACTTTATTTTTATTTACCACTTATAACCTACCTCCAAAAATAATTATTGACATAGAAAAATTTAATTTTACTGTGTCACAGTAGTTTTTGAAGTTATATTATGGAAACAGAGGTGTATTTTAAAAGTTAATCACATTATAACGATAGGAGATTATTATGGTATTTGACACTTTTACTGCTGCAAACACGGCAAACGGATTTTTTTCATACTTTAACGAATTTATAAGCGATAAATCACTCAACCATGTTTATCTTATAAAAGGTGGTCCCGGAACCGGAAAAAGTACTTTCATGAAAAAAATAGCAACTGCATTTGCCGAAAAAGGAGCAACCGTAGAAAGAATTTTTTGTTCGAGCGATAAAGACAGTCTTGACGGTATAAAAGTATACGAAAAAGGAATTGCTGTGATTGATGCTACTCCCCCTCACGCATTTGATATGAAATATGCAGGGGCAAGAGAAAGTATAATTGATTTAAGCAAATTTTGGAATGAACAACTACTTACTGAAAATAAAAATGATATTATTCTACTAACCGATAGAATATCCGAAAAATATCAAGGCGTCTACAAACTATTAAAAATCGCTGGTAATATAAACGAATGGAGAACAAAAATTATTGATAGTAATTTAGATAATGATAAAATTACTATGCATATAAAAAAAGTAATTAAGCAAAATGCAATTGCACCGCTAAAATCACGGCCTACTGTTACAAATCGTTTTGTTTCTGCCATAGGTCAAAACGGAGCATATAACAACAATCATACAATAGATAGGCTTTGCGACGAATATATTCTATTCGATGACAAAATCGAAATAGGACATATAATGCTTACAAAAATCCATCTATGTTTTAACAGACTTGGTTATGATTCAATATTGTTTCATTCACCCATTTTACCCGAAACTAGACTCGAACATATTGTTATTCCTCAATTAAGGTTGGGATTTGTAACAATTGGTCACATTTTTTCTCCAGAATTCGAAAGGGAAAAAGCTATAAAAATAATTAATACAAAATGTTATATTAATAACAATTTTTATAAGCAAAATAAAAATAAAATTTTGTTTTCAAAAAAAGCGGAAAAAGAAATGATTTTACAAGCATCACAAGAAATTAGTGAAATTAAAAGTTTACACGATCGACTTGAAAACTACTATATCTGTGCTATGGATTATGAAAAGTTAAACGAATTTTCTGATAAGTTCATTAAAAAGTTATTAAACTGAATAATTAATAATATTGATTTTTATGAATTAAAATGCTATAATGCCGATATAACAATAAACCGAAAAAAATATATCGGAGTAAAAAATGAAAACTATCACTTTTGCAGTGCCTTGCTATAATTCAGAGACATATATGGAAAAATGTATTAACTCACTGCTCACTGGCGGCAGTGATGTGGAAATAATTATTGTCAACGACGGTTCGACAGATAAAACAGCCGAAATTGCTGACAAATATGCTAGTCAATACCCTGATATTATAAAAGTAGTTCACAAAGAAAACGGCGGGCATGGTTCAGGCGTAAATGCCGGACTAAAACACGCCACCGGTGAATTTTTTAAAGTTATTGATTCTGATGATTGGGTAGACGAAAAAGCCTTACAGGCTGTTATGACTGCTTTAAGAATGTTTATTGAATCGGATATTCCTGTAGATATGATGATTTCAAATTATGTTTACGAACATGTTGAAGACAATAAACAAAACCGAATAAATTATGTTGGTATTTTCCCACAAAACAAGGTGTTTGGTTGGGAGGAGATGTCTCATATTGACCCTCTCAGATATATAATAATGCATTCTGTTACACACAGAACAAAAATACTTCGTGATTGCGGTGTGAATTTACCCGAACATACTTTTTACGTTGATAACATTTTGTTATACCAACCTTTGCCTTTTGTCAAACGAATGTATTATTTAAATGTCGATTTTTACAGATATTATATTGGCAGAGCAGACCAATCGGTAAATGAGCAAGTTATTACAAAAAGAATTGATCAGCAGTTAAAAGTTAATAATATTATGCTAGATATGCATAATATTAGCGAAATCAAAAAAGAATCTCCAAAACTTGCAAAATATATGACCTTTTATCTTTCAATTATATATACAATCTCTACATCGGTAATTGCAATTGCCAACACAGAAGAGTACGATCGAAAAAGAGATGAACTTTGGAAGAAACTTAAGCGTAAAGATATACAGCTTTACAGAAAAATACGTTATTTTTCAAAAGCTTTCTTTATGTCTTTGCCCGGAAAATTAGGAAAAAAGGTTACTGTAAGAATTTATCGAATAGCAAGAAAGGTGTATAAATTCAATTAGATGTTAAATAAAATCAAACTATTTATTTCTCGATATAAGCATGCATTTGCACTTATATACTTCTTATTTTATATGCCATGGTTTACATTTTTAAACGGATGGACACCGACCAGAAATCCAACAGTTATATATTGTGGGCTTGATGATTTAATACCCTTTTGTGAATTGTTTGTAATTCCGTATTTCCTGTGGTTTGGATATATTGCTTTGGGTTATGTGTTTTTACTTTTAACATCACGCAAAGAGTTTTTAAGAATGTGCATTTTCCTTTACACAGGAATGACTATATCTCTAATAATTTATTCAGTATTCCCCAACTGTCAACAGTTGCGTATTAACTATGAAGAACTAGGCAGACAGAATATATTAATTGATATGATATCAGCACTACAGTCTTATGACACTCCTTGCAATGTATTGCCTAGTATACACACTTTAAATTCTATAGGTATGCATATTGCAATCGCAAAATCTAATAATATAGTTAAACACAGAAATATTATCGTTTGGTCTTCATTTATACTTGCTGTATTAATAGTGCTATCTACAGTATTTGTAAAGCAACATTCTATACTTGATGTTTTTGCAGCACTTATATTATCAGTTCCGCTTTACTTTTTAGCGTATAAACCAAAGTTGAATTTTATTAAAGAGATGAACTAATAAAAAATCAATTACCCGCCCGTAAACACACGGACGGGTAATTGTATAATATAAAGGATGTGTATTATGAAATTAAACTACAAAAGAACAATTTTAATAGGGTTTGCCTTTATGTCTATCTTGTCATTCTGGCAGTTTTATGACCAAGTTATACCCTATTTATTAGAATATGTATTTGGTGCCGGCACTTTTGCTGCAAATAGCATTATGGCAATAGATAATGTACTGGCAATTTTTATGCTGCCGCTGTTTGGAAGAATTTCGGATAAAACCAACACAAAATTAGGCAAACGAACGCCATACATTTTGTTTGGTACTATATGCGCTGTCATTTTAATGAACATCCTTGCAATTATGACACAACATGTTAACTTTTGGGGCTTTTTCATTGTGCTAATGCTATTGTTATTTGTAATGAGCACATATCGTTCTCCCGCTGTTGCTTATATGCCTGATGTTACACCAAAACGTCTTCGTTCAAAAGGTAATGCCATAATAAATCTTGTCGGTTATCTTGGTGGAATATTTTCTACAATAGTTATGATGTTTATGCTTAAAAGTGAAAAAAACTCAGCCGGTGAAAGTGTATATTCTGCCGACCAATCTTTTACACCTGTTTTTGTAGTAATATCACTGTTTATGCTTATATCTGTAGCCATTATGGTAATATTTATTAAAGAAAACAAGGTTTTAAAAGAAACATCACCGCTTGTAAACGATAATGAAGGCGAAGTTTTGGCTTCACCTAGCGGTAAAATTAAACTTCCAAGAGATGTCAAAATAAGTCTATACTTAATTCTTATCTCGGTATTTTTATGGTATATGTCTTACAACGCCGTTACAACGGCATTTTCTCGCTATTGTGTAAGCATCTGGGGTGTTGACCTCGGCGCGTCATCAAGTTACCTGCTTACCGCAACTATTGTTGCTATTGCTTCCTTTGTTCCGCTTGGCTTTTTATCATCAAAACTTGGCCGTAAAAAGACTATACTAATAGGTGTTACAATGATGGCAGTTTGTTACACTATAGCCTGTTTTATAAAAGAGCCATCAGCTATTATGTATGCAATATTCGGCATTGTCGGTATTGGATGGGCTGCTATTAATGTAAACTCTTTCCCTATGGTAGTTGAAATGAGTTCAAGTTCAGATATTGGAAAATATACCGGTTACTATTATGCATTTTCAATGGCTGCACAAATACTGACACCATTGCTGTCCGGATTTATGATTGACAAAATGGGTCTTGGCTATGAAATATTGTTTCCTTACGCCGTTGTTTTCACAGTAATTGCTTTTATAACAATGACATTTGTAAAACATGGTGATGTAAAACCTACTGAAAGAAAAAATATACTTGAAAGTTTTGATGTTGAGGATTAATATATGATTTGGCTATTTATTGTTATTACAGTATTATTATTAATTTTGTTCTTACTTTGTCCCACCCTTCGCCAACACCCTGATAAAAAGCTGTGTAAAAACTTATATGTTGCTCACAGAGGTCTACACGATATTGAAAATGGTATTCCCGAAAATTCACTTTTAGCTTATAAAAACGCGTTAGCTCACGGATATGCAATTGAGATTGACATACACATAACAAAAGACGGCAAAGTTGCAGTTTTTCACGATGACGACCTTAAAAGAATGTGTGGAGTTGACAAGAAAATTGAAGATTTGACCGAGAAAGAACTAAAGAAATACTTTTTGCTAGATACAAAAGAAAAAATACCTATGCTTGAAGAAGTTCTTGATATAGTCGATGGAAAAGTTTGTCTTGTAATTGAATTTAAATGTAACCAAAATAATTACAAACAACTATGTATTGCAGCAAACGAGATTTTAAAGAACTATAAAGGTAAATATATTGTTCAATCGTTTAATCCTCTTGCGATGGGCTGGTATAAAAATAATCGTAAAGACATTTGCAGAGGTCAGTTATCATCTCACTTTATTAAGTCAAAAAATAAAGATTTGGTTAAAATACTAATTGGATATTTGCTGTTAAATGTAATATCAAGACCGGATTTTATATCATACAATCATAAATTCACAAATGTTTTACAACGTAGAATTTGCATAATGCTAGGCGCTATTTCTGCGGGATGGACATTCAGAAACCAAAAAGAACTTGACAAACACAAAAATGAGTATCAAATATATATTTTTGAAGGATTTATTCCAAATTAAAAAAACCGCCAAAGGCGGTTTTTTTAATTAAAATCTTTTTCTTGATTTATTAAAGAATGATGTTTCGCTTTTTTCAAGTTTATCAATATAGTCAAGAGATTTGCCTGTACCGATTGCAACACACGAAACAGCCTCATCAGCAACACGAGTAGGAATGCCAATTTTACTCTCAATTAATTTATCAAAACCTTTTATAAGAGCACCTCCACCTGTCATAACAATACCGTTTTGATAGATATCACCAACAAGTTCTGGAGGTGTACGCTCTAAAACACTGTGAAGTGTCTCAATTATGCTTACTGCACATTCTTGAAGCGGTTGCATAATTTCTTTTGAATCGATTTCAATTGATTTGGGAAGGCCTGTAAGAAGGCATCTGCCTTTAATAGTCATTTTTTCAACAGATGACTGTTTGTAAACGCAGCCGATTTCTTGCTTTATATTTTCAGCAGTACGCTCACCTATAAGAACATTGTAAACACGTTTTACATATTTGACAATAGATTCATCAAATTTGTCGCCTGCCATTTTAATTGAGTCAGACAAAACAACTTCGCCAAGCGATAAAACTGCTATATCAGTAGTACCGCCACCAATATCTACAACAATATTACCATTAGGTTTTAAAATATCAATGCCTGCACCAATTGCTGCAGCTTTTGGTTCTTCAATAAGACCTACATATTTAGCACCTGCATTTCTTGCTGCTTCTTCTACAGCCATTTCCTCAACCTCTGTAACACCTGAAGGAACGCAAATAATTACACGGGGTTTGAAAAATGATGATTTTACAACACGAGAAAGAAAATACTTGATCATTTTCTCTGTTGTTTCATAATCTGAAATAACACCGTCGCGCAATGGACGAATAGCGACAATATTACCCGGTGTTCTGCCGACCATTTTTCTCGCCTCTTCACCAACAGCCAATACTTTATTTGTATTTTTATCAATAGCCACAACACTTGGCTCTTTTAAAACAATACCTTTACCTTTTACATACACCAAAACGGTGGCTGTACCAAGGTCTATTCCTACGTCCTGTCCTATCATTTTATTTCTCCTTAAATTGATAAAAAGTATTATAACACACTAATCGTTATTATTCAATTATTTTTTACAAGTAATAGCAAAAGTTGCACAATATACAGCTTTTGCACCGCCTTTTTTAAGCATTAGTGCACACTCACTGAGAGTTGAACCGGTAGTCATTATATCATCAATAAGTAAAACTGTTTTTGAGGTTATATCATACTTTGTATAAAACTTATTATGAACATTCTTTCGTCTGTCTTTACGGCTAAGTCGTTTTTGCGTTTTCATTCCTAAACGCTTATACAGTAATTGTTGTTCATTAACACCGAGTTTACTTGCTATGTGGCAAGCAATCACCTTTGACTGATTATATCCCCGTGCAAGTACTTTTGTAGGAAACATCGGCACATGTGTTACAACATCAAATTTTATATCAGCATAATGTAAATTAATTGCTTCTAACATTTGCTGAGCCATAAAAACACATAATTGTGGTTTAGAATGATATTTCATTCTCGTTACAAGGGTTTTAACAACTCCCTCATATCTATAAACCGATATATTTCGTTTAAAAGCAAAATCACCCACCTTACAAGTACACATTGTAATTTCATTACCGCAATATTGACAGATGGTGTTTTGGATTTTTGGAAGTTTAGTACGGCACGTACTACATACTGACATGTTGTCCGGAAGAACTTGTCCGCAATATATACAAGTGTTTGGAAAAATATATGACATATTACTCTTTTTCTAAATTATTAAAATGTTTTGTAAGCATATACTTAAAACCGGAATATCTACTTGTATGCTTATTATTATCGACCATTTTTTCTATTACTTGCTCATTACCAACGATAATTAAAACTTGTTTTGCGCGGGTAACTGCAGTATAAAGTAAATTTCGGTACTGCAAAAGTGGTGTAATATCAGATACCACAAGAACAACTATATCGAATTCAGAACCTTGGCTTTTATGAACAGTCACGGCATACGCTTGTTCAAGTTGGTCTATGTCAGAAAAATCATAAAATGCGGTTCTGTCATCAAAGGCAACGCAAAGTTGTTTTTGTCTGGCATCAATGCTTTCGATTACACCGATATCGCCGTTATACACGCCCATTTCATATAAACCGTTTTTACGGCGGCAGGTTATATCATAATTATTTTTAACTTGCATAACCTTATCACCAACACGATAACTGCGATTTTTTACGGTGACTTCTGTTTTATCCGGAGAAGGCTTATTAACAAGTTCTCTTAAACGCTCATTTATTGCTTGTGTTCCCGTTTGTGTCTTTTTGGTAGGAATTATAACCTGAATGCCATCTAATACGTTTTTGCCGTATTTTTGAGGTATTCTATCAGATACTAACGCGCAAACGGCATCAGAAACACTATCGGCGGTAGATTTTTTAATAAAAAAGAAATCATCACTATTTTCAAGCAGAGGATATTCACCACGGTTTATACGGTGAGCATTTGTAATGATTTTACTTTTCGTTGCTTGACGAAAAATTTCATTCAAAAATACAGTGCTTATTTTTCCTGAACGTATTATATCACAGAAAACATTACCGGGACCGACACTTGGAAGCTGGTCAGAATCACCTACCATTATAAGCCGCGCAGTAACAGGTATTGCGCGAAGCAATGCTTCAAATAACCTAATATCAACCATTGACATTTCGTCGATAATTATGACATCTGTCTTTATTGGGTTTTGCTCATTTTTGACAAAAGCATTTTCTTTTGCCATTTCAACCTCGAGCAATCGATGAATGGTTTTTGCTTCTTTCCCACAAACATCACTCATATGTTTTGCAGCTCTGCCTGTAGGCGCACATAAAGTCACATTAAACCCAACATATTCAAAAAGTTTTATGATTCCGTTTAAGGTAGTTGTTTTACCGGTACCGGGGCCACCGGTAAGCACCATAACCTTATTTTCAACAGCCATTTTTATGGCTGTACGCTGATTTTTTGCATAAGTAATATTCAACTTTTGCTGTAAAAGATCTATATGTTTATCAATGTCCTTAATATCATTTTTAACTGTACCGACAATTTCAAACAGTTTTTTAGCGCAGTAATTTTCAGCAATAAAATACGCAGGAAGATAAAGAGCGGTTATATTACCTATTTTAACAGAAAAAAGTTTCGCTTGTGCCAGCATTTTATCGATCTGTAAAACAGCATCATCGACACTGACACCTGTATTTAGAGCTGCAATTTCCGCAACCTTTGTATCTGGCAAAAATGTATGGCCGTTAGTAAGATTATGTGCGATAATATATTTGATAAAATAGTGTAAACGCATTTCACAGTCTGGCTCGAAACCATTTTCAAGAGCTATTTTATCAGCTGCCAAAAAACTAAAATCCTCAACCTCTTCCCAAAGTTTATACGGTTCTCGATTAATTATATCAAGAGAAAATCCACCAAATTTTTTATAAATTTTAACCGCAACAGACGGAGAAATTTTATATTCTGACAGTTGCATCATAATATCGCGAATACCAAGCGTAGTTTTAAATGAATCGGACATTATTCGGGCTTTATCTTGAGAAATACCTTTAATACGCGTGAGTTTATCCGGTTCGTATTCAAGTACAAAGAAAGTATCTTCTTTAAAAGTATCTACAATTTTATTTGCAGTTGCAGGACCAATGCCTTTTACTACACCACTTGCAAGAAATTTGAGAACATTTTCAAGTTCATAAGGGAAATTTTTTTCTATTTCTTCACAGACAAACTGCCTTCCGTAAGCCGAATGATCCTTCCACTCACCCGAAGCCATAATAGCTTCACCAGCGTAAAGAGGCGCACAAGTTGCAACGGCGGTATGCAATATACCGTCGCAATTGACAGAAAACACACGATAACCGGTGTCATCATTTTCAAATATTACTTCTTCAACTACGCCCTCTAGCACAGTTTGTTCAAAATCCGTCATTTTGCCTCCAATTACGATATTATTTAAATATTGTATCACATATCACGCGGTTTTTCTACACTAATATTTTCATTTTCAAGGCAAAATGTATGTATTTGTTGATACGTGAATTCATCAAGCCCTAAATCGCGAACTACAACGCGTGTTTCCAAATTTTTATATGTAATTCGCTCAGCTTGTAGCATTAGAGTGTTTAACAAAAAAGAAATATCGTCAATATGTCCGGTAAGGTCGACAACCAACGAAAGATTTTTAATGTTTTTATATCTTGCTGTTGAAATAGTTTCAAGCATACTTAAAATACACTCAAAAAAACCAATCACTGCGAAGAAAGATAAAATTATAACCATTATTGTTTTAAACATAAAAATCACCTCACAGCCATTTTATGCTGTGAGGTGAAATATGGTTAAAATTTAAAAACTATCTATATATGACTTAATTTCAGCAGCTAAAGAGGTATCTTCCCACGGTACATTAAGTTCTTCCCTACCCATATGGCCAAACGATGAAAGATCTGTATATATAGGACGGCAAAGATTAAAATTATTTATTATAGCTACAGGACGAAGGTCAAAGAATTTATTTACAACAGAATTTATAATATCCATTGAAACTTTTTCGGTACCGAAAGTTTCGACAAACACTGAAACGGGATGAGCAACACCGATTGCATAAGCAATTTGTACTTCACACTTATCTGCAACACCTGCAGCTACAAGGTTTTTGGCTACATACCGAGCAGCATACGCAGCACTTCTGTCAACCTTTGTCGGATCTTTACCCGAAAAAGCACCACCACCGTGACGACCGACACCGCCATAAGTATCAACAATAATTTTTCTACCGGTAAGACCGCTGTCACCGACCGGACCGCCAATAACAAAACGGCCTGTGGGGTTTATATAGCATTTCAGGTTTTCATCAACAAGGTGAGAAGGTAAAATTGCATCAATAACAAATTTTTTGATATCTTTACGGATTGTTTCCAGAGAGACATCATCGCTATGCTGTGTTGAAACAACTACAGTATCTATTCTTTTTAGAACACCATCATGATATTCCGCAGTAACCTGTGTTTTACCATCGGGACGAAGGTAAGGCAAAGTGCCATCGCGACGTACAGTAGATAACTGTTTTGCAAGTTTATGAGATAATGATGCAGTTATAGGCATAAGTTCAGGTGTATCATTACAAGCATAACCGAACATCATACCCTGATCACCCGCACCGATTTCATTTTCTTTATTAACGCCCATAGCAATATCCGGTGACTGTTTATCAATTGAAACTAAAACCGCGCAAGTATTACCATCAAATCCATATTCTGATTTATCATACCCTGTTTCACATATTGCACGACGTGCAATAGCGGCATAATCTACATTAGCAGTTGTTGTAATTTCACCCATTATGTGAACAACACCGGTTGTAACAGTAGTTTCACAAGCGACATGGGCATTTTTATCCTCAGCCAAAATTGCGTCAAGTATTGAATCTGAAACACGGTCACAAATTTTATCAGGATGTCCTTCTGTAACAGATTCAGATGTAAAATGGTTAATTATAGGCATAAGATTTTCCTTTCATAATTAAAAAGTCCGCTTTTATACAAGAGCGGACTGGTAGTTTATCTATCAGGAATTAACACCTTACAAATGCAGGTTGTCGGGCTTCATAGGGCCTGTCCCTCCGCCGCTCTTGATAAAACAATATTCTATTAACTTTGACATTATATACTGTTATTCGTTATATGTCAAGCAAATATTTTAAATGCACTTACTATACCATAGCTTCCAAGGGTCATTATAAGTCCGGCTAGTAACACACCGCAAAAAATTGCAAGCATAGACTTTTTAAATCGAATGCCAAGCAATGATGCAATAAGTGCGCCTGTCCAAGCGCCTGTGCCGGGAAGTGGTATTGCGACAAATATAAACAAGCCGTAAAAAGTACCTTTATTTAATTTATCGCTGCGTTTGTCTGCACGTTCTATAAGTTTATTAGCCACATTATTAAACAGTTTGATTTTAGATTTTGACATATATTCTAATATTCTTTTAATAAATATCAAAATAAAAGGTATTGGCAAAATATTACCAAAAACTGCAATAAGATAGCAAATTATAGGGTTTATTCCTAAAAGCGAACCAACAGGAATTGCACCTCGCAATTCAACAATAGGAAACATTGAAATTATAAATACATATACTTCTGACGACAGTTGTTTAAGAAATTCAAATAATTCCATCGCAAACTCCTTAACAAGTTATTTTATAAACCTATTGATTATATTTTCGAATTATATTTCCGATGTGTTTGTATATTAAGAATGTTATAACAGAGTTAACAATCGATTTAACAAGATTAAAGGCAATAATAAAAGGCATAAGCGTTAATATAACGCTACGGTCAACACCCATAAATAAAGGTGTTACAAAATAATTAAACACTACCATAACAACACTCATAACTGCAATACCCACAGTTAGTGCTAAAGCGGCAGTTTTTTTTGTCTTTTTGGATAGGTAAATAAGAGATGCAGGTAAAACAAAAGCTGTAGTGGAGATTATATTCATAACAAAGCCAAATATACCACTCTTATCAAGCAAAAAAGCTTGAAAAATGGCAACAGCAAATGAAGAACAAACACCATAAACCGGGCCAAAAATAAATGATGCGATAAGTACCGCAACATCACACAGGTCATACTCTAAAAAAGGAACCTGAGGAAAAATTGGAAAAGCAAAATAACCAAGAATTATCGCAATGGCAGTAAGCATAGCGGTAACAGTTATTTTTTTTACTGTTTTATTTTTCATAACGTTTACTCCGAAAAAAATGCCCCTGTAAAACACAGGGGCATTTAATTGCATTAGTTCAAAAATTACTCGTTGATAGCTGTAACAACGCCTGAACCAACAGTTCTACCACCCTCACGGATAGCAAAACGGAGACCAACTTCGATAGCGATAGGTGTGATAAGTTCAACGTCCATAACTACGTTGTCACCAGGTTTACACATATCGGTGCCTTCGGGAAGGTTAACGATACCTGTAACGTCGGTTGTTCTAAAATAGAACTGAGGTCTGTAGTTTGTGAAGAACGGGCTATGACGACCACCTTCTTCTTTAGTAAGAACGTAAACCTGACCCTTGAATTTGATGTGAGGATTGATTGTGCCGGGTTTAGCAAGAACCTGACCTCTTACGATGTCCTGTCTTGTAACACCACGGAGAAGAACACCAACATTGTCGCCAGCCTCTGCAAAGTCAAGAAGTTTTCTGAACATTTCAAGACCTGTAGCAACAGTTTTCTTGGTTTCTTTGATACCAACGATTTCAACTTCCTCGTTGAGTTTGATTACACCACGCTCAACTCTACCAGTAGCAACAGTACCACGACCTGTGATTGTGAATACGTCCTCAACAGGCATAAGGAAGTCCTGATCAGCACTTCTCTCAGGTGTAGGAATGTATTCGTCAACAGCATTCATAAGTTCTACGATAGGAGCATACTCAGGAGCATTGATGTCTGTAGATGTTGACTCAAGAACCTGAAGACCTGAACCCTTAACGATAGGTGTATCATCGCCCGGGAACTCGTACTCGTTGAGAAGTTCTCTGATTTCCATCTCTACGAGTTCAAGAAGTTCTTCGTCGTCAACCTGATCACATTTGTTCATGAAAACAACGATCTTCGGAACGCCAACCTGACGTGAAAGAAGAATGTGCTCTCTTGTCTGGGGCATAACGCCATCAGCAGCAGAAACAACGAGGATAGCACCATCCATCTGAGCAGCACCGGTAATCATGTTTTTAACATAGTCAGCATGTCCGGGGCAGTCAACGTGAGCATAGTGACGATTGTCTGTCTCATACTCAACGTGAGCAGTGTTGATAGTAATACCTCTTTCTCTCTCTTCAGGAGCCTTATCGATGTCGCCGTACTCCGAGAAAGAAGCCTGACCTTTGAATGAAAGTACTTTTGTGATAGCAGCAGTAAGTGTAGTTTTGCCGTGGTCAACGTGGCCGATTGTACCAATGTTAACGTGCGGCTTTGTTCTTTCGAATTTAGCTTTTGCCATTGTAAATATCCTCCCTTTAGAAAAGAAATCTAATTATAAGTTTATTTTAATAAATAATATAGGTTTTTGCAAGTCTTTTTTATAATTATTTTAAGAAAGATTACTCAGCTTTCTGATGATTGCTTATAATCTTCTCAGAAATAGACTTCGGAACCTCAAGATATGAATCGGGTTCCATTGAATATTGACCACGACCCTGTGTTTTTGAACGAAGGTCTGTAGCGTAGCCAAACATTTCAGCAAGAGGAACAAGAGCGGTAATGCTCTGTGTACCGTTAGCAGCTTCCATACCCTGAATCTGACCACGACGTGAGTTAAGGTCACCCATAACATCACCCATGTATTCTTCAGGAACAATAGCAACTACCTTCATAAGTGGCTCAAGAAGTACGGGGTTAGCTTTTCTGATAGCTTCTTTAATAGCCATTGAACCGGCAATCTTAAATGCCATTTCAGAAGAGTCAACTTCGTGGTATGAACCATCATAAAGGGTAACTTTGAGGTCAACTACATTGTAGCCGGCAAGTACACCAGACTGCATAGCACCCTGAATACCGGCATCAACAGCAGGAATGTATTCCTTGGGAATAGCACCGCCGACGATTGCATTGACAAACTCATAACCCTTACCTGACTCGTTAGGTTCAACTTTGATTTTAACGTGACCGTATTGACCTTTACCACCTGACTGGCGAGCATATTTATGGTCAACATCTGCGGGTTTTCTGATGGTTTCTTTGTATGAAACCTGAGGTTTACCTACATTAGCCTCAACCTTGAATTCACGAGTAAGTCTATCTACGATGATTTCAAGATGAAGTTCACCCATACCTGCAATAATTGTCTGACCTGTTTCCTCATCAGTATATGTTCTGAAAGTAGGATCTTCTTCTGCAAGTTTTGCAAGAGCAACGCCCATTTTTTCCTGTGAAGCCTTTGATTTAGGCTCAATAGCAACACGGATAACGGGTTCAGGGAATTCCATTGATTCCAAAACGATAGGTGAGTCATTTGCACAAAGAGTGTCACCTGTAGTAACATTCTTAAGACCAACAGCTGCAGCAATATCACCTGCATAAACTTCTGTGATGTCTTTACGGTGATTTGCGTGCATTGCAACAATACGACCGATACGTTCGTTTGATTCTTTAGTAGAGTTATAAACAGTTGAACCTGCGTTAAGTTTACCTGAGTAAACTCTGAAGAAGCAGAGTTTACCAACGAAGGGGTCTGTCATAATCTTAAATGCAAGAGCCGAGAAAGGCTCGTTGTCATCAGCATGTCTTTCCTGCTCTTCCTCTGTACGCGGAACAACACCCTTTATAGGTGGAATGTCAAGCGGAGAAGGCATATACTCAACGATATTGTCCAAAAGGAGCTGTACACCCTTATTTTTATAAGATGTACCGCAGCAAACAGGTACCATTGTATTGTCAATGGTAGATACACGAATTGCTGTTTTAATCTCGTCTATTGTGAGTTCTTCACCTTCAAGGTACTTCATCATAAGTTCCTCTGAAGTTTCAGCAACGTGCTCAACAAGGTTTGCTCTGTACTCTTCAGCAAGATCCTTCAAATCCTCGGGTATTTCTTCTTCACGAATATCTTTTCCGAGGTCATCGTAGTATACAAAAGCTTTCATTTCGAGAAGGTCAATAATACCTTTAAAGGTATCTTCCTTACCGATAGGAAGCTGAATCGGTACAGCATTTGTTTTAAGTCTGTCCTTCATCATCTGAACAACTCTAAAGAAATCTGCACCCATAATGTCCATTTTATTTACATAAGCCATACGCGGTACTTGATACTTGTCAGCCTGTCTCCAAACGGTTTCAGACTGAGGCTCAACACCGCCTTTAGCACAAAGTACGGTTACAGAACCATCAAGAACACGAAGCGAACGCTCAACTTCTACTGTAAAGTCAACGTGTCCGGGAGTGTCAATGATATTAATTCTGTGACCTTACCACTGAGCTGTTGTAGCAGCAGATGTGATAGTAATACCACGCTCTTGCTCCTGATCCATCCAGTCCATTGTGGCTGTACCGTCATGTGTTTCACCGATACGGTGATTTATACCTGTATAGAAAAGAATACGCTCTGTCGTTGTGGTTTTACCGGCATCGATATGAGCCATAATACCTATATTTCTATACTTGTCTAAGGGGTATTCTCTAGGCATATAAACTCCTTTCTAAACAGTGATTACCATCTGTAATGAGCAAAAGCTTTGTTTGCCTCTGCCATTTTGTGTGTCTCGTCGCGTTTTTTACAAGCGCCGCCAACACCGTTAATCGCATCCATAATTTCAGCTGCGAGGCGTTCTGCCATAGTGCGCTCATTTCTCGATCTTGAATAAGCAGTAAGCCATCTGAGACCGAGTGTCTGACGTCTGTCAGCTCTAACTTCCATTGGAACCTGATAAGTAGCACCACCAACTCTGCGAGCTTTAACCTCGAGCTTGGGCATAATGTTTTCCATAGCTTCATTAAAAGCATCAAGTGCTTCTTTACCGGTTTTCTCTTTTACGATTTCAAATGCATCGTAAACAATTTTCTGTGCAACACCCTTTTTACCGTCGTACATAACATTGTTGATAAGTTTTGTTACAACAATGCTGTTATACATAGGATCGGGTAACACTTCTCTTTTCGGGACAAAACCTCTTCTGGGCATGTTCTTCCCTCCTTCATATTTTATGATATCATTGGTACTCGAAACCGTTTAACCGGTTCCGTCAGCTTTAAGAGGTTAAGTATATATATTAACACTCTAAAGCTTAGAATTTAAAAGCAAATTCTAACTTAGCTCTTCTTTGCTTTCTTTGCGCCGTATTTTGAACGGGACTGATTTCTGTTAGCAACACCCTGAGTATCAAGTGTACCACGGATAATGTGGTAACGTACACCAGGAAGGTCCTTAACTCTGCCGCCGCGAATGAGAACAACGCTATGCTCTTGCAGGTTATGGCCAACACCGGGGATATAGGACGTAACCTCAACACCGTTTGTAAGTCTAACTCTGGCAATTTTTCTCAAAGCTGAGTTCGGCTTTTTAGGGGTAGTGGTTTTAACAGAAGTACATACGCCGCGCTTCTGCGGTGAGCTTGTTTTGGTGGGAACGTTTTTAAGTGTGTTCAAACCTCTGTTAAGAGCAGGTGCAGTTGATTTTTTTTCGCTTGTCTGTCTGCCCTTACGTACTAACTGGTTAAATGTAGGCATGATTTTCTCCTTTCTTCATTATTATATATAGAAAAGGGTAATTAATCCCTTTACTACCAAAAATAATAAAACTATCAGATGCCAATATACAGCACCTGATAGTTTATCATATTATATTACAACTTGTCAAGAAAAATATTAATTATTCTTCATCTATAGATATGCTGACAAGTTCGGGTTCAGCTGCACGGTAAACCTGCATACCAGTTCCCGCAGGAACAAGACGTCCAATAAGAACATTTTCCTTAAGTCCAACCAACGGGTCAATTTTGCCTTTGATAGCTGCATCAGTAAGAACCTTGGTAGTTTCCTGGAATGAAGCTGCAGAAAGGAACGAATCGGTTGCAAGTGCTGCTTTTGTAATACCGAGTAAAACCGGTGAGCACTTAATTTCGGTGACGGTATTATCCCCTGACTCGATTTGAGCTTTGATTTCTTTATTCTTTTCCTCAACCTCATATTTATCAGCAAGAGTACCAATGAGTAAATCGCCTGTACCGTTATCTTCAATACGAACTTTTCTAATCATTTGGCGAACAATAACCTCTATATGCTTATCATTAATGTCAACACCCTGCAAACGATAAACATTTTGTACTTCTTTAATAAGGTAATCCTGCACTGCAATTTCGCCTTTAAGACGAAGGACATCATGAGGATTAATAACACCGTCAGATATGATTTGTCCTTTTTCAACGTGTTTGCCCTCAAGTGAATCTTTATACTTAAGGCCAAACGGGATAGCCATAGGCAACTCACCGCCATCGTCAAGTTTAATGATTACATGAGTGTTATTATCATTGTCAGGACGTTCACTTTCGTCAAGGAAAATAGTTCCTGATTCTTCTGCTAAAACAGCAGTCTTTTTAGGTTTGCGAGCCTCAAAAAGTTCTTCAACTCTGGGAAGACCCTGAGTAATATCTTCAGCAGATGCTACACCGCCGGTATGGAATGTACGCATAGTAAGCTGTGTACCAGGCTCACCGATCGACTGCGCTGCAATAATACCAACAGCTTCACCAACTGCAACGGGATTACCATTCGCAAGGTTTGCACCATAGCATTTAGCACAAACACCATGGTGTGAACGACATGTTAAAGTTGAGCGTATTTCGATTTCTGTAACGCCTTTTGCCTCCAGCAAATCTGCATCGTTATCATCCATCATCTTATCTTTAGAAATAAGCACTTCACCGGTGATTTCATCAATAAAATCATTAACGAGATAACGACCGATAAGTCTGTCTCTAAATGCCTCAATAACTGTTTTATCCTTGCCGTCGCCTTCAACAATATCAGATGCCATAAGACCGTCACTAGCACCACAGTCAAGTTCACGAATAATAACATCCTGAGAAACGTCAACAAGACGTCTTGTAAGGTAACCTGAGTCAGCAGTTCTAAGTGCAGTATCTGCAAGACCTTTACGCGCACCTCTCGAAGAAATAAAATACTCAATTACATTAAGTCCTTCACGGAAGTTTGCCCTAATTGGTATTTCGATAGCTTTACCGGAAGTATTAGCCATAAGACCACGCATACCTGCAAGCTGTCTAATCTGATTCATAGAACCACGGGCACCGGAATTTGCCATCATATAGATTGGGTTGAATCTATCAAGGTGATTTTGAAGTGCGTTTGTAACCTCTTTTGTAGTTTCATCCCATGTTTTGATTACTAGGCTGTAACGATCCTCATTTGAAATGAAACCGTATTTATAATCTTCGGTGATCTTTTTGATTTTTTCCTCAGCTCTGTCAATGCATTCTTTTTTCTGAGGAGGTACTGTCATATCAGAGCAAGAAACGGTGATTGCACCACGGGTTGAGAATTTATAACCCTGAGATTTAATATTATCAAGAACTTCAGCAGTAACTGTTGAACCGTGAGTTTTTATACAGTTATAGATTATTTTATCAAGAGTTTTCTTTGTAACAACAAAGTTAACTTCAAGATCAAATATCTTAGTTGCATCACTTCTGTCAACAAAACCAAGATCCTGCGGGATAGGATTATTAAATATGATAAGACCTACGGTACAGTCAATAATTCTTGATTCTGTTTTTCCTTCCCACTCACCTGTTACACGAACTTTAATAGGTGCATGAAGACCGACAACACCGTTCTCATAAGCCATAAGAGCTTCATCTTTATCACGGAAAACCTTACCAGCACCGATTTCATCTTCCTTCACAATTGTAAGGTAGTATGAACCAAGAACCATATCCTGAGTAGGAACAGTTACAGGGCGGCCGTCTTGAGGTTTAAGTAAGTTATTTGCAGATAGCATAAGGAAACGTGCTTCTGCTTGCGCCTCAGCTGAAAGCGGAACGTGAATAGCCATCTGGTCGCCGTCAAAGTCAGCATTATAAGCGGTACAAACAAGAGGATGAAGTTTCAATGCCCTACCTTCAACCAAAACAGGTTCAAAAGCTTGAATACCAAGTCTGTGGAGTGTAGGTGCACGGTTTAACAAAACGGGATGGTCTTTGATAACATCTTCAAGTGCGTCCCATACCTCTTTGCGAAGTTTTTCTACCATCTTTTTGGCAGACTTTATGTTAGTTGCATGACCGTCAGCAACAAGCTTTTTCATTACAAAAGGCTTAAACAGTTCGATAGCCATTTCTTTAGGCACACCACACTGATAAATTTTCAGTTCAGGACCTACAACGATAACCGAACGACCCGAATAGTCAACACGCTTACCGAGAAGGTTTTGACGGAAACGGCCCTGTTTACCTTTAAGCATATCCGAAAGAGATTTAAGCGGACGATTGTTCTGACCGGTAACAGGTCTTCCGCGTCTACCATTATCGATAAGAGCATCAACAGCCTGCTGGAGAATACGCTTTTCGTTTCTTACGATAACATCGGGAGCACCGAGTTCCAAAAGTCTTTTAAGACGATTATTTCTATTAATTACGCGTCTGTAAAGATCATTAAGGTCAGATGTAGCAAATCTACCACCATCTAGTTGAACCATTGGTCTGATTTCCGGCGGAATTACCGGAATTACGTCTAAAATCATCCATTCAGGTCGATTGCCTGAATTTCTAAATGCTTCAACAACCTCAAGTTTTTTAATTATCTTTGCACGTTTTTGCCCTGTTGCATCAACAAGTGCTTCTTTTAGATCTTTTGAAGTCTGTTCGAGATCAATTTCAGCAAGTAGTTCTTTAATATATTCTGCACCCATACCTGCCTTAAAATCATCCTCATAACGTTCACGCATTTCTGCGTATTCAGAATCGTTAAGAAGTTGCTTTTTCATCAAAGGTGTATCACCGGGATCGGTAACAATATACGAGTCGAAATAAAGAACTTTTTCGAGTTCCTTGGGTGAAAGGTCAAGCATAAGACCCATTCTTGCAGGGATACCTTTAAAATACCAGATATGTGAAACAGGAGCTGCCAATTCTATATGGCCCATTCTCTCACGGCGAACTTTAGCTTTTGTAACCTCAACACCGCACTTATCACATATTTTGCCTTTAAATCTTATTCTCTTATATTTACCACAATGGCACTCCCAGTCCTTTGTAGGTCCAAAGATTTTTTCACAGAAAAGACCGTCTTTTTCAGGTTTGAGAGTTCTATAGTTAATGGTTTCGGGCTTTTTAACTTCACCGTATGACCATTCTCTGATTTTTTCAGGAGATGCAAGACCGATTTTTATGGCTTCAAATGCATTGAATTCCATATTATTATTTACTCCTTTCGATTATATCCTAAAACGAATTATTCTATGTCGTCACTGTCAATATAGAGCTCGCTTGTTTCATCGTCGGCAGGCTCTTCATACCAAGAAGAATCCTCGCTATCAATTATATCACTGTCGATATCATCTTGCTCAGCATCATCGTCTGGTTCAGTGTTTTGAGAGTTCATTTCTTCAAAGACTTCATCAGCACCTACACCGCTTTCAGCCTTTTTACGAAACTTATCATCATAGATATCATCATCGTCATCCTCAAATGTTTCTTTAAGGTCGATTTCTTCCATATCTTTTGAAAGCACTTTAAAGTCAAGTCCAAGAGCTTGTAGTTCTTTGACAAGAACTTTAAAAGATTCAGGAATTCCGGATTTCGGAACATTCTGACCTTTTACAATAGCCTCATAAGTTTTAACACGTCCGACAATATCATCAGATTTAACTGTTAGGATTTCCTGAAGTGTATAGGCTGCGCCATAAGCCTCAAGAGCCCAAACTTCCATCACTCCAAAACGCTGACCGCCAAACTGGGCTTTACCACCCAAAGGCTGTTGTGTAACAAGTGAATAAGGACCGGTTGAACGAGCATGAATTTTATCGTCAACAAGATGATGGAGTTTTAAGAAGTACATATAACCAACTGTAACTCTATTATCAAACGGAATACCGGTTCTTCCATCGTAGAGAACGGTTTTACCGTCAGTATCAAGACCGGCTGATTCAAGGCAGTTACGGATATCTTCCTCAACAGCACCATCAAAAACAGGAGTCATAATCTTCCAACCAAGAGCCTTTGCGGCACGACCGAGATGAACCTCGAGCACCTGACCAATATTCATACGTGAAGGAACACCAAGGGGGTTAAGAACAATATCAAGAGGTGTGCCATCAGGAAGGTAAGGCATATCCTCTTGCGGTAATATTCTTGATACAACGCCCTTATTACCGTGACGGCCTGCCATTTTATCACCGACAGAAATTTTTCTCTTTTGTGCAATGTAGCAACGAACTACTTTATTTACACCGGGTGAAAGTTCGTCAGAATTTTCCGGAGTGAATATTTTAACATCAATTATTGTGCCGTATTCGCCGTGTGGAACACGAAGTGAAGTATCTCTTACTTCTCTTGCTTTTTCACCGAAGATAGCACGTAAAAGTTTTTCTTCTGCAGTAAGTTCAGTTTCGCCCTTAGGTGTTACACGTCCGACAAGTATGTCACCGCTTCTTACCTCTGCACCAATACGGATTATACCGCGTGCGTCGAGATCTTTAAGAGCATCCTCACCTACATTTGGAATTTCGCGGGTAATTTCTTCAGGTCCAAGTTTTGTACTTCTGGCTTCGATTTCATATTCTTCAATATGAACTGATGTGAAGGTATCTTCCTTTACGAGTTTTTCATTAAGCAAAACAGCATCCTCGTAGTTATAACCTTCCCAAGTAAGAAAGCCGATAAGCATATTTTTACCGAGAGCGATTTCGCCGTTTGCAGTCGAAGGACCGTCGGCAATAATTTCATCAGCCTCAACTCTTTCGCCGATATCAACAATAGGTTTTTGATTGATACAAGTACCTTGGTTTGAACGAAGGAATGTGATAAGTTCATACTCATCCTTCTCACCGTTATCGGTTTTGATAATAATCTTAGTAGCACTTACATACTCAACTATACCGGCGCGTTTTGAAACAACGCAACAACCACAGTCATGTGCTGATTTGTATTCCATACCGGTACCGACAACAGGCGACTCGGTTTTAAGAAGCGGAACTGCCTGACGTTGCATGTTTGCACCCATAAGAGCACGGTTTGCGTCGTCATTTTCAAGGAACGGGATAAAAGCAGTAGCGCAAGAAACCATCATTTTAGGAGAAACATCCATAAAGTCAATTTTCTCTTTTTCAATTTCTATGATTTCTTCACGGCGGCGAGCAGTAACCATAGATTTAACAAATCTACCCTGTTCATCAAGAGGTTCATTAGCTTGAGCTACTGTATAGTTATCCTCTATATCAGCAGTCATATAAACTATCTCGTCAGTTACAACGCCTGTTTCTTTGTCAACGCGTCTGTACGGAGCCTCAATAAAGCCATACTCATTGATTCTTGCAAAAGACGCAAGGTAAGAGATAAGACCGATGTTAGGGCCTTCAGGGGTTTCTATAGGGCACATTCTGCCGTAGTGAGTATAGTGAACGTCACGAACTTCAAAGCCTGCACGATCTCTTGAAAGACCACCGGGACCAAGAGCCGAAAGACGTCTTTTATGAGTGAGTTCTGCAAGCGGATTGTTTTGATCCATGAACTGTGAAAGAGGCGATGAACCAAAAAACTCTTTAATAGCCGCAACAACCGGACGAACATTGATAAGTGCCTGAGGTGTTACAACATCAAGATCCTGAAGGCTCATACGTTCTTTAATAGTACGTTCCATTCTTGCAAAACCAATACGGAATTGATTTTGTAGAAGTTCACCAACACAACGAATTCTTCTGTTGCCGAGATGGTCAATATCATCAGATGTGCCAATACCATAAACCATATTAAAGATATAGTTAACGGATGCCATAATATCGTCTATTATTATATGTTTAGGAATAAGTTCGTCACGACGGAGTTCACACTGCTGTTTAATCTGCTCATCATTTTCACATGCATCAAGAATTTCTTTAAGCACGTTAAACCTAACGCGTTCATTAATACCGCATTCCAACGGATCAAAGCCCACAAAATTCTTCATTTCAACCATACCGTTTGAAAATACGGGAACTTCAACATTATTAACGTTAAGTTTTACGCAGAATACACCGGCGTTTTCGATTTTCTTTGAAATATCCTTAGTTAGTTTATCACCTGCATCTGCAATAATTTCACCTGTCATTGGATCAACTACAATATCAGCAAGAACATTGCCGACAATACGATCTGCAAGTGCAAGTTTTAAATTGTATTTATATATACCCACTCTTGACTGGTCATATCTTTTTTCATCAAAGAATAAATTATTGATATGAGTCATTGAGCCTTCTACGGTAGCAGGCTCACCAGGTCTGATCTTTTTATAGACTTCGATAAGAGCACCTTCAATGTCGGGAGCTATATCTTTTTCAAGAGTTTTTAAAAGATATTCGTTTTCACCAAAAATTGCCTTTACAACATCTGTATTTCCAAGGTCCATTCCATAGAAGGGGCTGTACTTATCGTTTTCTATAAACGCGCCCAAAGAACGAACAAATGTAGTAACAGGAAGTTTACGGTTTTTATCAATTCTAACCGAAATTACATTTGACGCATCCGACTCGTACTCAAGCCAAGCACCACGGTTAGGAATTACGGTAGCCGCATAAACGGGGTTACCGCTTTTATCAAGGGTACGGGAATAGTAAATACCCGGTGAACGAACAAGCTGAGAAACAACAACACGCTCAGCACCATTTATAATAAATGTTCCGCTGTCGGTCATAATCGGGAATTCACCCATAAAAATTTCTTGTTCTTTAATTTCGCCAGTTTCATTGTTTGTAAGTCTTACAAGCGCTTTAAGGGGCGCCGCATAAGTCGCGTCGCGCTCTTTACATTCAACAATAGAATATTTCGGGCCTTCGTCCATTTTATAATCAATAAAATCAAGTACGATATTTCCCGAGTAATCAACAATAGACGAAACGTCCTCAAAAACCTCTTTGAGACCTTTTTCTAAAAACCAATTATATGAATCTTTCTGGATTGCTATAAGATTCGGCATTTCCAGAATTTCGTCGATTTTAGAAAAACTAACTCTTTCGTTTTTGCCTAAAACTTTTGTCTTCGGCATAAAATCCATCACTCCGTCCCTTTATATTTTAAAATGTATAAACTAATTAACAGCGACGGTCGAAAAAGGGCAAAAAAGCCCGAAAATCGACTGTTGATTTGCCATAAAAAGGCATATCAAGCCATTATGATACAGTATAGTATTCTAACATATATAAAAATGGGTGTCAAGATATTTTTTACAAAAAAATTCCGCACAAAGTGCGGAATTTTTAAGTTTATGTATTTAGCCAAGTATAGCTTTATCAACCATAGTGACTACAGCATCACCTTTTAAACCGTCAGATTCAAAAACTACAATTTCATTCTCACCTGTATTAAGAACACCTGACGGTATATATAATGTTTTTTGAGGGCCGATTTCCCAATAACGACCTATATTAAATCCGTTTACAGTAACAAATCCTTTTGTGAAATTATCAAGTTTCACAAATGTATCGCACGCTTTATCTACATAAAACACTCCTCTAAAAAATGCCGAAGGTGCATCTTTTGCATTTTTTGAAAAATCGAGTTTGTCAAGATTATCCATAGGTAATGTATACACTGTCCAATTAAAATGAATTTTACCGTCTAAAAGACATCTTCCCGCAATGCCTTTTTTACGCATCATTTTACTGCCATAATTAGTTCTACCCATATTTTCACATAAAATAGTAAGAACATCTCCTGCTTTTGCACTTATCTGTATTTCAAGATTATCGTTTATATAAACTATTCCAACAAGAGTTTTATTTATATAGATTTGCGCACGATCACCAAGGCTTTCAAAAGAAAGTGTTGCATTTTGGTATTCACGATTTAATACTGTTTGATATGCTATATAGCCATAGCCTTGATTATACTGTTCCATACACAACGGTACATTTGAAAAAACAGGTTTTGACAATTTTTTAAGACTGTCAAATATATCTACCGTTTGCAACAGATTTACATTTCCATAAGCCTTTTTTTGTCTGTTTTCAGGTACTTTGGGCAAAGGAGTATCGGTGTACTTTTGTATAACGTCCCGAACCTTAAGATATTTTTCTGTTATATCACCACATTCGGTAAGCAAAGCATCATAATCATAACTTGTTACATCCGGCGCAAATTTTTCATAATGGTTAGCCCCATTCATAAATCCAAAATTGGTGCCGCCTATAAACATATACATATTTACGCTGCCGCGTTTAAGCATATCGTCAACAGTTGCGGCATAATCGTCAGCCGATGTGGTGTGATGTATATCATCCCCCCACGCGTCAAACCAACCGTTCCACATTTCCATACACATTTTGGGGACATTTGGGAAAAGTTTATCGTGATTTTCAAAGCGTTCCTCTACCCTACTGCCAAAATTGATAGTTGAAAGGCAACCGTTAATAGTGCCATCCATAAGTCTGTCTATTGTTGTACCGTCAGATGTAAAAAGAGGTACATTTATCCCACGTTTTATATATCCGTCACGTAGATATTCAAGATAGGTTTTGTCATCTCCATAAGAGCCGTATTCGTTTTCACACTGAAGCATTATAACCGGGCCACCATTCGTGCAAAGCAGAGGTTTTATATGTTCAAAAAGTTTATCTAAATATCTATCAAAATATTTAATATACGAAGAATTCATGCAGCGAATTTCTATATCTTCTTCTGACTGAAGCCACCAAGGCAACCCGCCAAATTCCCATTCTGCACAAATATACGGGCCAGGCCGTACAATTACCATAAGTCCTTCTTTTTGAGCGCACTTTATAAATCCCGAAATATCAAGATTACCTGAAAAATCAAAAACACCGCACTGCCGCTCGTGAAGATTCCATGCACAGTATGTTTCTACACAATTCAAACCCATAGCACGCATCTTTTTAAAGATATCACACCAACTGTCAGGCAGATTTCTAAAATAGTGAACAGCGCCCGAAATTAATTTTATAGGTTTACCATCCTTTAAAAATTGATTGTCTTTAATTTCAAAAGTCATATTAACACCTCAATTAAAATAATAACATATCAATTTAAAATAGGCAACAAAAAAGCGCCAAAAAGCGCTTTTAAGAATATTCATCTACAAATATAGAGTTTTGCACTACAGTAAAAGCTTCTGTACTGTTAAACGGCCCCCTCATTCTGTTTTGAGAGGCAGTCAATACAGGAAATTGAAAACACGATGATTGGTGTGTATAATTAAACATTTCATACATTAAGTGCCCCGTTTTATTTGAAACTACAATATGTGACAAATAACCACGATGGTTTTCACCGCCGAAATTAAATGAAAAATCAGCAAAAACATCAGTTGATGTTTGAACACCGTTTATTATTGTATCAGCAGTATATGTTTTATCATAAATTCTATAATAATCGGAAGTATATGTTTTACCGTTTTTATCACATAACAACATTCCTGTAATTTCACTGCAATTTAGCCAAGCACTATTACTGTAGCACGGCCACAATTGTATAGATTCGGTACCATAAAAACCGGGATTTACAACCCAATTAAAATGATAAAATATTTTCCATTTTACAGGATTATCAGCTAATTTTACCGCAACTCCGGTAATGCGCAGTTCTTTAACATCATAAACAATAGAGTGGTTATAAACAGTTTTACCGTCTTGTTCTGTTATATCTACAACCTGTCTGCCTTCGTTGACAGGATAATCATCAATACCACTCACATAAACAGAAAGCGCATTTGCACATTCTAAAATATCACTATCACAAATATCATTTAACATATCGCTTGGAAATCCCTTATTTCTAAGGTCATATTTTATGTCGGTAACACTTTTATTATCGCTTTGTTCTTTTAACTTCCAATCCATAGGATAACTATTAAAAAAGATATAACCAAACGACATAGATAAAACAACAGCTAACAAAAATAATGTCGAAAGCAAAATGTCAGGAATTTTAATAAGAGTGGGAGTTACAGAATAGCCGATTAATTCAAAGTTTTCAGAAAGTTTAAAAAGGCAAATAAGAATTGCAACAAAACAGACAAGAAGCAATAAACTTATCAGTGTATTAGCATCAGAAAATGAAAGCAAGCCAACCAAAACATACCAAACAAATAGAGCAAATGATGCCGATATTTTACCCGAACCAATTTTTGTTTTTACAGCAACAAGGGCACGCCACAATCCAAACGGGAGAGCAACCGAAATAATTAAATTAAAAACCATAAATATTATGGAAAGCCGAGAATTATCAAATGTATCGTTATAAATGGTAGAGTTTAAGAATAAAGTAAAAATTAAAAAAGCAATTTTCACAATACATATCGAATAACAAAAGCCAAACCATATATTTTCTTTTCGTAATGTACGAAAACCAAGTAAACACAAAATTATACCAACAGTGCTGCAGATATAATTAAGATAAAAAAAGTTAAGTGTAATTGTGATAAAAAGTAAGCCTAATAATACACGATTGAAAGCGTGCCTCCAAGAAGATACAGCCTGCACTACATCTTGAGGAGGCAATTGTTCTAAGTTTTGCTCAATAGTAATATCAAGAATAGAATCATAATCATTCACTCTGTTCACCTCCCAGCATATTACGAAGTTGTCGTTTTAATCGATAGAGTCTGCCCTCGACAGCACGTTGTGTAATGCCAAGTTCTTTTGCTATTTGAGAAACAGACTGTTTATAATAGTATTTTCTGTAAATAATCATCTTGTTGCGTGGTGATAACGAATTTAAAGCATTTTGCAATTCAAATTTATTTTCCTTATCAATCAAAGCTTGCTCGGGAGTGGGGTAAAAAGACGGGGTGTTATCGGGAATAGACTGAGCTATAAGCTTTGTGGATTGTCTTACATAGTTTAAAGCGACATTGCGAGTAATGGCAGTAATCCACGCGCCGAAAGTACCAATGATTTCGTCATAAGTATCAATTTTATACCATATACGCATGGCAGATTCACAAAGGCACTCCTCTCTATCATCAGCATTTAAAACAATAGGTGCAATAACATAACGCATAAGAGAACCGTAATGCTCATACAGTAAATCTATTCCCCGTTGGTCGCGTGCTAATAATAAAGTAATTATTTCCGAATCACGCACCGATTTACCCCTCCCCTCATATCTTCTCATTAAATAATACACTGAAAAATCAAAAAGTACACGCAATATTATGAATATAAATAATCTCAAACAGTAAATCTCTGTTAAATTATATATAAGTAAATCGATAATACATTGATTATCTAAAAAAATACGAAAAAAGTGAAAAAAAGTGTTGACAAATTGCTTCAAAGCGGATATACTAAACTACGTTACGCGCTGGTGTGGCTCAATGGCAGAGCAGCTGATTTGTAATCAGCAGGTTGTTGGTTCGACTCCGATCACCAGCTCCAAGCGTGGGAGTGTTCCCGAGCGGCCAAAGGGGGCAGACTGTAAATCTGTTGTCAACGACTACGGTGGTTCGAATCCACCCGCTCCCACCAAAAAATGGACTTGTGAAAACAAGTCGATTTTTTTATCCATTGCGAAAGCAATGGTATATCATCACGCGTAGCGTGTATATCATCAAAGGCGGCAAAGCCGCCTTTGTATCTCATCACACCTTTAGGTGTGTATCAAAAAACCTTTCGCAATGATGATATGCAACGGTTGGCACCGTTGATGATATGCAATTTCTTCGAAATTGATGATATACAATGCTTCGCATTGATTTGTTTGTAAAATTATGCTATAATCTTCACAAAGGAAGTGATATCATGCCGAAGAATTATTTGCTTGTGTATTCAGAGCAACTTGCAACAGATATTGAGTTGCTATGCCAAAATACAAAAGCGCCATCCAATACTATTTTCCAAATCCGCAAAAGTTCAAGCAGCATTTATGCAAATATTCGTGAAGCAAACTACGGACAAAGTAAGGCAGATATGCTTTCTAAATTTGAGATTACATTAAAAGAATGTAGCGAAACAGAAGGTTGGCTACAGTTACTGTTTAATACAAATGCAATTAATGAAGATACATATAAAAAACATAGAAATCTATGTGGCAGAATCAGACGAATGTTGATTTCAAGTTGTAAGACATTAAAGGAGAATTCAAAATGAAAAAATTGTTTATCGTCATTGCTTTGGTTTGCTTAATGCTGTCCTTATCTGGATGTACCGTAAATTGGTTTGATAAGCATTATGATGTTCCTTGGTTTGTGATTGCGATTCCTGTTATTATAATTTTTATAGTTGCTCATATTCATATTATGTCTGGAACCTATGTTTGTCCAGAGTGTGGCGCAAGCTTTAAACCAAAATGGTATCAAATTTCTGCATATTTTCATTTTATGGGTGAAAGGCTTATTAAATGTCCAAATTGTAAAAAATCAAATTACTGCAAAAGAAAGTAGTGGCATCTAAATAGTTTGTAACAGCCAAGAAAAAGACGATTGCGAAAGCAATCGTCTTTTTCAGTTATATTTGCCTTCGGCGAGTGATATTGCTTCGCAGTGATATTCGGCTAAAGCCGAGTGATATTGGGCTTTGCCCAGTTTTATGGCGAATATAATATCACTGAAACCGCAGGTTTCAATATCACTTTCACGAAGTGAAAATATCACTGTGCCGTAGGCGCAATATCACTAAAATTTCCGTCAAGACGGATTCGAACCACCGAAGTAAAAATAATGGGCAGATTTAGTGATTTAAGGAAGAACGGGAGTTTATATTTGAACCAAAACATATAGCTATATTTTTGAAGATTGGGCGAAGACCAAATTCGACAAAAATATGAAATCTTGATTTGGCTATATAAATTCTTTATAAAACATGGTATAATGAGTTCGAAAAATAAAAATGTGACGAGGATTTTATGTTCAGGAATTTAACGAGAAAGAAGCAAAAGCTCTCCATGGTTGAGTGCAAGGAAATATTAAAACAAGAAGTGCGTGGAGTGCTTGCCGTTAACGGCGATGATGGTTATCCATACGCTCTGCCAATCAATTATTATTTTGAAGAAGAAAGTAACAGAATCTATTTTCACAGCGGAAAGGTTGGACATAAGCTTGATGCGATAGCAAAGAGCGATAAGGTTTCGTTCTGCGTTTACGATAAGGGATATCACAAGGATGGACATTGGTCACTCAATATTAGAAGTGTGATCATCTTCGGACGAATGCAAATTGTAGATGATTGGTCTGACGAGCTGATGGTAAATTTCTGTAAACGATTTACAGGCGATATGGAATATATCTATAGCGAGATCGAGAAGTTCAAAAGCAATACTGCAGTCCTTTGCCTTGAAATCGAGCATTTGACGGGAAAACTCGTCAACGAAGCGTGACGATCTTACTCACTCTGTCTTTTTTTCGGCCCTTGCATAACCTTAACGAAGCGAAACATTTCATCTGGTCCTTCGTTGGCATCGTGTATTTCATCTTCAAACATTTCGTGTTCGGGTCTAAAATACTCGCACCAAAACTGGTCGATCTGAAAACCACACTTGTTTACATAAAAATGGATGTTACGTTTCTCAAAATAAGGTGTGCAAGTTTCCCAAACTAATGTTTCGGGATGTAGAGCCTCAACTGCTTGCCACGCGCCGTAGCCGATACCTTTGCTATGTGCTTCGGGTAGTACAAAGAGAATATCTAAGTGGTTATGATGCGTCTCCTTGTCAATCGTGAGTATCAATCCTCCGACCTTCTTACCATCAAGCATGATGCGGAAGGTTTCGCTTCTGGGATTGTCGATGGATTTTTCAATGGTTGAGCGAGAGATGATCTCACCATCATCGTCAATATGGTCGTCACGTTCACCGAACTCCAACATCGCGCCATACTTGAACGCCCATTGATTGTCAAGGATAAACTGCTCACGGTCGTCTAACGCAAGTGGTACAAGAGTAACCTTTGTGCTTTTCATAATTACCTCCAAAATAAAAATAGAGCTTCGGCTATTGATATACAATAACCCAAGCTCACTTGGACACC
>JAZQJA010000003.1:0-28302 GCA_045541455.1 Eubacteriales bacterium
TTTGGGAGACTTCTCATAAGGAAGTCTCCCAGTTTTATTCGCCAAAGGCGAGTGATATTGCTTCGCAGTGATATTCGGCTAATGCCGAGTGATATTGTCCTACGGACAGTTTTTAGGGCGAATAAAATATCACTACGACCAGAGGGAGTAATATCACTTTCACAAAG
The DNA here is from genome assembly GCA_045541455.1 of Eubacteriales bacterium. Classification (GTDB taxonomy): domain Bacteria; phylum Bacillota; class Clostridia; order Oscillospirales; family QAKW01; genus RGIG9041. Next base: position 168 of record JAZQJA010000003.1, read on the forward strand.
TGAAAATATCACTCTTTGCACAGCAAAGAATATCACTTATCTTTCTTGTTTGTTGTTAAAAGGGTTTGGGTATCACCCAAAAAGAAGCATTTGTACATACAAATGCAATGCTGGTTCTATCCGGAAGGAGAGAAATTTTTGTGAATGTAATTGAGCATTATAATAAACTAATTGATGAAAATAATGACCCCGTATATGACCCTGAACCCTTGAAAGAATATATGAACAAGTGGGACGGTCAGGTGTTTATTGATGCAATGAAACTTGACAAATCAAAAACTGTATTGGAAATCGGTGTTGGCACAGGTCGTCTTGCATTAAAAACAATACCATTATGCAAGGAATTCTTTGGCATTGATATATCACCAAAGACAATAGAAAGAGCCTCATATAACTTATCACAATATCAAAATATTGAGTTAATATGTGCTGATTTTATAACTTGTGATTTTAATACCACTTTTGATATTGTGTATTCTTCATTAACTTTTATGCACATACAGGAGAAGCAAGAATGTATCCATAAAATATATTCTTTGTTAAACCCAAAAGGGTATTTGATTTTGTCCATTGATAAAAATCAAAACGAGTATATAGATTATGGGGACAGAAAAATCAAGATATACCCCGATAACCCTGACAAAATAAAGGAATATTTTATAAATTCCGGTCTAACACTATTAGACTGTATAGAAACAGAACCTGCATATATTCTTATTGGTTTGAAAGTATAGAAGAAGCCGATAGATTCGTTTTTGAATCTATCGGCTTTAAACATCCTTATGAGAAGCACCCTTTAGGCTGTTTTTTATTTTCTGTACTGTCCGGGTGTCAAACCGTTTTGCTGTTTAAAGCAACTTGAAAAATAGTGTTCATTTGTAAAACCAAGTTCTAAAGCAATATCGCGGATAGAAAGTTTTGTGTTTTTAAGTAGTTGTTTTGCTACTTGCATTTTTCGCTTTAACACATATTCATAAGGCGTCATATTAAAATTTTTCTTAAAAATGCGGATAGTTTGTGATTCCGAACGGTAAATTAGTGCGGATAAATCATCAATTTTTATAGGTTTATTGTAATTGGTATCAATATACTCTTTTAAAATCATAGCATCGTCAGAATGTTTTTGGTCATCTGTGTAAATGCAACCAGCCATTTCTTGTATAATTTGGTGTAAAATAATTGCATTTTGTGTTTCTATTGATTTTCTGTCCATTATACTGTTTGCATTTTTGTTAAATTCGTTAAATAAACTAAAAACTCTACAGTCTTTAAATATACGGTGTTCACTTATTCCGTATAATTCAACAAGACTATCAACAAGCTCACCGCGTATGTTAAACCAAATTTTTGTCCATGGATCTTTTGCATCTGAATAGTAAAGGTGGTCGTCACCTGCCTTAAGGTAATAAACATCACCTGTGCTTGGATGTAATTCTTTGTCTTTGGTAACAATTGTTCCGGTTCCCGATATTATGTATTCAAAGCAGTGTATTGGAGAATTTCCCCTTTTGATTTTATAACTGCCGTCACAATACGATGTACCGCATATATCAATAGAAAATATTTTGTTGTCACTTTTCGGAAAACTTTTTATTACTTCTCTCATGCGTGTATTTCCAACCTTTTTGATTGTATTTTGGCTTGATTTAAATTTATTATAGCACTATAATTGACTTAAATCAATACGGAGGATAAAAATATGAAAAGAGTAGAGCATCCCAACCCTCAAAAGCGCCATTCCAGTTTTGTAAACCTTAACGGACAATGGGAATTTGAATATGATAATTGCTGTGTAGGTAAGGATAAAAAATACTTTGAACGCGAACATCTTGATATGACAATAGAGGTTCCGTTTTGTCCTGAAAGCACTCTTTCAGGTATTGGTAATACCGATTTTATTAATGCCGTGTGGTATCGCCGCGACATTGACCTTGCAAGCGACGACCTTAAAGGCACTGTGCTCGTTACTTTTGGTGCGGTAGACTATAAAACTGAGGTTTATGTAAACGGCGTTCTTGCGTCAACACATATCGGCGGATATACCCCTTTTACTGTTGATATTACCCCATTTGCTAAAACCGGTAAAAACTCACTTTGCGTGTATGCACTTGACAATCAGCGTGATAATTTGCCTCGCGGTAAACAGTGTCCCATACTTCATTCCTGCCGTTGCGATTATACAAGAACAACTGGAATATGGCAGACAGTTTATATGGAAATACTGCCAAAAGACTATATAAAAAACGTTCGCCTTACGCCCGATGTGGAAAATAGCACTGTTTTGGCTGAGGTTTTTACAGTCGGAGTCGGCACGATTTCTGCCGAGGTGTTTTATAAAGGTAAAAAGGTAGGGGAATGTACCAAAAAAGCAAACTCATATAAAACAGATATGTGTATAAAACTTTCCGAAACTCATTTGTGGGAAGTTGGTCACGGCAGACTGTATGATATTATATTTAAATTAGGAAATGATACTTTCCATAGTTACTTTGGTTTGCGTTGTGTGAAAATTGAAGGAAAGAAGTTTTTAATTAATAATAAGAGCGTTTTTCAACGTCTTGTTCTTGACCAAGGTTTTTATGAAGACGGTATTTACACAGCACCCAATAAAGAAGCGCTGGAAAAAGATGTTTTGTTAGGTCAATCACTCGGCTTTAATGGTGCTCGTCCCCATATGAAAGTGTTTGAACCGCTTTATCTGTATTATTGTGATAAGCATGGGTACATAACATGGGGTGAATTTCCTTGCTGGGGCTTGAATTACCATACCCACTCAACTCTTAATATTACTTTACCTCAATGGCTTGAACAAATAGACCGCGACTATTCACATCCGTCAATTGTTGGTTGGTGCCCGTTTAACGAAACCAAAATAAGTCAACAAGAACCTGCTGAAATGGCGGTACACGATTCAATTCTTTCAAATGTATATCTTGTAACAAAAGCGCTTGATACAACGCGTCCATGTATCGATTCGAGCGGGTATGTTCATCAAGATAATAACGATATATTTGATATTCATTATTATAAACAATCTTCAGATGAAGTAAAGGCTATTTGTGATGAACTGTCAACAGGTGTAACTCCGTATTCAAAAGAGTTATTAAGGGTGACAAGAGGCAGAATTTATAATGGAACATTGCCGCTGTTTTTAAGTGAATTCGGCGGTGCACGTTGGTCAGATAAAAAGTATGATAGCTGGGGATACGGTGAAGATCCAAAAACTGAGCAGGAGTTTTTAACACGTTATAACGACCTGTGTTCTGTTATTATGGATAATCCCGATTTCTTTGGGTTTTGTTATACTCAGCTTTATGATATCGAACAAGAACAAAACGGTCTTTGCTATTATAATAGAACACCTAAGTTTGATATTGCGCTTTTAAAAGCAGCTATTAATCGATCTGCAGAAATTGAAAAATAATTAAAAATTTTTCCAAAAAACTATTGCAAAAATAAGAATTTATGGTATTATATATTAGCACTCTAAATCGTAGAGTGCTAATATCGTTGTTTCAGGAGGAAAATAAATATGAAACTTAACCCGCTCGCAGACAGAGTAGTCATTAAAATGGTAGAGGCGGAAGAAACGACAAAAAGCGGAATTATACTTACAGCCGCAGCACAAGAAAAGCCTCAAATTGCAGAAGTTGTAGAGGTAGGCCCCGGTGGTTTTATTGACGGTGTTGAGGTTGAAATGACCGTTGAACCCGGAGATAAGGTTGTTACCAACAAATATAGCGGCACCGAAATAAAAATAGACGGTGTTGAATATGTAATAGTTAAGCAAAGCGATATTCTCGCAATAGTTGAATAAGGAGTGATTTTCAATGGCTAAACAAATTATTTATGGCGAAGACGCTAGAAAAGCGCTTCAGGCAGGTGTTGATAAACTTGCAAATACAGTTAAAATAACACTTGGTCCTAAGGGCAGAAATGTAGTTCTTGACAAAAAATATGGTACACCGCTTATTACAAATGACGGTGTTACAATAGCTAAAGATATAGAACTTGAAGATGCTTTTGAAAATATGGGTGCACAGCTTGTTAAAGAGGTTTCAACCAAAACAAATGATACAGCAGGTGATGGAACGACAACTGCAACTCTTCTTGCGCAGGCACTTATCCGTGAGGGTATGAAAAATGTTACTGCTGGTGCAAATCCGATGGTTCTTCGCCGCGGTATCCAAAAAGCAGTTGATAAGACTGTAGAGGTTGTTATTGCAAACTCACAAAAAATCACAGGTACAGAGGATATTGCAAGGGTTGCAACTGTATCCTCGGGTGACGAAAACGTGGGTAAACTTATTGCAGATGCTATGGAAAAAGTTAAAACTGACGGCGTTATCACTGTTGAAGAGTCAAAAACAGCCGAAACTTATTGTGATGTTGTTGAGGGTATGCAGTTTGACCGCGGTTATATAACACCTTATATGGTAACAGATACTGATAAGATGGAAGCGGTTGTTGACGAAGCATTCCTTCTTATTACAGATAAAAAGATTTCAAATATCCAAGAAATCCTTCCTGTTTTAGAGCAGATTGTTCAGGCTGGTAAAAAACTTGTAATTATTGCAGAGGATATTGAGGGCGAGGCTCTTGCTACTCTTATCGTAAATAAAATTCGTGGCACATTCTCATGTGTTGCAGTTAAAGCCCCCGGCTTTGGTGACAGACGCAAAGAAATGCTCCAGGATATTGCAATTCTTACCGGAGGTCAGGTTATTTCTGAAGAAATCGGTCTTGACCTTAAAGAAGCAACAATTGATATGCTTGGCCGCGCAAGTCAGGTTAAGGTTACAAAAGAAAATACAATTATTGTGGGTGGTGCAGGTGACAGTGAAAATATTAAAGCAAGAGTAAGTCAAATTCGCACAACTCTCGAAAATACAACATCAGACTTTGACAGAGAAAAACTTGAAGAACGTCTTGCAAAACTTGCAGGCGGTGTGGCTGTTGTTAAAGTTGGTGCTGCTACTGAAACAGAAATGAAAGAGAAAAAATTACGCGTCGAAGACGCTTTAGCAGCAACAAAAGCCGCAGTAGAAGAGGGCATTGTTGCAGGCGGCGGTACTGCTTATATCAAGGCTATTCCCGAAATCAAAAAACTTTATAACGCGGCTGACGGTGACGAGAAGACAGGTATTGCTATTGTAATGCGTGCTCTTGAAGAGCCTGTTCGTCAGATTGCTGTAAACAGTGGTCTAGAAGGTTCTGTTATTCTTGATAACATTTTAAGAAGTAAAAAAGCAGAATACGGCTTTGATGCATACAATGAAAAATATTGTGATATGTTTGAAGCAGGTATTGTTGATCCTACTAAGGTAACACGCTCTGCTCTTCAAAACGCAGCATCAGTTGCATCAACGGTTCTTACAACCGAAAGCCTTGTGGCAGATATTAAAGATCCCGCAGCAGAGGCTGCACAAAACGCTGCTATGAATCAAATGGGCGGCGGAATGTATTAATTTTTTAAAAATAAAAGGTTGAATCTCAATAAATGAGATTCAGCCTTTTTGTTTTTAAAATAAGAATATTTTTTAAAGTAAACTTGTATATATTAATAAAGCTAATAAAAGGAGACTTTAAAAAATGAAAATCAGATTTCTTATATGCTTTTTAATATGCTCACTTGCCCTTGTGTCATGTAATAAACCAAATAATGCAAATTCATCTAAGCCTGATGAAACTATTTATGATACACCTGATATTTCAGGTTCTAACGTTGTTTATGTAAAAACGAATAGTGGATATATTCCTATTTGCTATCTCAAAAGCAGTAACTTAATGCTTGAGGAGGAAAATTACTATTACGATTTGCAAAACATTGTTAAAAACGATGATACCTTGAATAAAAAAAGTTATACTTCTTTTGATATTTATGGTTCAAACCTTGGTAAAACAGACTATGATACTCTTGAAAAAGACAAGTCCGACCCATTTTCAAAACTATTTACAAGTGCGAATTGGAAACTGTGCCCATCAATATCCATAAACGACTATAACTCTAAAAAACACGCAGATAACAGCTATAAACAGTTTATTTTTGACAGTTTTTCAGAAAATTTTAGCACGCTTGAAGATGTAACAATAACTCAAATTAAGCATTTTGACCTAGATGGTGACGGCAGTAACGAAGCGGTAGTGACTGCAAAGGGTAAAGATTTTACAATAGTGGCGTTACTTTCACAATCACTCGGAAATAAAATATTAACTTCGGCATTTAACGATACTTCATTTTCCGCAGAAACCTATTTTATCGACTATAATGCCGACGGCAAATTTGCACTTTTTGTTATGAGTGGAAACTCCTTTAAAAAGATTACAGCATATAAGGATTGTTCGGTTACTTATGACTATACAGTATATTTACCTTTACAATAAAAAAAGGACCAAAAGGTCCTTTTTTATTGTAATTTAAAATGCGTGGGTATTCCGTTTTCAAAATGAATGTTTTGCTCACCTTGTATAAGAGGCAAAATATATTCAATTGCTTCATCGGTGACATTGTTTCCTTTTGAATTAATCCAATCAGGATTAAAGTATTTAACTTTATTTGCAACCTTAGATGCTTCAACGCTTTTGATTACCACTGTGTATGGATTATTGGATACACGTTCGAAAATCATTACCTTGCCAGTCTCTCCCATAAGTGCGGTTTGCACTGCTGCCATACCTATTTGTTCAGCCTCTTCTACATCTGTTTTGGAACTTATATGTGATGAGCAACGTTGCATAATATTAAGCTCAATAGAGCGTACTTTACATCCGATTTCTTTTCTGACTATATTTTCAAGACTTTTACCGACACCTGAGAGGTATTTGTGACCAAAATTATCACTTGTTTCGTTTTTATAAGCTTCTTCAATATCGTTGCGGTCAAGTTCGATACCTTCGGATACCGCAATTACAATTGCACGTCTTGATTGTTGAACTTTTCGTATATCATTTAAAAAACTTTTGACAGAAAATCTCGCTTCCGGCAAATAAATAAGATGAGGTCCAATTTCACCGTTAGCACGAAGCACAGCACTTGAAGCTGTAAGCCAGCCTGTATCTCTACCCATTATCTCAACAATTGTAACAGATGGTATGCTGTAAACAGAACAGTCTCTTACAATTTCTTGTACAGTTGTAGCAACATATTTTGCTGCCGAACCGTATCCTGGTGTATGGTCGGTACAGCAAAGGTCATTGTCAATAGTTTTTGGAATTCCAATTACTTTTATGTCGCAATTAACCTGCTCAAAATATGCTGATATTTTATTCACAGTATCCATAGAATCGTTGCCGCCAATGTAGAAAAAAGCACCAATGCCGTGAGAGGTAAGGTTATTTAGTATTTTTTCATAAATGCCGCGGTCTTCACTGCTGTCAGGCAGCTTATATCTGCATGAATTAAGTATCGTTGATGGCGTTTGTCGTAGCTTTTCCATATCCATATATGTGCGAATGTAGTCGTTGAGTATTATCATATCATCATTTATAATACCCTCAATTCCGTTAAGCGAGCCAAAAACAATATCAATTTCTTTTGCCTTAAGCGCACCTTTAAATACACCTAAAAGTGATGCATTAATAGCACAGGTGGGTCCACCGGATTGTGCGACAACAATATTCATAACCATAATCCTCCTATATTTTTACGGTTGCCGTGAAAGCGGCGAGTAAAACGGACATTAAATCAAATATAATAATCGTTTGCGATTGACATTAAATCAAATATAATAATCGTTTGCGATTATTATATCATAGTTTGTTTTGCGAGGCAACACATTTGTGTATTATATTTTCAAGGTCGAGTGCTGTCATTTTGTTTTGCATTTTCGAAATGCAACTGTTGTTAACCCAACGCTCACGTAATGCGTCATATTCCTCTTGTTCAATTGTTATTTTCGGTATTGAAATAACATTTGATATTAGTTTTTCAAATTTCTCATCATTAAATGAAGTCACCTTTACAAACTCGTTGTAAAGGTCACCAGCGTTTTGTTTGTTGTATCTTAAAAATTCAGGCAGATAAAAAGCGCACGCAGTACCGTGTGCAAATCCGTGTAATTCAGTAAGAAAATACCCCAAAGCATGCGGAAAAGCGGTTCCCGTAACCGATATTGCAAGCCCGCCGAGAATAGAACCTATGTATAACCGGTCTCGTAACTGTCTGTCAAGGTTTTCCCCTTTACATATATCGCTGATAGCATCAAGCATGATTTTACAACCTCTGAGCGCGTATGCCCTTGAAATGTCTGTTGAATTTTTACAAAAATAACTTTCCACACAGTGAGAAAGGGCATCAACCGCTGTTGAACGGGTAACGGAATCCGGTAAATAATCGGTGTATTTTGTATCACCAAACGCAAGTGTAGGATATGAAGCATCAAATCTAAAACTTTTTTTCTTGCCGTCACTAGCAGTTATAACGCCTACCTGTGTAACTTCCGAACCGGTCCCTGCGGTTGTGCCTACTGCAACAACTTTTAATGGGGAATTTTTTATATCAAGTGAAAACAATTGTTTTTCGTTAATGTCATTTGTGGCAAAAATTGCAATTGCTTTTGCAGCATCAAGAGGTGAACCACCGCCGATACCTATTATAAATTCTGCACCAAATGCTCTGGCAATTTTTCCACCTTCAATACAGCTGCTTATTGTAGGATTTTGCTGAATTTTATCAAAAACAGCATATTCACAATTATCGCCGAGCGCTTTAATAACATCATCAAGTGCACCGCATTTTTTTGCCGAATTTTTACCTGTTACAATAACACAACGTTTACCGAGTTGTGTTATTTTGTCTGAGTTGTCGAGTATGCAGTTTTCGCCTATTATAATACGTGTTGGCATATAGTAGTTCATTTTTGCTATCTCCTTGATATTTTGTATTGATTGTGCTATCATATCTGCTGATAGGGAGGATGTTATTATGATCAGAAAACCAAATGAATGTATTTGTGAAACAAGAGAAAGTATGCGCGGTGGCGATGGTACTGTTGAAATTTGTCACCTTGTAAATGCAGACGAACTTTATGATAAAGGGAGACTGTTTGCAACTATAACACTTAAGCAGGGCTGTAGTATAGGTTATCATGTGCACGAGTTGGACAGTGAAATTTTCCATATACTCGAAGGAAGTGCCGAATACAGCGACAACGGTAATATTATGACAGTTAGTAAAGGCGATGTTCTTATATGTAAAAAAGGCGAGGGCCATTCAATTAAAAACATCGGTAAGTCACCGGTTGTACTTACAGCACTTATTGTATATGCATAAATTCTAAAAGAGAGGCAATTGCCTCTCTTTTTTAATTTTTATTACCAAATTTAACTTTTGCGCGCTGTGTGTTTGAGAGAATAACTTTACGAAGACGGAGTGATTCGGGAGTAACTTCAATCAATTCGTCGTCAGCTATAAATTCAATACAAGCATCCAAACTCATAATTTTGGGCGGTACAAGTCTTAAAGCTTCGTCAGAACCCGATGCACGCATATTTGTAACATGTTTCTTTTTACATACATTTACATTAATATCTTCGGCTTTAGGTGACATACCTACAATCATACCTTCATAAACAGGTGTACCGGGTGTTATAAATAAAGTACCACGCTCTTGCGCATTGTAAAGACCGTATGTTACAGCTTCGCCGGTTTCAAAAGCAACAAGCGAGCCGGTTAAACGGCTGCTGATATCTCCCTTAAACGGAGCATAACTGTCAAATACAGTGCTCATTATACCTTCGCCGCGAGTATCGGTTAAAAATTCATTTTTATAACCGAACAAACCTCTTGAAGGTACAAGGTATTCAAGTCTCATTCTGTCACCTGTAGGTGCCATTTGCACAAGTTCGCCTTTTCTTGAACCCAGTTTTTCCATTACTGCGCCCATATAGTCGCTTGGTACATCACATACAAATCGTTCAATCGGTTCGTGCATTTTACCGTCGATTTCTTTGTATAAAACTTTTGGTGCGCCAACCATAAATTCATAACCTTCACGGCGCATTGTTTCAATCAAAATTGATAAATGCATTTCACCTCTGCCGGCAACCCTAAAACTTTCGGTTGTGTCAGTATCATAGACACGGAGAGAAACGTCTTTTAAAAGTTCATGATTTAACCTTTCGCGTAAGTGACGGGATGTTACAAATTTACCTTCTTTGCCTGCAAACGGTCCGTTGTTTACCGAAAAAGTCATTTCAACCGTTGGTTCTGATATTTTTACAAACGGTAACGGCTCAACTGCTTCGGGGGCGCATACAGTGTCGCCTATTGTTATGTCAGCGATACCTGATATACATACTATATCTCCGGCTTTTGCCGAGTCAACAGCAACCCTGTTTAATCCGTCAATCTGATATAAATTTACAATTTTTGCATTGTATGGCGCATGGGAGTCGTGGAATTCACATATTCGTATATCTTGGTTTTTAACCATATTTCCACGCTCAATTTTGCCTATACAAACTCTTCCGACATACTCGTTATAATCAATTGATGAAACAAGCATTTGTGTCGGGCCGTCTTCTAATACATCAGGAGCGTCAATGTGTTCAAGAATTGTGTCAAGCAAAGGTACAAGGTTATCACCTTTAACATCGGGTGAAAGTGATGCAGTACCATCTCTACCCGAACAAAATAAAACAGGACTGTCTAGTTGATCGTCGTTTGCATCAAGGCTTATAAGCAGGTCAAGTACCTCGTCTATTACTTCGTGAACGCGCTGGTCCGGACGGTCTATTTTGTTTACTACAACTATTACTTTATGTCCCATTTGTAATGCTTTTTGTAAAACAAAACGTGTTTGAGGCATAGGACCCTCAGCAGCATCAACAAGAAGTATAACACCGTCAACCATTTTGAGTACACGCTCAACCTCGCCACCGAAATCGGCATGTCCCGGTGTGTCAATCACATTAATTTTAACGTCTTTATAGTATATAGATGTGTTTTTGGCAAGTATAGTAATACCGCGCTCTCTTTCAAGGTCGTTGTTATCCATAACCCTGTCGGCAACAACCTGATTTTCCCTAAATGTTCCGCTTTGCTTTAACATTTGGTCAACAAGAGTTGTTTTACCATGATCAACGTGGGCAACGATTGCAATATTTCTTAAATCCTCTCTCTTTGCCATTACATTTTTCCTTCTTTTTAATCAAATTTCTCAAATACTTTACTATAAAAATAATCTGTTGTCAATAAAACACATTTAAGGAATAACAATTTCATAAAAATAAGCAAAAAATGCTGTACTTTACTCTTAAAATATGTTAAAATAAATCATATTTGTAAAAGTATTTGATTTTTACGGTGTCTTTTGCAAAATATTTCATACAAATTAAAATTTTTGTTGACAACTGCGATGTTGCTAATTATAATATTATTTGCGTTTTATGAGGTTTAATATGAAAATTTGTGTGCGTGACGCTTTTTCGTCATCAACTTATGTAAAAGAATATAACCTTGAATTTGCATGTGATGAGTTTGCCGATTTACCGCAGGACGCACAAACACAACTTGTTAAAGCTAATGTGGTTATAAGTTCAGAAAATGGTACAGTTACTTGCACTATTAATATTTCAGCGGTTTTTCAAACATTCTGTTCTCGTTGTCTTGAAACTATTAAACTTCCCTTTGATGTGACAGTTAAAAAACTTGTCCGTCGTGAAGAAGCAGAAGATTTTGAAGATGTTATTTATGTTGATAATGGTTACTTTTTTGATATAACCGAAGAAATACGCACCCAGCTTTATTTTGAATTTCCCGCGAAGCCGTTGTGTAAAGAGGATTGTAAAGGATTATGTCCTGTTTGTGGATGCAACCTCAATAATACAACTTGCTCGTGTGATATTAGAACGACAGACCCAAGGCTTGCCGTTCTTAAAAAATTAATTGATAAATAATGTTTTAGGAGGATATAAAGATGGCAGTTCCGAAGAGAAAGGTATCAAAAGCAAGAAGAGACAAAAGAAGAGCAAACTGGAAGGTTTCAGCTCCGGCTATGGTAGAATGCCCCAATTGTCATGAACTTACAGCACCTCATAAAGTCTGTGCAAATTGCGGTTACTATGACGGCAAAGAAGTACTTAAAGACGGCAAGCTTCCTAAAGAGGCTGAAAAAAAGGCTGCTAAAGCTGAAAAGGCCGAAAGCAAAAAAGACGCTGAGTAATTTTAGTACATTGAAAAGAGAAGGCCTGCCTTCTCTTTCTTTTTTTAAACAATAAATCGAAGGAAGGAGGAAAAGTCTATGTCAGCATTGATATGCGGTACTGATGCAGATTCTATTGCAAGTGAAATCGGCTTTAAAAAAGGGGATACATTAATCAGTATAAATGGTGGCGAAATTAATGATGTTATTGATTTGATGTACCATTCCAACTCAGAACAACTTGTGATTAAAGCTATAATGGACGACGAACCGGTTGAAATTGAAATTGAAAAAGATCAATATGAACCACTTGGCATTAATTTTGAAACATATCTCATAGACAAACAACGCTGTTGTAAAAACAAGTGTATTTTTTGTTTTATAGATCAACTTCCCAAGGGTCTTCGCGAAACACTGTATTTTAAAGACGACGACGCTCGCCTCTCTTTCCTTATGGGTAACTATATAACCCTGACAAATTTAAGCGAATATGATATTGAGCGTATTTGTAAAATGCGCATATCACCTATAAATATTTCAGTTCATACAACCGACCCTGCTCTTCGTGTTAAAATGATGTCAAATCCAAATGCGGCTAATATCAACGAAATTTTAGACCGTTTTTGTAAAGCGGGTATTACAATGAATTGTCAGATAGTTCTTTGTAAAGGTGTAAATGACGGTGAAAACCTAAAAAAATCGTTAATGGATTTAAAAAAACGGTATCCTAATGTGAAATCAGTAAGTATAGTTCCGGTGGGTCTTACAAAATTTCGTGACGGATTATATCCTCTTGAGCCGTTTGATAAAAATGATTGTAAAAATGCGATAGATATAATTCATTCTGTTGCCGATGATTGCAAAAAACAATACGGTGTACGTTTGTTTTATCCATCAGACGAATTTTTCTTAAAAAGCGAAATACCCCTTCCGTGCGAGGACTATTACGATGGTTATCCTCAAATTGAAAACGGTGTTGGTTTGTGCACCAGTCTTTATACCGAGGTTGCCCAAGCTGTAGAAAATTTGGAGTACAGTGATAAAAAAACAGAATGTGCAATAATAACCGGCGTTTCGGCGTGTGAGTTTATTAAGTCAATAGTTACATTAATTGCCAAAAAACGAAGGGGATTGAATTGTAAAATATACCCGATACAAAATAACTTTTTTGGTACACGCATAACCGTTTCGGGTCTTGTAACTGCAACCGATATTATAGATCAGTTGAGAAATGAAGATTTACCCGAACGTGTGCTTATACCGTCATCAATGCTTGAAAGCGAACAAAAAATGTTTCTTGACAGCATAACTTTGGAAAAACTTCAAAAGCAATTAAACCGAAAGGTCACCGTAACATATAACGACGGCTATGACCTTGTCAATAAAATCCTTGCTGAAAGGACGGATGATAATGTCTAAACCTGTAATAGCCATTGTAGGCAGACCTAATGTTGGAAAAAGCTCTCTCTTTAATAAAATAACCGGTAAACGTTTGTCTATTGTTGAGGATACGCCCGGTGTTACGCGCGACAGACTTTATGCTGATGCAGAATGGAACGGTAAAACATTTACGTTAATTGATACCGGCGGTATTGAACCTGCCGGTAAAGATATAATTCTTGCAAGCATGCGCGAACAGGCAAATGTAGCAATAGATACGGCTGATGTAATTATTTTTATTGCCGATGTCAGAACCGGCGTTACTGCAACAGACAGGGAAATTGCAGCAATGCTGCGTAAAAGTTCAAAGCCTATCGTACTTTGCGTGAATAAAGTAGATTCGGTTGGCAGCTTACCAAATGAGTTTTATGAATTTTATAATCTTGGTATGGGAGAACCTATTGCGGTTTCGTCAGTTCATGGCACAGGCACGGGTGATCTGCTTGATGCTGTTTTTCAACATATCAGTTTTGAAGAGTTTGAAAATGAGCCGGAAGATGTAATAAAAGTAGCGCTTCTCGGCAAGCCGAATGTTGGTAAATCATCTCTTACAAATTATGTGTTGGGTGAAAAACGTGTAATAGTTTCAGATATACCCGGTACAACTCGCGATGCCATTGATGTTAATGTTGAGAATAAGTTCGGTAAATTTTGCTTTATTGATACAGCAGGAATACGCAAAAAGAAAAAAGTTGATGAAATAATTGAGCGCTATAGCGTTTTGCGTTCTTTTGCCGCTGTCGAGCGGGCAGATGTTTGCGTAATTATGCTTGATGCAAACGAAGGCGTGACTTTTCAAGATACAAAAATAGCAGGTTTTGCCAACGATAAAGGTAAGGCGCTTGTTATTGCCGTTAATAAATGGGATATTGCCGAAAAAGAAACCGGTACCATGGAAAGACTCAAAAAAGATATTTACAGAGATCTCGCATTTATGGACTTTGCACCTATTGTTTTTATTTCTGCAAAAACAGGTCAGCGTGTTGAAAAACTAATGATGCATATTGTAGAGGTGTGCGCACAAAACCGTCGCCGTGTAACAACAGGTATGCTAAATGATTTTTTAAACGACGCGACAAACCGTGTTCAGCCTCCGTCTGATAAGGGAAAACGCCTTAAAATTTATTATATGACACAGGCTTCGGTTTGCCCTCCGACATTTATCTTTTTTGTGAACCGTGCAGATTTATTTCATTTTTCATACAAACGTTACCTAGAAAACCGTTTGCGTGAAGTATTTGGGTTTGAAGGCTCTCCAATTAGATTTATTGTGAGAGAACGTGGGGAGGACAATAAATTATGATTTATCTTGCATTGCTTTTAACAGCTGTCATAGCTTATATTGTAGGTAGTCTTAACTATTCAATAATTGTTTCAAACGTCTTTACAAAAACAGATATTCGAACAAAAGGAAGCGGTAATGCCGGCAGCACAAATATGATGCGCAATTATGGTTGGAAGGCCGGTGTAATTACACTTATTACCGATTTTATCAAAACTATTGCAATAACAAACGGTGCGTGGTCGGTATTTATACAAATGTTTCCTGAATATGCACGTACTGCCGTTGCAGTGGCAGGCTTGTTTTGTGCGGTAGGCCATTGTTTTCCTGTCTTTTTTAATTTTAAAGGCGGAAAAGGAGTTGCGGTCGGCGCTATGACAATTCTTATGGTTGACTACCGCTGTTTTATAGTTACCGTATCTCTATTTTTGTTGTTTGTATCAATTTTTCGGTTTGTATCTCTCGGCTCAATAATGGGCGCATTGTCATTTCCTATATCCCTTGCGTTTATTGTTGATTTTTCAAATACTGCCGATATAGTTACTTATGTTTGTTCAACCGTTCTGGTTGTGATGGTTGTACTGCTTCACAGTGAAAACATAGTCAGATTGTTTAAAGGCACTGAAAGTAAAATCTCATTTAAAAAATGAATTAAATCACCTTGATTTAGCTGAGTTTAAAGAAATATCGGCTAATTCAAGGTGATTTTTTATAAATAATTTATTAATAATTACTGCTAGTATTATTTATTATTGAAATTATCTGCTTTATATATTATAATATATAAAATATATAATATTGGGGGCGAATGTGTGAAAGCAAAAGAACTGTTTACCAGTAAACTTTTTTATATGAAAATCTTAACTGCTGCTGTTTTAGTTATGTCTTTCATCCCGTTTTGTAATCCTATAACAGATTACGGTACGGAAGGCAAAGGTGCACTTATAACAGTAATGGGTGATATTGGCTTGGTTATTAAGTATTTTTCAACTGAGATACCCAAGTTTTCGGCTTATTCAGGAACATTGTTTGTAATGTGTATTCTTATATATATAGGTTTGGTTGCCTATTTATTTGGTCTTTTATTAACGTTCTCCAGTGACCATACCTATCGTTTGCAGGGCAGAAACTCAATTTTTTATTCCTCTGCAATACTTACTTTAGTTTTTGTTGTTTTATGTTTGCTTTATTTTAATATAAACATCGAAATGTATAAACTCGGCAGTGTTGCGGTTTACAGAAAACTGCTTATAATATTCCGTATTCCGCCTGCTCTTATATTTTATACAATTATTAACGCGATAATATTTGTTTTGTCGCTAATGGTTCGTGGTTTCAGCCTTACCGCTGTTCGCTATCAACTTCGTTCAAATCTGTCACATCGTTTTAAGGGTGGTGTCCACGTTCCGTATAATAAAGTTACAAGAAAAATGGCTATTGAAAAAATTCCGCCGTCAAAACTTATGACTTTTCCGTTGTCGCAACATATAGGTGCTGCATGTCAGCCTATCGTAAAAGTGGGTGACAAAGTAAAAATCGGACAAAAAATTGCTGATACAGATGCTTTTGTATCCGCCCCGATTCATTCAAGTGTATCAGGTACAGTTGTAAAAATTGACCTTTGTCCTCACCCAACAGCCAATATGGCACCTGCTATTGTAATAGAAAACGATTTTGAAGATTCAATGTCGGAAACGCTTTTAAATACTCATCCGGATTATAATGCTTTAACAAACGAGGAACTTATATCTATAATTCGAGAAGCGGGTATTACCGGTATGGGTGGTGCTTCATTCCCAACTCATGTAAAAATTCAGTCTGCTCTTAAGGATAATATTGATACACTTATTATCAACGCGGCTGAGTGTGAGCCGTATCTTTCAAATGATAACAGAATAATGCTTGAAAATACCGAAGAAATGATAGAAGGTATTAAAATTCTTCGTAAAATATTCGGTCTTAAATATGCTTATATCGGTATAGAGGCTAATAAACCGCGTGCGATTAAAGTCCTTAATAAAGCAACAGCTAAAAAACATATAAAAGTAGTTGTTCTGCATGCAAAATATCCTCAGGGCGGTGAAAAACAACTTATTAAGGCAGTTTGTAACCGTACTGTACCATCGGGTAAACTTCCTTCAAGTGTAGGGTGCTGTATATTTAATGTTGACACAGTAAGCGCTATTTATCGTGCTGTTGTTCACGGCCTTCCGGTAATGCGCCGTATTGTAACAGTTGCCGGCAGCGGTGTAAGTAAACCTGCAAACTTAAATGTTCGTCTTGGAACACCGTTTGCTTCGGTGCTTGAATATTGCGGGCTTAATGAAAACACTAAAAAAATCATTATGGGCGGACCAATGATGGGCGCTGCGCAATATTCACTTGATGCCCCTGTTATAAAAGGTACCTCAGGCCTTCTGTGCTTTACAGAAGCCGAAACTCCTGATGAACAGGAAACAAATTGTATTCGTTGCGGTGGATGTGTTTCGGCGTGCCCTATGAACTTAACACCCAACTATATTGCAATGTATGCAAAATTACGTGATTTTGATGCTTGTGAAAAGCTAAATGCCGTTGACTGTATTGAGTGCGGTTGTTGCTCGTTTACTTGTCCTGCAAAAATACCGCTTGTTCAGTACTTAAGACTTTCAAAACAAAATATCATAGAAAAAAGAAAAAGGGAGGTTAAATAATGAATAATTTGTATCAAGTTTCCTCCTCGCCCCACGTGAAAGATAATAAGACGGTAACATCGGTTATGCGTGATGTGATTATCGCATTGACTCCTGCACTTATCGGTTCTGTAATTTTCTTTTCATTTCGTGCACTTATAATTGTTTCAATAAGCGTTTTGTCCTGCGTGTTGTTTGAATTTCTTTATAACTTGCTTATGAAGAAAAAACAGACAATAGGTGATTTGTCTGCAGTCGTTACAGGTATTCTTCTTGGTTTTAACTTGCCTGTTACTGTTCCGCTGTGGCTACCTGTTATCGGTGCGGCATTTGCAATACTTGTTGTAAAAATGCTTTATGGCGGTATTGGTAAAAATATCGCAAACCCTGCGCTCAGCGGCAGAATATTTTTGTTCTTGTCTTTTTCCGGCTATATGACAAACTGGGTTAGCGCTTCATCGGCAGTTAATCATTCTGTTAACAGTCTTCCGCTTTTTGCAAATGTTGATGTTGTGTCATCCGCAACACCGTTGTCATATCTTAAAACCGGCGATATACAGGCACTAAATGGTATGTCACTTGCTAAAGTTTTTGTCGGTACAGTTGGCGGTTGTATCGGTGAGACATCGGCACTTCTTTTGATAATCGGAGGAATATACCTCATCTATAAAAAAGTAATTACATGGCATATCCCTGTAAGTTTTATCGGTACTGTTGCGGTTATTACATTTTTGTTTCCCAAAACTACTGATATATCAAATTTTGAATTTATGTTATATCACCTTTTCAGCGGCGGCTTAATGCTTGGTGCAATCTTTATGGCAACCGATTATGCTACAAGCCCTGTAACACCGCTTGGCAGAATAATTTTTGGTGTGGGATGTGGTCTGATAACAGTATTTATACGTTATTTCGGCGGCTACCCTGAGGGTGTTTCCTTTGCAATTTTACTTATGAACTTCTTTGTTTGGTTCATAGATAAACACACAATTCCTACAAAGTTTGGAGGCGAGAAAAAATATGCAAAACTCTTCAAGAAAACAAAAGAGTGATGTTGTAAAGCTCTCTTTAACTTTATTTGTAATCGCTGGTGTAATGGCGCTGTTGGTTGCATTTGTGAATAATTTAACAGCACCGATAATCGAAAAACGAAGCGAGGAAAAAATAACTGTTGCTCTTAAAGAAGTAATGACAAATGCAGAAAGTTTTGAACAACATACGCTTCAAACCTCAAGTGTAAAATCAACTGACGGTAAAGATGTATCAATTGATGGTGCGTGGTTTGCAAAGTCAAACGGAGATATAATTGGTGTTTGCGTTAAAGTAAGTCCGCAGGGTTATGGCGGTGTGATTGAAACGATTGTAGGTATTGATATGAATTGCAGCGTAAAACAAGCTAAAATAGTGTCAATGTCTGAAACATCGGGTATCGGTACTAAAATTCAAAGTGACAGTTTTTTAACACAGTTTAACGGAAAACTTGCAGGTATTGTCGGTGTATCGGGTCAACCTGAAAATAATCAGATACAAGTTATCAGCGGTGCGACAAAATCGTCAAAGGCATACCTTCGCGGTATAAATGCTGCACTCGAAATCGCAAATCAAATGTTGGGAGGCGAGGACAATGAGTGAAAATAAATCTATTGCATGGTACTTTAAAAACGGTATAATAGAAAACAACCCTACCTTTGTTCAGCTTTTGGGTATGTGCCCTACTCTTGCCACATCAACAACTCTTTTAAATGCACTTGGTATGGGTGCTGCCGCAACATTTGTTCTCATTTGTTCAAATGTTGTAATTTCACTAATTCGTAAATTTATACCCGAAAAAGTTCGAATAGCCGCATATATTGTTGTTATTGCTGGTTTTGTTACTGTAATCGACCTTTTAATGCAGGCGTATATTCCGGCATTATCAAACTCACTGGGTCTTTTTATACCTCTTATCGTTGTAAATTGTATAATTCTTGCCCGTGCCGAAAGTTTTGCTTCTAAAAATAAACCACTTCCGTCAGCACTTGACGGTTTAACTATGGGTATCGGTTTTACTTGTGCTCTTTGCTGCATTGCAACAGTACGTGAAATTTTAGGCAGCGGTACATTGTTTGGTATTAAACTTTTCGGCGGTGTTGCTCCCCTTTCTATAATGGCATTACCGGCTGGTGGTTTTTTGGCGCTCGGGTTTGCAATCGCTGTTGTTCAGTATTTTAAACAGAAAGGCGGTGCAGAATAATGCAGGTATCTTTAGCATCAATTTTTGTGTTTGCAATAAACGCAATTCTTGTTGAAAATCTATGCCTTGTAAAGTTTTTGGGCATTTGTCCTTTCCTTGGTGTTTCAAAAAAGACTGATACAGCTCTCGGTATGGGATTTGCTGTTACCTTTATTATGACATTGTCATCGCTTATAACATGGCTTGTCTATCATTTTGTATTGGTTCCTGCAAACATTGAATATCTTGACACTCTTGCTTTTATTCTGGTAATTGCAGCACTTGTTCAGTTTGTAGAAATGGCACTTAAAAAGCTTGTTCCTGCACTTTACAGTTCACTAGGTATTTACCTTCCGCTAATCACAACTAACTGTGCGGTTCTTGGTATTGCTATTACTAATATAACAGAAAACTATTCACTTTTATTCTCAATTCTTAACGGCTTTTTCTGCGCGCTTGGTTTTACTCTTGCAATTTGGATTTTTGCGTGTGTGCGTGAGCGTATAGAACATTGTGATATTCCTAAAGCATTTCAAGGTTTCCCGATAGCACTTATAACTGCGGCACTTTTATCGTTCGCTTTTATGGGCTTTTCAGGGATGGAATTTTAAAAGGGGGGGACGGCTAAATGTTAATTAAAGTTATTATTGCCGCCGCAATCCTCGGAGTTATCGGTCTTGTTTTAGGTGCCGCACTCAGTTTTGCGTCAAAGGTTTTCTATGTAAAAGAGGACGAGCGTATTGCTCAAATTATTGAGTGTTTGCCCGGTGCTAACTGTGGTGGCTGTGGTTTTGCCGGCTGTGCAAACTATGCAGACGCTATTGTAAATAATGGTGAGCCTATAAATCGTTGTCCGGGTTGTAAACAATCAGAACTTGATAAAATTTCTCAAATTGTTGGTGCTGAGGCAGTTGCTGCAGAACCCAAAGTGGCACATGTACGTTGCTCGGGCGGGAATTTATATGCTAATAAAAAGTATGAATACTATGGAATGAGTGACTGTGCCGCGGCTTCACGCTTGCTTGACGGCTTTATGGAATGTAAATACGGTTGTCTTGGTTTTGGTACATGTGCTGCGGTTTGTCCCCAACACGCAATTTCTGTAATCGATGGTGTTGCTGTTGTTGATAAAACGCTATGTAACGGTTGCGGTGTCTGTGCAAAAAGTTGCCCAAAACACGTAATCGATATTATTCCTCGTGATACAAAGGTTACAGTTTCATGTGTAAGCCACGATAAAGGTGCGCTTACACGCAAAAATTGTCAGTCAGGTTGTCTTGGTTGTAAAATTTGTGAAAAGACTTGTGAACACGGTGCAATTAAGGTTGTCGATAATGTTGCTGTAATCGACTTTTCACTTTGTACCGGATGCGGTGACTGTGCCCAAAAATGTCCTAAAAAAATAATTAAACATACGGTTTAATTATACCAATATAAAAGTATACTAATATTACATTTTATTTAAGAGGCAGTATTAATGAATTATTCAACGCAAACAACTAAAAACGGTGTTGTTATACAAAATATTTTTTCAAACAATTTTAAAAGTGATACCGTTTCTTTGCAGTTTTTTACATCACTAACTAAACAAAACGCTGCAAATATTGCGCTTTTGTGTGCAGTGCTCAAACGCGGCAATGCCCGTCTTGGCGAAATGGATAAAATAAACACTTTTTTAGAAAAAAATTACGGTGCTTCATTTTCTGTTGCAACTTCAAAAGCAGGTGAAATGCAAGAACTTGCATTAACAGTTCGCTTTTTAGATGATAGGTTTGCAATTGATGGCGAAAAAGTTTCTCAAAATATGGTTTCGCTGTTGTATGCAACTTTGTTTGAGCCACTTTTAGAAAACGGCGGATTTAAGGCTTCTTTTGTAAATCAAGAAAAGCAAAACCTTAAAGACAAAATTGCATCGCTTATAAATGACAAACGTGCATATTCTCTTGAAATGTGTAAACGTGCAATGTTTGAAAATGAAAGCTATGGTATTTATGAGCAGGGTAGCATTGAAGAAATTGACAAGATTACCCCTTGTTCACTTTTTGAGTTTTTTAAAAATCTTATTAAAAACTCAATGCTTTTTATAAGTTATGCGGGCTTTGAACGTGATACATCAGCGCTTTTTACACCTATTTTAAATAAACTTGATGTTAGCCCACGTCCTGTACTAAAAACTCAAATCAATAATTTGGTAGGTGATATTAAGTATGTTACAGAGCAAATGGATGTTGCACAAAGCAAACTTAATATTGGCTTAAGGCTTGGTGATGGCGCACTAAATAACCCGTTTGCTTTTAAAATGTTCAATGTTATTTTCGGATCCTGCCCTACATCAAAATTGTTTATGAATGTACGCGAAAAAATGTCGCTTTGCTATTATTGTGCAAGCGCTGCCGATGCTATTAAAAATGTAATGTTTATCTACAGCGGTATTGAAACAGCCGATTATCAAAAGGCTCTAAATGAAATTTTACATCAGCTTGAGCTTATGAAATCGGGTGATATTTCAAGTGAGGAGTTTGATAATGCCAGGGCATACCTTATTGATGCGTATATCCAGACAGCAGACTCGCTTGATGCTACAATTTCACTTTGTACTTCATCAAGAATATCTGGACATTCTCTTACTCCCGAAGACCAAATTGAAAAAATCAAAGCGGTAACGCTTGAAGATGTAATAACAGTGGCAAAAGATATAAAAGTTGATACTGTGTATCTTTTAAAAGGCGTCGGAGGTGAAGAAAGTGCAGATTAATCATAACGAATTTTTAAACGAAACTTGCCTTGAAACTACCCATTCGTCAGGCCTTAAAATAAAAATTGTTAAAAAAAGCGGTAAAAGTCGTAAAAATGCAATGATTGCAACAAAATTTGGTTCTATTAATCGTGAATTTGAATATAACGGTAAAATGATTACTATTCCAAACGGCACCGCTCATTTTCTTGAACATAAACTGTTTGAGGGCAAAAATGGAAATGCATTTGATTTTTATGCAAAAACGGGTGCAAAGGCAAACGCCTATACATCAAATGATAAAACAGCGTATTACTTTACTTGCACAGATAAGTTTGAAGAAAATCTTGGCATTTTGCTGTCGTTTGTTTCAAACCCTTATCTTACAGATGAAAATGTCGAAAAAGAAAAGGGAATTATAGGTCAGGAAATTAAAATGTATGAGGATGAACCGTCGTGGCAGGGATATTTTGAACTTATCGGCTGTCTGTACAAAGATCATCCTGTAAAATATGATATAGCGGGTAGTGTTGAAGATATTGCACCAATTACTGTCGATACCCTTATGTCTTGCTATAATACTTTCTATCACCCTTCAAATATGGTTCTTGCCGTTGCAGGTGATATTGACGAAAAAACTGTACTTTCAGTTTGTGATAAATATCTTTCACCAAAGCCTGATATTAAAATAAATCAGATAATTGCAAAAGAACAAAAGGGTATTGTAAAATCCTATACCGAAAAGAATATGCCGGTATCACGCCCACTGTTCTATATAGGTATAAAGGATACCGATACCGATATTTCAGGTATACAACTTGCCAAAAAAGAAATGGAAACAGAGATGTTGACAGAAATAATGTTTGGCACATCTTCGTCTTTTTATAAAAAACTGTATGACAGCGGTGTTATAAATCAGGAGTTTGAGTCGGTTTACGAATTATCCGACACTTTTGCGTTTTATTTCTTTGCAGGTGAAAGCGAATCGCCACAGACTGTTTTAGACAGTATAAAACAAGAAATCGCTGAATTTTTGCAAAATGGTTTTACAAACGAACGCTTTTTACAGGTGAGAAATACCCTTTATGGATGTATTATTACTGCAAACGATAATGTTTCGTCAATTACATCTAATCTTATATCTGCAGAGTTTTCAAACAGAGATCCTTATGATAGGGCAGAAGTGTTGAAAACAATAACTCCCGACGATATTATGGAACGTGCAAAAAAACTGTTTTGTCCGCTTGATATTGCAATGTCGGTTATTAAATAAGCAGAAAGGAAAACAAAATGAATTATAATGCTGTGTCATTCCCAAATCTTGGTATTGGACAAATAAAACTAAATCCTACTGTGCTGGAAATTAACGATAATCTGTCAATCAAATGGTATGCTGTAATTATCGTTATAGGTATAATTGCCGCTTTTCTTTTCTGTAACAGGTTTAGAAAAACTATTAATGTTAATGAAGATGATTTTCTCGATTGCATTTTGTATGCAATACCCTTGGGCTTTGTTGGCGCAAGGCTTACATACGTTATTGGCGACCTTGAAAACTTTCATTCGTTAATGGATGTAATTGCAATATGGAACGGCGGTCTTGCTATATACGGTGGAATTATTTTTGCCGCACTAACTGTCTTTACAGTATGCCGTATTAAAAAATGCAGCTTTACAAAAATGCTTGATATTATGGCAATCGGTTTGCTTATAGGTCAAATGATAGGCAGATGGGGTAACTTTGTGAATATTGAAGTTTACGGTGTCGAAACCGATTTGCCGTGGGCTATGGGTATAGGTTATTACGGCGAAGGTGCAGATATGCTTGTTCATCCGCTCTTTTTGTATGAAAGCCTTTGGAATCTTATCGGTTTTATACTTATATACGGCTATAAAGACTACCGCAAATTTAACGGTGAATTGTTTTTGTGGTATCTTTCGTGGTATTCTCTTGGCAGAGGACTTATGGAACCGCTTCGCGATCCGGAGTTTAATTTAAAAATATTTGGCGTACGTATAATGATTGTGCTTGCTGTGGTTTTGTTTGTTGTATCTATTGTTGCAATTATTATTCTGCGTCGCCGCAGTACAGGCTATATCCAGCAAACACTAAAAAACAATGACTCTGAGTATGAAAACCAGTTTAATATTGATTTAAGTGATATAGAACTTACCGAAGAAGACTATAACGCTAAAAAATTATACGATGCGCTAGATAAAAAAACGGAGGAACAGCAAAATGGCAAAGATAATTGATGGTAAAGAGGTTTCACTTTACATTAAAGAAAAAATCAAAGATGAAACTTTGATATTAAAACAAAAAGGTATAACACCCGGCCTTGCTGTAATACTCGTCGGCGATGACCCGGCATCTCACGTTTATGTCAATAATAAGAAAAAAGCGTGTGAGTTTTGTGGGTTTTATTCGGAAAGTTATGAACTGCCTGAGCAAACAACTCAGAAACAACTTTTAGAACTTATTGATTGCCTTAATAATAACGACCGCATTCACGGTATTCTTGTTCAAATGCCGCTTCCTTGTCATATAGACGCTGATGCTGTTGTTAATGCAATAGATTGGAAAAAGGATGTAGATGCATTTAACCCGTTTAATGTTGGTAAAATTATGCTTGGCGATTATAACTTTTTGCCTTGCACACCTGCAGGTGTTATGGAATTGTTAAAATATTATAATATTGATGTCGGTGGTAAAACTTGTGCTGTTATCGGTAGAAGTAACATTGTCGGCAAGCCAATGTCAATGCTTATGCTTCATGCCAATGCAACGGTAACGGTTTGTCATTCAAAAACACTTAATCTTAAAGATATAACAAAAAATTCAGATATTATTATTGCCGCTATAGGTAAACCCCGTTTTGTTACTGCAGATATGGTGAAAAACGGTGCTGTTGTTGTAGATGTCGGTATAAACAGAGGAGAAGACGGTAAATTATGCGGCGATGTTGATTTTGATGAAGTTTGTAAAAAGGCTTCATTTATTACCCCCGTTCCCGGCGGTGTAGGTCCTATGACTATTGCCATGCTTATGCAGAATACTCTTACATCCGCTAAATTAAAATTACAGGAGAACTAAAATATGGGTTTTAATTCTTTAACTTTACTTTCTCTCATTTTCGGCCTTATTGTGCCGGTCGCAATTTTTATTATTTTTATATTGTCTAAACACCGTAAAGAATTAGCATTAGGTTCGGTGGGCTACGGCTTTTTATCATTTCTTGCAAGTATAGTTGCGGTTTTTGTTGTGTTTGTTATCTCAAATTCGACATTTTTGGCATCACTTACTTTTGAAAACGAGACGGATGGACTTTTGTCTATGGGTATTGTTATTTGCGTAATGGTTGCAATACTTTATTTAGTATGTGAATCGCTTAAAATGTGGGCACTTAAAAAGTTTACGGCAGATGAAAATAAATTCCGCTTTGCAGGACTTGGCTTTTCGGCAGGTGTGATTCTCGCTCAAAATGTTGTAGTTTTTATTGCACTTAATATTTTTTCTAATTATGAAATGGAACCGGCTTATGCACTGTTTTCAGGTGCAATTGTTTGTGTCACCGGCATAATGTATACTGTTATTTCACATTCGTGTGATATAATTATAAAAAGCGGTACAGAAG
Organism: Eubacteriales bacterium; assembly: GCA_045541455.1. GTDB lineage: Bacteria > Bacillota > Clostridia > Oscillospirales > QAKW01 > RGIG9041. Next base: position 26,286 of record JAZQJA010000003.1, read on the forward strand.
CACCTGCCTATGCAATATCAGCAGTATATTATCTTTTTTGGGTGTCAGCAATAATATTTAGCAGGTCAACAATAATGCTTTATATTAGTCTTGCCTTCTTTTTTGTACTTTCTTTTGCACTCAGCGGTGCGTTTATATTTAAAATCAAGAAAAGTGCAGGAGGTAAAAAGTGATAGGAATATCAATTATCTGTTACTTTGTTGCAACGCTTGTAATAGTCGCAGCACTTGTATTTATAGGCTTGTTTTTTAAACGTACGCATAAAAAAATGTATATTTCACATGCTTTTATCGGCGCTGGCGCATTTTTCTTGGTTGTTATAGGCATGTTTATACTTTTTATGTATGCATTTTCAAAACAAAATACTGAATATATTAATGCGCTTATGCCTGAGTGGATTTATAAAACATCAATTGTATTTATTTATTTTGCAGCTGTCGGCATAATTCGATATTTTGCACTCAATTGTGTGTATTTTAATAATTGTAAAACCGATAAAGGAATTTCCTTTATTGCCGGTTATGGTATTGCAGGTGGAGTTGTTGTAGCACTATACTGTTTTATTATGATGATTCATATATTAATAACATCAATTAGCAGTGAATTGCTTTCGTTTGACGGTACGATTTTTTGTTACGACAGCGGTGCACGAATTTCAGTGCTGACACCTTTTGTATCTCATATTTATGTGGCGCTAGTTTTTGCTGTCTATGCAGGTCTTATGTTGGTTATTTCGTTGTATATGGAACAGCACGCAGCCTTGCCGTACAAACCATTTGCTACGTTTAAAATGTATATTATAACTCACGGAAGCGAACTTCTTATAATTTCAATTTTCCTATTTTTAATGTCAAAAATCAGCGCTCTTGCTATTGCATTAATTTGCGTTGTTATTGTTGCACTTGCCGCAACTGCACTTGTTCTTCTTTATAAATATAAGGAAGAATTACCCTATTCAAAACAATTTGATTGAGGTGTATTATGATTAAAGTGTTGCATGTTTTATCCGACTCCAATATTGGCGGTGCCGGTACTTATGTTGCAAACTACATAAAAAACTGTGACTTAACTGTAGTTGCCCCTACCGTTTTGGTACCGCGTGGCTCTGCTGTTATTAAACTTCTTAAAAATACAAATTGTGATATAATTGAAGCAGATATCGCGCCTGATAAATCGCTTGATATTAATTCTATTAAAGTGATTCGTTCGTATATTAAGACGGGAAACTACCAAATTGTTCACGCTCATGGCAGCGCATCTGCAAGGCTTGCATCAAAGGGTATGTGTAAAAGCGTATTTACTAAGCATACTCTGTCTTATAATAAAAGCGGTTTACGCGGTTTTGTAGATAAAATTATGTACCGTGTGACAGGAGGATATGCAATTGCAGTTTCAGATGCAGCACGACAAAATCTCATTGATCTCGGGTTTAATAAAAAACATATATTTACCGTTTTAAATGGTGTCTCGGATATGGGTGTTGCTGATTCTCAAAAGCAAGCAGACTGTAAAAAGAGTTTTGGTATTGACGCTTCAAAATATGTTGTAGGCTGTCTTGCAAGATTTTCACCCGAAAAAGATTATGGTACTTTTTTAAAAGCTGCTGCAAAACTATCTGAAATAAACGATAAATTTGCGTTTTTGTTGTGTGGTGATGGCGTAACATTAAATGAAATGAAAACATATGCAAAGACATTGGGTATTTACTCGAAATGTGTGTTCGCAGGTACTGTTTTTGATCCTGAGCGAGCATATAATGCTATGGATCTTTATTGCATTACTTCAAAATATGAAAGCTACGGACAGTCACTTGTAGAGGCTTGGTCTGCCAAATTACCCTCTGTAACTACCGATGCCGCAGGTTTTTGCGAAATATCAACAAACGGAGAAACATCTCTTATATGTAAAAAGGGTGACGCAGATGCTATAGCAAATTCTATAATGCTGTTGTTTGAAGATAAACAAAAAGCATTGGACTTGGCAAAATGCGGTTATGCTCGTTACAAAGAGAAGTTTG
>JAZQJA010000004.1:0-1766 GCA_045541455.1 Eubacteriales bacterium
AAATACGCGGTCAAAGTTAATGTTACCTTCACCTACTACTGCAATATTGTCGTTAAACTCTTTAAATGTATCGCTAAAAGCATAGTCTTTAAGATGAATTACAGGAAGTCTGCCCGAAAGCTTTTCAATCCAAGCTGCAGGGTCTGCACCACCTGCTTGTACCCAGAAGGTATCAAGTATAAAGCCAAGCTCATCCGGTGCAAAATCCTCTGCCAAGTGCTCAAGAACGTTTTTACCGTCAAATTTTATAAACTCTTTAGCGTGGTTGTGATACATAAAGTATTTACCGTTTGCCTTAACAGCCTTGATAATGTCAACATATTCGTTATAAAAATCTTTATATGTAAGACCTTCACGGCTGGTAGAAAAGTCATGATAGCCAAGACCAATATTGTCACAACCAAAGATATCGTGGCCCTTACAAACCTTTACAATATCTTCTTTAAGCTGTGCGGGTGGAGTGTGGGTTACTACGCACTTAAGGCCGTTTTTCTTTAAGTTTTCTGCAAGCCATTCGGGTTCGTAGTCACAAACACCGCTTATCTGAACATTTTTATAACCAATGTCGGCTACCTTTTTAAGTGTTTCCGCAAAATCATCAAGATTTTTGCAATGGTCACGTAAAGTATAGAACTGAATACCTATTTCCATGCTTTATCCCTCCAATAAAGATTTGAATGTGGTGCAAGCATAATCGAATGCTTCTTCATTGCTACTGAATTTAATTTCACCAACAGCGCTTTCCTCGCCCTCGCGTTCAAGACCTGCAAGACCTACAAACTCGGTAAGGTGTGGTTCCATTGTAAACACTGTGCCACCCTGAGCGAGATACTCCGGAATAATAAGGCTATAGTTACCGTCGCCACGACCCGGAGGCACTACAACACCGTCAGACATTCTTGCATCTTTAACATGAACGTATTTAATGCGGTGCTTTAGCATATTCCAAGCTTCAGCGGTATCTTGACCGCATTGAACAAAGTTAGCAGTGTCAAATACACCCTCAATTTCAGGAAATGTATCAAGAATTTCAAGACAGCGTGGAGCAATATCACCGTAAATGCCCTTTTCGTTTTCGTGGCAGAATGTAACGCCTGAGCCGCGAATTATATCAAGCATTTTGCCAAGGCGGTCCATAACCTCGTTTTTGTAATCAGCGGGATCCTTGCCCTTTGGAATAAAGAATGAGAATGCGCGCAAATTTTTAGCGTCAAGTATATGAGCAAACTCAATCATCTTTTTAAGATTTTCAAGGTGAGCCGCAAAATCGCCGGTTTCAATGTCGATTTTACCAATAGATGAGCCAATAGACCAGGTTTCAAGACCTGCGGCATCCATCTTTGCCTTTACTTCACGGATTTTATCAACCTCAACACCTGCAATCCAAGTGCCGTCTACGTTACGGATTTCAAGACCTGCAAGACCGTTGCGGTGCATAGCCTTGATTTGTTCGTCTATCATTGGGCTTGCTTCATCAGCAAAGCCGTAAATTTTAACATTATTATTCATAACAATTTACCTCTTATACACCAGAATATGCTGAGAAGCCACCATCTACCGGTACGGTAATGCCGGTAACAAAGCCTGATTTTGTTTCGTCAAGCAACCACTCTACTGTACCCAAAAGTTCTTCTGCTTCGCCAAAACGTCCCATTGGGGTTGAACGCAAAATCTTATCGGTACGTGGGGTTGGTGTGCCGTCCTCGTTAAAGAGAAGCGCACGATTTTGGTTTGATACAAAGAAACAAGTCGGATCGTAGCCATGT
>JAZQJA010000005.1:0-8518 GCA_045541455.1 Eubacteriales bacterium
CCCTACTTTACCATTATTTTATCTTATCAGGCATACAAATTCAATAAAATTAACCGTTAAATCAAAATATTTTTTAAAAATCTTTTGATTTTCATAAAAAAATATTTGTAAAATAGACAAAATATGATATAATTATAAAAAATATTTTTTGAGGTGTCAAAATGAAAAAATTTTTAAACGAATTTAAAACATTTGCACTTCGTGGTAATGTTATCGACTTGGCAGTCGGCGTTATCATAGGCGGTGCATTCCAAACAATCGTAAAGTCAATGGTTGACGATCTTATCATGCCATTCGTTGGTCTTGCAACAGGCGGCATTAACTTTACAGACCAATTTGTCGTTTTAAGGTTGGCAGAAGGCGTTGAAGCAGGTACAAAATATGCTTCTTTAACCGCCGCTAAAGAAGCCGGTGCTACAGTTTTTGCATACGGATCATTCATTACTGCTGTAATCAATTTCATTATTATGGCTATTGTTATTTTCCTTTTTGTAAAGGGTATCAACAATCTTCATAAGCTCGGCAAAAAGAAAGAGGAAGAAGCACCTGCTGCTCCAACAACCAAGGTTTGCCCATTCTGCAAAAGCGAAATTGCTATTGAAGCAACACGTTGCGCACACTGTACTTCCGAACTTAAGGAATAATTACATATAAACAAAAAAAGAGCGGTAATTCTAAAGAATAGAATTACCGCTCTTTTCAATTTAATAAGTATATTGCCAAATTTAAATACCCTGCAAATGTAAGCCAAATTAAATATGGTATTTGCAAAATTCCTGCTAGTTTTGATATTTTATAAAACTTAATAATCATTGCAAGCACAAATCCCCACAAAGCCAAAAGCACTATAAATGCTATTAAATACGCACGCATATTAAAAAATATCGGCGACCATATAAAATTCAAAAATAGCTGTATTGCATAAATTGTAAATGCCTGTTTCTTTTCAAATATTGCAGCATTACTGTTCCACACCAAGTAAAATGATACACCCATTAAAGTGTAAAGTATGGTCCATACCACTGGAAAAACCCATCCCGGTGGTGAAAGTAGTGGGGTTTCAATTCTTGAATACAGGTTCATATTTTCACTTGTTATCAAAGCAGATAATCCACCCACAATAAGCGGAATCGCAATGCTTATTAAAAATCTTTTTAGATTAAATTTAAAAACCATAATAACACCTCATAATATTCTATGTAGTTATGAGGTGTTTTATTATATTAACTATTAAAAATTATTGAACTTCCGGTAAACCCTTAATGCAGGTTAGTACAGTTACCACGCCCGACAGTGCACACGCACTAAGTAGACCTAACCAATCAACGTCGGTAATGCCGATGGTGTTTGTGCCAATAAGCGCAATAGCTGTTTCGGCCATTGTCTTGACAGTTCGAATAGCAGCCGCTTTAATCCATTTCTTTGTCATACAATCTCTCCTCATTTCAATAATTCATTTACTCTTTTTTGTATTTCTGCGTAATTGTATCCGGCTTTTGCAAGTTTTAGTTTTCTTGTAATTCCGTTACCCCACAAGCCTTTTATTACTTCTCTAGCAACCTCTTCATTGCTTTTTTTCGAAGTTACGACAGGTTTTGTTGATTCTTTTACAGATATCTTAAAGCAACCTAGTATATCCTTTGCAAGCTTGTCCATTTCGGCGTTAAACTTTTTTATATCCTCAGTGTTAGAAATAAAACAGCATTCAAGTAGCCTATAGTTATAACCCTTCTCCGCCGCTCGTCTTACGTTTGCAAGGTCAGTTCTGCCAACAATTGTTTTGGCACGACCCGGGAACATTGTAGATATCATCTTGGCAAGCGCATCGTCATATTCATCCGCTTTAAAATTAGCATTAATAATAACGTGTCCGCCACGTGCTTTTGTGTTTTTGCTACTATCTATATGCAATTCCAGTATCAAACAATCATTTGGTACCTGACATTTACCAATAATATTACTGCGATATGAGTTAAGATTAAAATCGCTTAGTATTACATTGTCGCCACCGTATTCTTTAACCTTTGTTGCAAGTGCGCGAACACGCTCGGCTTCCTTATAACCATTGCCAACGGCGCCGCTATCACCCGCACCGTGACCCGGTATTACAAATAATTTATTTGTCATAATTTTTTCCCCTTTACTCCTTGTGTTCTTCTGCAAATCTTTGCAAAAGCTCTTTGTATTTTTGCTTTACACCGCCGTTGCCACTTAACTTATTAACGTAAACGTCACCGGCCTCTATGCGTTCAGACAGCGGCATTTCCGGTGTCATAATTACAAGACGTAAAATCGCCTTGTAATTTTCTATATCGTGTTTGTCTTTATCTTCTCGCCATTTATCCCACTTACGAATAAAACGATATGCGGTAATAATGGCAGTTAAAATAACAGTAGCAGCAGATATTACTGCCGCTACTGCTACTATATGTTCAGCCAAACCACTCACTTTTCATTCACCGCCTCTTGTAGTTTGTTGTACTCTTGCTCGGTTATTTCGCACCACACACTTTGGTCTGCTCTTTCGGGTAATACCACCGTTTTGCCATAGGTTTCGCCGTTTGTAATATACATACCCTCATCGGCTGTAAGTATAATTTGCTTAATTGTTTCTTTTTTCATTTCAATTTCCCCCTTAATAAACCAATTCCCAATTTTTCGCGGTTATAGTTGCCTTTTGTTCATCAGTAAGTTTGCTGCCTACTGTTGCGTGTAGTGTGAGTGTTTGCGCCGTACCTCCGGTTAAGTCAGCAAGTCCGTCTATAATGCTTTGGATTGTGTCGGTGCTTAAATCGTCGCTATCTGCAACTGAAAAAGAGACTTTAATACAACTTGGTTTTACTCTAAAGTCTTTTAATGCATAACAAGTTTTGAAAACACCATTAAGATTGTTTGTGACTGCCGAAAAGTCAAAAGGTATTCCATCTATAATTTCCAAGCCTTGTCTACCCATAAAAGCATTTACGAAATTAGTACATTTAGATGTATCAACATTAAATGTTAATTTTTTTAGCACAGTATCGTCACTGCTACTGCCATTGCTGTATAACATTTCTTGCATACTTGTTATTTGTGTTGAGCAATTTATTACCAGATGTTCAACCGTTGTATTTTTGTATGCACCTTGTGTTAAACGGACCAAATTCGCCAAAGACGTTAAGTTATCAAAATTCAACTCAACATTTGCTTTACCAAAAACATTTAGACTTGAAAAAGTTATTGTTTTAGCATATTTACCAATATCTACAACCGAGTTTTTGCCGTCCTCGTAGCCTTGTTCGTAGTCGCCGCTACCACCGCCTGCAGCCTTGCCTGCCGCATAAACATCATCAAGGTCTTTTTTTAATTGAGTAATCAAATCTGCCGTAGCCATTATGAATTACCCCCAATCAATGCTTGTGCATAATTGTGTAGTTCGTCAAGGGCAGAATCAATATCACCAATCTTGTCATCGACATATTTTTTATTGGCGCAATCTAATTCAAAAATAGGTGTATCGGTCAGCAAATTTCCGTTGCGTTGTCTATATGGTATTCCCTCACCACGAAATTCATTGTTTAAGAACAGAGTATTATCTGATACTTCCAATTTAGTCTCGTGTTCGAGAGGTGACAGTGCATAAACCTCGTATGTCATCATATTACTTTGTTGTTTAGTTAGAAAATCACTAACATCAGGCATATCGCCCTTTTCGCCTTTTTCACCTTGCGGACCTGTATCACCCTTCACATTACCTAAATTTTGTACTGTGCCATCGGTGTATTTAATAATCAATTCATCGTTAATAATTACAGCCGACTCAACACCGACTCGGTCAAAATCGCCGTTTTTAAGTTTTTCTTCTATTTGCGCTGTGAAGGCTTGTAGTTCTTTATTTGTTTTTTCGGCGTCAAGTGCATTACTCTTTGCCACTTCGGCAAGTGACGTTACACTCTCATAGTTTTCACCATCCTGATACGTACCTTCCGGACGATTTTTAAGACGTAACACTGCCGGAAAACTATAAAGTTCTATTTCAGTTTCACAATATGACGAAAGCACCGTAAACACTAAATATATGGTGACCTTACCACCGTAACGAGTATGTCGCTCCTCAAGTTCCATGCTCAACGTATAATCCTCTAACTCTTTAGGCTCACTTGACCATATACCGCCTTCTCCATCATATACGTCAAATCGGTACATAGCCTTACCATTTATTGCTTCAGCATAATCGCTAATTTCATCATTCAACAAATCATCGGTTACAAACTCAATCATTGTCACTTTATGATCGCCCTGCATACCGCCAAACTGTTCTGTTGCGGGTGTAATGCCTGCAATATTTACTTTATATTCAATTGTTTTTATTGCCATGTTATTCCTCCAATTAAAAAAGCAAGTATCGTAGTTTTTCGATACTTGCTTTATAAAAATTATTAATTTAAAAAAGCAGACTCATTTTCTGAGTCTGCAAGTGTTCTGCCGCTGTGATACTATTGGGTTCAAATATAATAAAACACGGGTTTTTAACTATAATTGCTTCGATTTTTAATAAATAATCAGTCAATAATATTTGCTTACCATGTATTTATTTAAAATACTTTTTCACACTTTCCATCTTTTTGTTTTACAATCAATACATTTACATTCACTATTATGAATTTCGTTATATATGGCTCCTATTCTATACCAATCTGGCTCTTTTATCCTATGCTCAAAATTTTCTAAAGTAGATTCAAATTGGTATTGACCCCAATCAGCTGGAACTTCTTTTCCATATTCTTCTTCATAGCAGACAACGTAACGTTCACTCCAGTACCATTTACTGTACAAAAAAACGTCTAAGGATAGATTTAATAACTTGATAATTTCTTCTTCTTTTTCGTCAAAAAACATCCAATAATTAAATAAAGTATTTACCTTTTTATTAGAATACTCGTTCTTATACTTATAACCTATTTTATCAATCAATTCATCAATATTATTTCTTATTATTTCCATATTTGCTCCTATTCCGGATAATATGTAACTATTATATCCAAATTGTTTTCATTAAATAATTCTATCATCTGATCTACTGCTTTTTGTTCCGATACAAGCCATTCGACCTTATATCCTACTGAATTTGCGGCTTCCAGTTGTCTAATCGCTTGTTTTAAAATATTTTTATTTAAAACCGGTATTTTTTCTTTTACATAATAAATGGAATGTTTATCCATAACAAGTTTACAATCTTGTACTATGCCATTCTTCATATTCTCAAACTGCACCGTCTTTCCGTCCGGATGGTCTAAAAAATAACTCTCATTATCAGGATTTAACTTTAATTCATAGTTATTTACACGCTCATTGTGTTGTTTTGTTCTTGGTCCACGATGCCCTTTTCCATCTCTCCTCGCAGGAACCTTTCTACCTTGCCACACAATTTCATATGTGTATTCACCGGGAACCCCAGTATCATTATCTACCGTCTCTTCTATTATACCATTTTCATCAACATTTTCAACACTTTCTATCTGACTTTTTTCGACAAAATTCTCGCCATTATTTTCAGGCATAAAAAAAACAGGCTCATTATCTGAGTCTGCAAGTGTTCTATCACTATTTTCTATGGACAATCCATCATGTGATACCGGTATCAATTGACTGCCATCAAATATTATCAAGCCTATACTGCCAGGGTCATAACGTTCATTCATAAACGCTATACTATCAAACCCCAAATGTCTTAAACGCCTTATTAAGTATCTTGCCGAATTGCTGTTATAAGCATGTGTATGCGCACCAACTTTTGATAATGCAATATTATATTGTTTATCGTTTAGCAAGCCCTCTGCATACATATACTTAGCAAGTTCCGCTGCCGTGATATCATTGGGTTCAAACATAATAAAATACGGGTTTTTAATTATCGGGTAATATTCTTCAAAGACTATCTTATTCCTTTTAAATTTTTGTTTTGATTCTGCAACCATTGTGTCATGCGCGGCATTTAGTGTGCCCACACATATTCCTATATTGCTATGTATAAATCTGGTATTGCCATGTCTATTACCAAAAAACACAGAATAAGGTCTGCCTAAACGGTCTATAAATTTACTTTCAAGTAATAATCTCTTTTGGTATTCGCTAATTGGTCTACCTGCAGTATCGGTGTCTGATATAGTTATATCAGACAAATCTCGGCTTGCAATCGATTCAATTACAGCGCGTGCACGCCAAGGATTTAATTCGCTTTTTTCCAACGCACCACTGCTGCCGGCTTTATATTCATTTGTGTAATCTATATTAGGATTATTACCGCACATTAACACCTTTGTAAGCAGTTTCATTTTCACTGTGTTATCGTCTTCAACCGATAATATATCTTTTACTGCGTTTAGATCGACTGCTATTTTCAGTCCACCATCAATAAAAACACTTCCATCATCATAATCCTTGTTATGCTCATAACCCGTTTCATCTGTTTGTGCAACATCAACACCATCATTTAAAATACCATTTGATGACACTGCAATTATTTGTGATTCATCAAATGGAACAACTGCATATTCGCCATTACCTTTGACTAGTATTACGCTATCATAGCCTTTTGTTATCAATTTGTTTCTGATTCTTGTTTTGTATGACGATTTATAAGAAATCAAATTATAGTATTCCTTTTGAGTAATCTTACCCTCACTTAATAATTGCTCTGCTATTATTTTGACATCATATTCATCAGCTTTGACAACAAGGGGATTTACAGAATTTATATACACCTCACACATAGTACCTAAAAGTGCATATTTGGCCTTTTCCTTACTAGATATGAATTCCTTAATTGCCGAATTAAAAGTTCCAAATATAGTTTTATCACTCAATATGTTGCGTGGTAAAAACGCATAAAGCGAAAGAAGGTTGCCTTTTTCGTCTTGAAAAACGGTATTATCAAGCATATTCATAACACTTTTTTTCTGTTCCCTATCCACAGTATCTTTACCATTTAATTCTTTATTTGCATTATTAAGTGCTTCACGTAAATTTTTATAAGCCTCTTCCTGAATATTTGTTGTACTATCAATAAAACCACTATTACCCGCCCTGATTTTTTCAGAAGGAATGCGGTGTAGTTTTCTGTTTCGATATTTAACATCAGACGCAAACAATCTTATTTCCCTTGAGTTACGTACTGCAATATTGTTGTTTTCCAATTCATTTAAATCTATTTTGGGTTCACTAATGCCGTTATTTTCTAATAACACACCATTTTCAGCTACAGTTAATATTTGGTCCTCATCAAAAGCAACTACTGTCATAGAACCCGCATCGGTACTATCGTTGAAATATATAATGCCGTCATACCCGTCCGCTTTAATGCGGGCCCGAATTTTTTTGGTTATATTGTTTGTATAATTGATAAGGCTTACCCGTTTAAAATTAATTAAATTTAACCATTCGGAATAATACAGTATGCCCCTTTCCACCAGATCGTGCAGTCCTACTAGCGACAATTCAAAAGGTGTATAGTCAAGAACCAAGGGATTGGTCATATTAATTATTACTTCTTGTATATTAACCTGTCTATCATTCAAACTTTTTTTATTATATTTTGAATATAGTTGTGAAACTGATTCTAATGTTCCGGCTTCAATACCAATTTTTTCACGTGCAAATCTGCCAACATCTTGCATCTTTAACATATAAAGCGGAACAATTTTTCCATCCTTGTTCTTTAAAAAAGTGTTTTTGAATCTTTCCAAAATCTCATCACTTAACACTCTTCCTGCAGTGTCACGTCTACTCGGTTCAATATCACATAATTCTTTTATTTTTTCTGCGTTATAATAATTTGCAAATTGTTTTGCGTTTTCGGCAAAATTCGACAAAGCACTATCGTCACCGGCAGTAATTGTTCTTAATTGATTAATATCATAACGGTTATTTCCACTTCCACCCATTAAAATTTTTATTAATTTATGTGTGGCATTCATATTGGCATCAATTGTTTCAATGTTTGTGCTTTTTAAAGAATCGTCTTCAGTGAAATGTTCTTCTACTACATCTTCTACATCTACTGCATCTACTGCATCTACTGCATCAACATTCTCATCAACAATTGACGGTTGTATTTTTGAAGTTTCATAATCTTTTACAATAACGTAATTTCCATCCTCATCAGTTATAACCGCCTTGTTTCTATCAAAATCAGGAGCATATAAGACCATTTTTTCTACTTCTTGAGTTGTTGCGAAACGCTTCTTCACGAAATATTCTTTAAACTCCTCTCTTTTTTCAACCATAGCAGCCTCGTAATTATCAGCTGAATGGTTAAAGGCTTCTTCCGCCGTTAAATTTCTACCCAGTTCTTGTGAATATGGTGTTTTACCTTCTTTTTCTAAATTTTTCCATTTATCTATAGAAGTTCCACTGGCCTCACCTGAATAATATTGTATAACGTGCTGCAATTCTCGTAACAATTCTGGTTTTATTTCTGAAGGTTTATCTGAGATATACTCGTCACACACTTTTTTATTTAAAACTATTACCGGCTTAT
>JAZQJA010000006.1:0-2177 GCA_045541455.1 Eubacteriales bacterium
AACGTTAAAATCGCAACGAACAAGAACCTTTTGGCCCTTTACGTTAATGTCATCAACTGTTTTTTTGTTAAGTAGACTCATTTTAATACATCCTTTCGAGATTGTTAAAAATTATACAATTATATTTTACCACAATTTCCAAAAAATTCAATATATAAAAATATAAAATTATATATTATCTTCCCATTTGTAATTGTGCAATTGACCAAAATTTTCTAAAGCGGGGTAGTCCCACTGACGCAATACCTCGTAAACAGCGATAGCCACCGAGTTAGATAGATTGAGGCTTCGTATTTCGCCCTGCATTGGTATGCGTGCGCAATAGTCGGGGTTTTGCAGTAAAAGTTCTTCGGGCAAACCCTTGCTTTCTTTGCCAAAAAGCAAAAAACAATTATCGGGGTAATTGTGGTCGGAGTGGGTGTGACGCCCTTTGGTTGTAAAGTAAAAGAAGTTGCCACCCTTATTTTTTTCGAAAAAGTCAGCAAGGTTTTCGTAATAGGTAATATCAAGATATTTCCAATAATCAAGCCCCGCGTGCTTAAGCTTTTTGTCGTCGGGGGTAAAACCCATAGGCTTAACAAGATGCAGCCTTGCACCCGTAGCGGCACAAGTGCGCGCAACGTTGCCCGTGTTTTGTGGTATTTCGGGCTCTACCATTACTATATTTATTTTTGCCATAAAAATCACCGTTTAACATTATATTATCTTTAATAAACACTTGTCAAGTAAAGTTGTTTGGTGTATAATATTTTCTGGTGATAATATGAAAAAGAACGCAAACATTTTAGAGTATGTTGAAAAATATAAATACAAATATGGCATCAGCTATGCCGATGAAAAATCTACACTTGTTAGAAGACTGTGTAAGTTTATTAACTTTTTTACAATTTGTATGATTATATGGACTTTTTTGTTTTGTATGAGTCTGTTGTTTAAAGCACAGTCAGAGGAGTTTTCGCTTTTTGCTGTTAATAATGACTATTTTGTTTATACGTCAGAATATTACACATTGCTTGTGTGCTTTTTCTTGCTTATTGTAACACTTATTTTATCAAAAAAGAGCAAGTATTTTTTAGGTCTTACAGTAGCCATTTTACCCGTTGCAATTTCTTGCTTTAGAACCTGTACAAAGGTGGGTCTTGGGTATAAGTCAAGCTATTATATCGGCTCGGTACCGTCATACATAATTATGCTATTGGTTGTAGCGCTTATTTTTATCTTAATTCGCGCAAGAATAAAAACCAATCGTATTTATGATATGTTAGTTGATGGCCTTTATAAGCAGTACGGCACCGAAAACGGTGAAAAGTTAAGTGAAGAGGACTGGCAAAAATTCTTAAAAGGCTATAACCCTAAAAAAATGTTTAAAGACACCGAAAACGTTGAAAAGAATAAATCTAAAACCGAGGGCAAATAATAATCCCGAAAGGGAAGTGGATTATATGTTGCCTGACAAGAAAAAATATAATGAGATGACAAAAAAGGCATCGCCACCATCACCCAAAGCAAAAGATTTTGTTTGGGCATATATAGTGGGCGGTGCCATTTGTGTTATAGGTCAGTTGCTTACCGAGCTTTATACGTCATTAGAATTATCTGAAAAGGTTGTTAAAATGGCGGTGCCGGTATCAATAATTTTTATAGCGGCACTGCTTACAGGACTTGGTGTTTTTGACAAAATTGCACGTAAAGCAGGTGCGGGCACGCTGGTGCCGATAACCGGCTTTGCAAATGCAGTTGTATCTCCTGCGATAGAGTTTAAAAACGAGGGATATATCTTAGGCGTGGGTGCAAAAATATTCACCATAGCAGGTCCCGTAATTATGTATGGCACAGTGGCGAGTGTGATTTATGGTGTTATTTATTGGATAACTACGTTGTTCTAACGAAAAGGCTTGACCGGTTGGTCAAGCCTTTTTTGTGATACTATTTGCGGTATGCACCGCACTTTTTGCATTGGCCGTAGTTTGCCTTGTTTTCTGTTCCGCATTTTTTACATGTCCACATATCCGCGGAAGTATTAGGCCGTTTAATTTCTTGATAGATAGAATCGTTTTCTGAATCCTTAAAAACGGCGGTTACTTTGGGAGTCTCCTCCAGAAAATCAGGATTAGAATCAGAGTGCATTTTTGATGCTTGATACAGAGAAACATTGGCAGAGATAATAGTGTTTTGTG
>JAZQJA010000007.1:0-1862 GCA_045541455.1 Eubacteriales bacterium
GCTGTGTATTTATTGTTAAATACAATCTCATCAACCTTGTCGCCGTCTACCTCGTATAGATAATCCACGCTTAAAGTACCGTCAAGATTATCGGTTACGGTTGCAGTTACGGTGTAAACCGTTTCGTCATAGGTTATACCCTCGGCATCGCCCTTAACCTCTTTTACAGTAAAGGTAACCTTGCCTGCAGACTCAACCAAAACATTGTTAAATACCACGTTACCGTCGGCGTCGTTTTTCACAGTTTGTAATAAATCATCGCCAAGATAAAGCTGGAATTCAAACTCGTCAGCTACTAAATCACGACCATCAAGTACCTTTTTAGCCTTTATAACTATGTCGGTAGCATCTGCTTTGTACTTATTTTCAAATACAACTACGTCTTTCATAGAGCCTGAAAGCTTATTTGTATCAACGTATATCTCGGTTTCAAGGTTGCCCTTGTCATTGTCATATACGAATACTGTGATTTCGTAAGATGTGGTATCTACTGTAACGCCGTTTTGATCTACTTCGTTTTCATATATTTTGTATTTGTATGCGCCGCCTATATCAAAGGTTATAGCATCAAATACAACATTGCCGTCAGCGTCATTTGTTTTGGTTTGAATTAGAGTATTAGTATCGTTGTTATAAAGATTGAACTCAAATTCGCCATCTACCAAATCACGACCGGTAAGATGCTTTGTAGCTTCAAATACTACGTTAGTTTCGGCAGCGGAATAGCTGTTGTTAAAGGTACCAACGTTTACAGGTGTGGTGCCGGCTTTTGTGCCGTTAACTGTAGCGGTCAAATTACCCTCGCCGTCGTGGTCAACAACTACTGTTACGTTGTGCTCTGTCTTGTCAACGGTTACACCGTTACCGTCAACCTCGTCTTCATATACCTTGTAGTTATAGGTGCCAACCTTGTCAAAGTTAAGATTAAAGCTAACCTTACCTGCGGCGTCGTTTGTAACGTCGTTTTTAACTACCGAATTGGTGTCAAGGCTATATAGGTCAAACTTGAATTCGCCATCCTTAAGGCCACGACCTGTGATTTTTTTGGTAGCTTCAATTATAACATCAACGCTTTGTGTGTTATAAACGTTTGTTACGTCAACGACCGATACACCGTTATTGGTATTAGCAATATTAGTTGTCGCGCTGATTGTACCGTCAAGATTATCTTTTACAGTTACGGTAAACGGAATATCTTTAGCATAGGTTATACCGCCAAGGCCTGTGTCAGTCTCCTTTATTACGTAGTTATAAACCTTATTATTCTGGTAATTTACACCATCAGCGTTAAAGGTAAAGATAAACTGTGTTTTACCGTTTGCGTCGGTATCGTAAAGTGGGCTTACAAGCTCACCTGCGTCGTTGTATACACCAAACTCAAAGCCTTCAGGGCTATAGGTTATACCATCGGGAGTATCAACGGTTTTGTTGATTTCGATAATTACCTCTGCAATACCATCAGCCTTATAGGTGTTTACAAACTTATCGGCTGTTACAGTGTATGCATTACCGTTTTTGGCAACCGATGTGTGATTAGCGTTTTCAACCGCGTTGATTTCAAACTTTCCGTCGGTGTCATTATCTGTAACTATTACGTTAAAGTCACGTGATACGGTATCATAGCTTACGCCATAGGTGTTATCGGGCACTAATTCTCTTATAGAATAATGATATGTGCCAACCTTGTCAAATTCTTCGGCCTTTATAGCTGCGGTAAGAACACTACCAAAATCGCCTGCTTTGGTTATGGTTTCGCGAGAATTTGCTACCTCAACGTATTTTGCCAGAACTGTATCATACTTATAAAGAGCAAAGGTAAATTGGTCATTGTTCCATGGACGGCCAAGTCGGAGGCCAAGCGG
>JAZQJA010000008.1:0-28137 GCA_045541455.1 Eubacteriales bacterium
CGGTATTTGATATTTTCTTTTGGTTACCGTGAATTAGGATAATGAAAATAAATAGCTGTATAAAATACAACTATAAAGTGAAAAAAGGTGAGTAGATATGATCAAAAAGATATTTATTATTGTTTTAACTGCTTTTATCTATTTTTTTCTGTATTTCGGTATATTGAGAAACCTCTTCTCTCAATATATCGAAAATATATTGCTACAATCTTTTATTATGGGTATAATAGGTGGTTTGCTGGTATTTGTGGATTTACGATTGTTTCGTAAAATTGCAAAGAATAAAAAATAATGTTCTAAGGGAGACATGGGACGGTTCTATGTCTTGAATTATGATAAAACAAATGGTGTGATAGCGACAGTACAATGATACAAAAATCAGTCAAAATTATGCTATGGGTTAAGATTTACTCATTTTCTAGCTAAAATTAGCATTTTGGGGTAAAAATAGGCTGAAAATCGCTCAAAAACCGTGTAGTATCTACCTTGACACACTTGTGTCGGGTAGCCCCATAATCTAAAATGGCAAACTCATCGGCGCCGTAACGCACGTCCTTATCGACGACTGCACTCGCGGCTATGGTATTTTTATTGAAAATATGCTCTCGAGTGTGGAATAGTTGTCAAAATTGCTTGCTAAACACGCTGCTCTGAAATGAAATAAACACATAAAAAGAGTTGCTTTACTCTGATTCAAGTAGTATACTTGGATAAAAAAGGGGTGTTATTATGAAAAAGTTAAGTATCAATATCGGTTATGCGATTGACATTTACGGCATTGACCGCGCTTTTGAAATTTGTAAAAAAAGTGGTTTTGATGCCATTGATTACAACCTTGGCAAATTTCCGCTTGAAAGCGGTATCTATGCAGCTTCCGACGATGAGTTTGAGGAGTACTTTTATAACATTCGAAAAACTGCAGAAAAGTATGAACTGGAGATTGGACAGACTCATGGTCGCTGTGAAACTTATGACCCTGTAGACGAGTCCCGCCGCGAGTGGACACATAAAGTGACCGAAAAGGATCTAAAAGCCACCGCGCTACTTGGCGCACCATCTTGTGTGGTTCACTTTATCAATTCTTCGCGTTGGGGAAAACAGCCGGCTGATGTAATGCGTAGTGTGTCTGATGAAATGTTTAAAAACATCATTCCGTTTGCTGAAAAATATAAGACCAACATTGCCATTGAAACTTTTGGCGCCGCACGTATTAAAGGTGATAGAATCCGCGATTTTTTTGCCGATCACAATGAGTTTCAATCTCAATTTGATAGACTTGATACCACTTATAAGACTATGTGTGTTGATACGGGACATATTCACGAAGCAGAATCGTTTTGGGTACTCCCACCGGAAGATTTTATTCGTTTTTTAGGAAAGAACGTGACTCTTCTTCATTTGCATGATAATTCTGGACATTGGGATGACCATCAATTGCCCGGAATGGGTAGCATTAAATGGAGTGCTGTATTCGATGCTCTTGATGATATTGGATATAAGGGTACTTACAATCTGGAATTGGCCTTGAAACGCTATGGAAAAAGTCTAGAGGACTTTCTTTATTTTGCAGGTAAATATATGCGGACATTTGTGGATAACCGCGGAAGATTATAAAAACATAAAAGAGCAAATTTAAAGATTTGCTCTTTTATGTTTTAGAAAATGATTTTATTTTGGAAAGCACAAACTTTATTCGCTTTGATTACAGGATGTATAACAAAAACGAGCAACCGTAATAATATATCCTGCTGTTTAAATTTTTGCTTTATATCTGCTTGTTTTTTGTAAACTGCTTGGGAGACATCCCAGTGTATTTTTTAAATACTTTACAAAAATAAGCCGCATCATAAAAATTTAATGTATCCGCTATTTCTTTAATAGGTAAATCTGTTGATTCAAGAAGGTATTTTGCCTTATTAAGTTTAAATTGCAATCTATATTCAGACATAGAAATGCCAATGTTGTCCTTAAAAATCTTTCTAAGCCCTGATGTGCTTATGCCGCATTGATAAGCAATATCAGATATTTTAAATTCTGTACTGCTTTTTAGAAATTGCATTGCTTTTTCTATTGTTTCACTTTTTAATGATTTTTGAGATTCTGCACAGTTTATGATAGTGTCAACAAGTAAATAAAATAATCCTCTTAATTTCAAAGAGGTGGGGTTCCCTGATATTTTCTCGTGTATCAGTTCAGTAAAACAATCAATGCAATTAAGTGGAGATGCTTTTAAAATCTTAGTAGGTGTTGATATAATAAAGTCTTTTCCTGCAGTATCAAAATTAACTAAATAATTTTCGGCTTCTTTTTCGATAATTGCTTGATATTGCGAGTATTTAGGAAGAAAAATGATATCTCCTGCATGTGCATTCAAAATCCCGTTTTGTGTTGTAAACTTAATTTTACCATGTGTCAACAGTAATAACCCATAGTCCGGTCTTGGACTGGAAGCATAACTGTATATATCTTGTTTCCAATGCTGTTTTAATAGTTTAGTTGTAAAAAGCATATCGTTGCTGGCAAAAAAATCAACAAGGTCTGTGTGCTTCATATGCAATCACCTCAGTATCATTATACAACTAATTATCGAAAAATACAATTATTAGATTGAATTATCTAATGAATTATAAATTATTTTGTATTATAATATCAAAAAATACAAAAATGGAGAATATGAATATGAATGGAAAAATAATTTATATAACTAATGATCATTTGATGTCAGAGAATAAAATATTTTCTTCATTACCTGTTCCCAATGCAGAAACGCTTAGGGTATCAGAAAACTCAGTAAATGGCTACTGTAAATTTGGTGTTGCTATCACACCGTCATCCTGCTATGAATTAAGTTTGATGGAACCTACAAAAAGAACAGAACTTTTAAAACAAATTTATGGCAAAGACGGACTGGGCCTTTCTATAGGCAGACTTTGCGTTGGTTCCAGCGATTATTCTCCTGAAATCTATTCCTACGATGATGTTGCCTTTGATACGGAACTTAAGCTTTTTTCTGTAGAACGTGATGAAAAGTATATTATTCCAATGCTTAAAGAAATATTAAATATAAATCCCGACATTTACCTTTATGCTTCTCCATGGAGTCCGCCTTATTGGATGAAAACAGGCGAAAGTATGTGCGGCGGTTTTATGCGCAACGAGTTTTTGGATTGTTATGCAAATTATATTGTAAAATTTATTAAAGCATATTCTCAATATGGTATAAAAATATCTGCTATAACACCTCAAAATGAAACCAATACATCACATTACGATAAAATGCCTGCATGTATATGGCATCCTGAAACAGAAGCAGAATTTATAAAAATACTTAAGAAAAAGTTTAAAGAAAATCATTTTGATATAAAAATATGGATGCTTGATCATGATTTTGGTTATATACAACGTGTATTATGGTCTCTTGATAACTGCGAAGGTTTAAAAGAAAATTGTGATGGAATTGCTTTTCATTATTATACAGGTGCTATTGAACAAACAAAAGTTTTAACAGAAAAATTCCCTAAATTAGAGTTACACTTTACCGAGGGTGGACCGAGACTTACTGATCATTACAGTACCGATTGGTGTAAATGGGGACTAATGGTTGTTAAAGCACTAAAAGCCGGATATCAGTCTTTTACCGGTTGGAACTTGATGCTTGATGAATTAGGTGGTCCGAATATAGGTCCTTTTATGGGAATTTGCGGTGGTTTTGTTACTTATGATAATAGAAATCAGGAACTATATTACAGTGGTCAGTATAAGGCGTTTTCTCATATTGTTCCGTATATTACGTCCAATTCCAAGGTATATCCAATAACAGTGAGTGATTCGTTTAATCTTGATATTTCCAAGTATCCAAAAGAAAAACGCGAAATAGAGGGTGTGGTTATAGATAATCAAAACGGCAGAAAAATTGCTGTTATAATCAATCCGAATGATTATAACATACAAACACAAATCGAACTTGGCGGTAAACTTTGGTATATAGAACTGTATAGTGACAGCATTTCTACAGTAATTGTAGAGGAATAACTATGGGATATTTATTATTGTTATTTGCGCTTTTATCTGGCGCTGTAAAAGGTTTTTGCGGAAAAAAGTTGGGCGGATACGCTACCAATTTGCAAAGTGCCGTGCTTCTCAATTTAATTCGAATGTTGCTGTGTGTAGCATTAGGATTTACCGTTTTGTTTTTAACCGGAGATTTTGAGCATTTTACAATAAATTCAAAGGTACTCTTTGTTTCAGCACTTTCAGGTATCAGCACTTCTTTCTTTGTTGTAAGCTGGCTTTTATCGGTGCGAAAAAGTGCGTATATGATGCTTGATGTTTTTTTGATGATGGGAACACTTATACCAATGCTTGCAGGGTATTTTTTGTTTTCCGAACCGGTCAGCATTCGTCAGTGGATAGGTTTTGTAATTCTTGTTATTGCGGCACTAATTATGTGCTCTTATAATAATTCCATAAAAACAAAGTTGTCGTTTTCTTCAATTTTGTTGTTAATTGCTTGCGGTTTTTCAAATGGTATTACTGATTTTTCTCAAAAACTGTATGTTAAATCATTTCCTAATCTGCCGGTTTCAATGTTCAATTTGTATACTTATATTTTCGCCGCAGTAACTCTTGCCATTTTTTTTGTTTTTCGTATAAGAAAAGAAAAGATTCATTTTGATGGTAGAGAATCAAAGGTGAGTTTTTTGATTATTTTTGTTATGGCAGTTGCTTTGACAGCCAATTCTCAATTTAAAACAATGGCAGCGTTGCACTTGAACAGTGCACAGCTTTATCCAATGAATCAGGGAGCTGCATTAGTTCTTTCAACACTAATGGCAAATTTCTTTTTTAAAGAGAAATTTACCTTCAAGGCTTTTGTCGGTATTCTGCTTGCATTTGTAGCACTTATTCTTATGAATTTATAACAACAAGTAGTATACTTAATCGATATTTTAACATAAAAAGCATCCCGATTAATTTCGGGATGCTTTTGCATATTCAGACGGACTTTTTCCCGTGTATAGCTTAAACATTTTAGAAAAATGATAAATACTGTTATAGCCGACGCTCAATGCGACTTGTTCTATGGATTCATAGAATTGAAAATGGCGATATTAAACCTTCAATATACAAGGTTTTACCAATTGAACAAGCAGAAGAAGCACATGCTATTTTGGAGCGTGGCGAAAATATCGGCAAGGTAGTGTTGCAAGTTTTGAAAGAAAACTAAATAGACGACAATTTATATTTATTTATTGATTTAAATATGTGCTTGTGATATAGTTATTTCACGCATTAATGAATCAAAGGAGTAAAAACATGTATAAATGGCAGAGGTTTAGATATTTACCCGTAATTCCTATTGGAGAAGACGGCAGAAAAATCACCGGTTGTAAAGCACATACCCAACTTTCAAGAACTGCAGCTACTGAAGGTATGGTACTTTTGAAAAATGAGCAGGATTTGCTTCCTCTCAAACCTAACTCAACGGTTGCATTGTTTGGTAAGGCATCTGCTGACTATGTTAAAGGCGGCGGCGGAAGTGGTGATGTTAATACTGCTTATATACATAATTTATGCTACGGTATGCTTGAAAAGCAATCTGAAGGTAAGATAAAAGTATATAAACCTCTTATTGATTTTTATGAAGATAATGTTAAATCACAGTATCAAGACGGCAAAATCCCCGGACAGACTGTCGAGCCCCAAATTGACAAAAAACTTCTTGACGAATCTGCTGCCAATTGCGATGTCGCGATTATAAGTATATGCAGATATTCTTGTGAAAGCCATGATAGAACCGGAGTTGTTGATGATGGTGATTTTTATCTCACAAAAGAAGAACGTGAGATGGTTGAAGCTGTAACCGAAAAATTTGATAATGTGGTTATTGTACTTAATGTTGGTGGAATGGTTGATACTTTAGGCTTTAGAAATAACCCTAAAATCAAATCAATTTTGCTTGCATGGCAAGCAGGTCTTGAAGGCGGTCTTGCAGAGGCGGATATTCTTTGCGGTGATGTGTGTCCGTCAGGAAAACTTACTGATACTTTTGCATCAAGTTTTGATGATTATCCATCATCGTATAACTTTAATGAATCAAGAGACTATGTTGAATATACGGACGATATTTTTGTAGGTTATAGATATTTCGAAACAATACCAAACGCTTTTGAAAAAGTAAATTATCCATTCGGTTACGGCCTTTCATACACAAAATTTGATATTTCTAACATTGAAACAAATGTAGCCGATGGTAAAATAAAAATCAGCTCACTTGTAACCAATGTCGGAAAAATGGCGGGTAAAGAGGTTTTGCAGGTTTACATTTCAGCACCAAAAGGTAAACTTGATAAACCTAAGTATGAACTTAAGGCTTTTGCAAAAACGTCGTTGCTTGATATAAATGAATCAACAACTGTTTTCCTTGAGTTTGATATAGATACTATGGCCTCTTATGACGAGTCGATTGCAGCTTTTGTTTTAGAAGCCGGTGATTACGATGTTTATCTTGGTACAAGTGTAAGGGACACTCAAAAAGTTTATACTTATTCTGTAAAAGAATTTACCGTCACAGAGCAACTTCATAATAGATGTGTTCCCAGAAAATTAACTAAACGTTTGCGGGCGGATGGTACATATCAAACACTTGAAACAAGTGAGTATGATGATGTCTATGATACATCAGATTGGCCTGAAAAACCGCAATGGAAATTTGACCATATCCAAGGCGACCCTCGTGGTGTGGCTATTCCTGAAGGCAGAATTATGCTTGATGATGTGGTTGATGGTAAGGCAACTCTTGATGAATTCGTTGCACAACTTTCCATTAACGATTTAATAGATCTTGTTGGCGGAAGACCTAATATATCAGTTGCCAATACTTTGGGCTTTGGTGATCTTTCGACTTTTGGTGTTCCTGCTATTATGACAGTGGACGGCCCTGCAGGAGTCAGAATTAATAAAGAATGTTCAGTTCCTACAACCGCATGGCCGTGTGCAACATTACTTGCGTGTACTTGGAACACTGAACTTGTTGAGCAGGTTGGTAAAGCAGGTGCATTGGAAGTTAAAGAAAATAACCTTGGTGTTTGGCTTACTCCCGGCCTTAATATTCATAGAAGCCCATTGTGTGGAAGAAACTTTGAATACTACTCAGAAGATCCATTTGTCAGTGGAAAAATGGCTGTTGCCATGGTAAAAGGTATTCAATCAGAGAATATTGGTGCATCTGTAAAGCATTTTTGTTGTAATAACAAAGAGGTAAACCGTAAATTCAGCGATTCAAGGGTATCCGAGCGCGCGTTGAGAGAAATCTATTTGAAGGGCTTTGAGATCGTTGTAAAAGAAGCCGAGCCTATGACTCTTATGTCAGCTTATAACATAATTAACGGTAAATATGCATCAGAAAACAGTGAACTTTTAATTAATATTCTTCGTGAAGAATGGGAATTTAAAGGTCTTGTTACTTCTGACTGGAATAACTGTGCAGAGCATTATCGTGAACTTAAAGCCGGCAATAATGTGCGTATGCCTACAGGAAGCGGCAGACGTATTCTAAAAGCACTTGAACTTGGTCTTATTACAAGAGAAGAAATCGAAAAAAGTGCTAAAATTGTTTTACAACTTGTTTGTAAATTTGCTTAAAATAAAAAGCAGCCTAAAGGCTGCTTTTTTTGTATCCAAACGCAGTTATTACTGTGTTTCCGGAATCGTTTTTAAATTGTGTTTTACTTATGTTATGGTTTTTAATTGGAATTGAAACACTTATCGCGCGTGGATATGTAACATCAATTTCTGTTTTCTCGTTCAATATAATTGTTATTTTGTTTTTGCCTTTAAGAGATGGTATGCATTGTTTTACGAAAGCAATTAATTCTGCAGTGTAAATTTGTGATTTTGAATTATCATTTAAAATTGATTTCATAAGCGGTTTTGATTGCTCAAGAGAAATGCTCGAAGCTGCAAGCGAACAAAGTGCTGTGAGATTTGATGTGTCGTGTACAGTTTGTCCTTCCAAAACAGTAATATCATTGGTAGTTTTAAGTTTGCTGCTTATATTTTCATTAAACAATTGTTCCGCTGTTTTTAAATCTCCCGCGTAAGAATATGCAAGTATCAAATATAAAATTTCTTCATCACTAAGTGATGATAGATTTTGCCTTATTACATCAAGATCATTAAGTGTAGGTTCTCCAAGTGCTGACAATCCGAACAATGCACAAATTGTTTTTAAAGTGTTTGGGTTGTCATCTAATATTTGATAGTAATATTGTTTTTGCAAATTAATATCAAAGCATTCAAAGGCGACAGCTGTTGTTTTGACTGACAATTCAAGACTTGTATAATCTGTATTTTTAAATAATACAGAATCCTCAGCATTTATATAATCTTTAAAATCATATTCGCTTTTAATTTTACCAAAAGCAGTTCCACTTAAAAAACTCTCTGCCAAAGCACGTGCTAATTTATGTTCTAAAGTCGCGTTTTCAAGAGAAGCTAGATGATTAATTACAGAATAATATATGTCATATTCTTCGTCGTAAATATGTGCTGTTATATCACTGTCAAAATCATTTTTATTAAGTACTGTTTCACCGTCAAGTGCGGTTTTAATTAATGATTGTGAATATTCGTTTGTATCGACTGTTTGAGGTGTTTTGCCATTTACCATAAAATTAATTTGACTGCACCCAAAGTTTGTTTTATCATCTATGCCGAAAACCGAAATTTCACATTTGCCAATAATTTCAGGTAGTGTAAATGCTATAGTTGCTTTTCCTAATACTGCCGTAGTATTTACAAAGTATATAGCTTTTTCGGTATTAAAGTTTTCAGTCCGTTCTTCATTTGCAACATTTATTGTATCTGTATAGTTATGATTTGGGGTAGGGGAAGATATAGTTTGAATATTATCTATTTTCGGTGAATTTATAAAATTAGTACTCGAAAACAAGTCGCTGTTTTGCTGAGTGACTTTTATACACAGTTCAGCATCAATCATAGTATCAGTTTGGTCTGTTACAATAATATCAACATTTACATTTTCTCCCGACATATATATCTTTTCTTCGGTTTTTATGTCAATATTGATATTATTTGATTGCCTATTTAAGATAATATCGTCAACTTCTTTTAATTCTTCACCATCAAAATAAACCGATTTTAAAGTAATCTGAGATGATGTTATATCGTTAAAATCAATTTTGATTTGCTCGTTTGCAGCAAATGAAAAATTTTCTTGTCGACTGTCTTCAATAATAGAAATCAAAAGTCTACCGCTGTCAACACTTTCTGAAGTTGATTTTTTTGTTAGTATAGCATTTATAGATCCATTAGTAGTAAATGAATCAGAACTTGTAGTTAAAGAATAGTCGGCAGCAGATTGTTCCAAATTTGAACAGCTTACAGGATAATAATTGATAAATGCAGTGCCGTAAACTCTGCCTTCGGTATAAATTCTGTAATAGTATTTTTCGTTTAACTCTGTATTGGGTTTTTGAAGTAAAGCATAACCGTTGTTTGTGGTTACAGTTTGTGTTGAAACAAGTTCATCAATTTCAGTGTATTTGTAAATGCGGTCATTAATGTTTTTTGTCGGATTATGAATAGTCGATACAGCTTCACGCTCATAAGAAATTTTATGCAATTCCACAGTTAAATCAGCGTCATAAACAGTATCAATATAAGCATTTGAGTCTAATACTTGGCTGGCAAGATAAACTTCTGAAAGAGACGATTCGTTTAATAATTCGGGCTTTATAGAACGTAGACTAATTTCAATATTTTGGGTGTCGGAAATACTTTCGTTTGCGAAAATAACCAAATCTGTATCAAAAACTGCAACACTACATTCTTTTGTAACGGTTTTGCCGTTTGGATCAATTGCAGTAAAAACAGTTGCAAATTTTGAGGGTTTTGAATTTGAAATACCGGCTTTATCATATTTTGCAAAAGTCATATATGATGCGATACCACTATCATCGGTTATAATAGTTGTATCATTAACATTAATTGGTATGTTGGAGGCAGGAGTGCCGTTATTATAAATTGCCTTAACAGTATAATTTATTTCTTCTGTGCGATAGCATGCCTTAGTGCTTGGTGTGACATAAAGTGTGATTTCTGCACGATCAGAATTGACTGAAAAATCACTTTTGCAAATGATATTATCATCATTCATTAAAGCAACGTAATAGGATGTGCCTGGGAGATATTCGGGTAATTCAAATTCAGCAGAAAATATACAACTGTCTGATAAATCGACAGATACTGTATTATTGTCCCAGGACGTAAATAGCGTGACTTTTTCGGATATACGAGCGATGTTGCCGCGATAACGTGTAAAGCCACAAACCTTTACAGAATCTCCGGCGCTATAATTACTGCTATCTAGAATTATACAACTGTTATAATCTGTGAGATAATCGTTATATGATGACTTAGCAGAAGTAAATATGTGTCCTGCAAACGCTGCCGAAACGTCTGTTTGAATTGTATAGTATATATCGTCTAAGTTATTATTTTCTGTAATTTCAAATTGAGTAATTCCGTTGCCGTCAGTTGTCTGAATTCCTATATTTTTTATATCTACTTTGGCGTTAACCAGTGGTTGTCCTGTCACAGAATTATTTACCCAAATAGTATATTTGCCATTAGAAGATAGGGTATAGACAGACAGTTCATTTACTTGAAAAATGTGATATAGAACAATGTTACTAAATTCAATTTTAGAAATATAGTATCCGGTTGTATATGTATTCGGATATGTGATGTAATTTCTGCCGTTAATATTTTGCGCCGTTGCTGTAAAGGCGGTTACTTGCTCATGGTTTGGGAGTTCTGTTTCGATAGCACTTGAAACCCCTGCTTTGTATACATAATTTTTTTGTAGATTTATAAATTCATCTGCAGTGTTAATTTTGAAAACCGATACATTTGCTTGGCTTAAGTCTATGTTGTTGGCTTCGATTGTAACCGTTGGGATTACATTGGGTGAAAATGTGTCAGATATAGAATTTTCATTGTAGTTAATGTATGCGTAAGTTTCGGCATTTCTTGCCATAAATGAAAACTTATACTCACTACCTAGTGCCTGTCCGTTTACACTTATATCACTATTTAAAGTTACTGTATACAAAGTGTTTGCTGTAAATTCAGTTGAAGGTATAAAAATCCATTTTCTTCCGTATTGTTCAAAGGTACCGGGCACCGAAGGGAAAATAGAAAAGTACTTGTCAAAATTCTCTACATTTGAATGGGTGAACGTAATTTCTATCGGGTCGGTCGTATTTATGTACTGCTCGCTTGGATATCGTTCTATTACCGAAAATGAATTTTCAGTCTGAAAAGCCCAACTGTAAATTGTTTTATCGTTTAAAACAGAACTTATTTTATATTTTGTGTTACTGTTAAGGTCGTCTTTAAAAGAAACAATAAATGAATTTCCGTTTTGCTTTGTGACTGTGTAATCTACTTTGGGCGAAATACTAAAATAGTTTACAAATTCCTTTTTGCTTATTGCTTTCAAGGTTGTAACTTTAAATTTTGTATCGGTTTTAATTATTTTGTCAGTTGCAAGAGTAGGTGTAACAGATGTGAGGGGGCTTATACTTGCAAGACGCGCCGGAATTTCGTTTTTTGTGTTAAAAGGTATATTCATAATGCCATAAAAAGCACTAACTGACAAAATAGATATTAGCAAAACTGTCGCGGTTATAAAAGAAACTGCTTTTATCGCAGGGTGAATTTTAGCTTTAGTAGATTGTTTTCTAATATTCTCTTTGTCGGGCTGTACTGACTTTGCTGTAAGTTCTAAAAGTTTTGAGTATTTCATTTTTCAACCCCCTTTGAGATATATTCTTTCAAAAAGTTACTTCTGATTTCTTTTAATGTTGAAATAAGACTGTTATTTATTGCATTTATCGGTACCGCTAATAGTTTTGAAACTTGTTTTGTAGGGTAACCGTAATAAAAATGTAAAATAAACGATTTTCTTTTCAAGTCATTTTGTTGCATTATATATGAATTAATCTTATTAAATAACAGTTTTTCTGTGGCTTGCTGTTCGGATAAGTCAATATCAGTATCCAAAATTTCTGAAAGGATTTTTTCAGAGTTGATATTTATATCATCTAAAATATTTTTATCGAAATATGAAGTATCGTCTCTGTCAATCCAATAATTATTTATAGAATCTTTTAAACAAATGAAAAAGTAATTTTGAATTTGTTCATCGTTGCATATTTTGATTTTCAACAACTGATTATATACAGCTGAATATGTGTCGATTAAAATATCATTTACTATGTCAATACATCCTGTTTTTCCCGCAATGAAAGCAACGGCATCGTCGTAGGTCATATCATAAAATTGATTAAATTTAGCTGTAGCAATACTTTTTCTCATAAATTCACTCCACAATTAAACTTTAATATTAGTTTTTGTTAATTAGATATTAAAATACATAGCAAATTACGACAAATAATCACAATAATAATAATTCAAAAAAACATATGTGTCAACTATATATAAATTTAATAAAAACTATTTATTTATTAATTTATTTATGTTATAATAATCTAATAAATTGTTTTGGACGGTGTATAAGTGATAATTTTAGGTATCGACCCCGGTTATGCAACAGTAGGGTATGGTGTAATTGAATATAACGGAAACAGTTTTAGAACTATCGACTATGGTGCAGTAACTTCGCCGGCTAATTTATCTTTTCCTCGCAGGCTTGAAATGGTGTATGATGGGATATGCGAACTTTGTGAAAAGTTTAAACCTGACGCTGTATCGGTTGAAGAATTGTTTTTTAACACAAATTTAAAAACCGGTATTGCAGTAAGCCACGGCCGCGGTGTAATCTTGCTTGCAATCAAAAAATGTAATATACCTTTTTACGAATATACGCCGCTACAGGTTAAACAAAGCGTTGTTGGTTACGGCAGGGCTGAGAAAAAACAGGTTATGATTATGACCAAAACTTTACTTGGACTTGAAAAAATACCAAAGCCTGACGACGCTGCTGATGCACTGGCACTTGCTATTTGTCATGCACATGCGGCCAAATCTCAACTTCTCAATTTGATATAGGGGGATAGCTAAATGATTTATTCGTTAAACGGAACAGTTATTGAAAAGACAAACGAAATGGCGGTTATAGATTGTTCGGGCGTAGGTTTTGCGGTTCAAATGACTAAAAATGGGCTTTCTAAACTTTCACCGGTAGGTGAAAATGCACTCGTTTATATTCATATGATTGTTAGAGAAGACAGTATGGACCTTTTCGGGTTTGCTGACACAGACGAGCGGGATTGTTTTAAAATATTGCTTGGTATTTCAGGTATAGGCCCTAAAGCTGCAGCTTCGGTTTTGTCAGAACTTTTGCCTGCCGAACTTGCATCTGCAGTTGCAACAGGTGATACAGCAGTAATTACGCGTGCACAAGGCATTGGTCCTAAAGCTGCACAGCGTATAGTTTTAGAACTAAAAGATAAATTGACTGCTATTTCAAGTGCGCCTGTAAAAACTAACTCTTCTGTCATTCAGCAGGGTACTGCGTCAAAAACAATAGAAGCAATTGATGCACTTATGACTTTAGGTTACACACAACACGAGGCAAAACGCGCAGTATCTTCAATGGATATTTCAGGTATGTCTGTTGAACAGATAATCAAAGTTGCTTTAAAAGAAATGATGTGAGGTAATATATGATTGAATCGGAATTTAACGAGAGAGTAGTAACCTCTACTTTTACCGGAATCGATAACGATATAGAGGAGTCGTTGCGTCCTCGAAAAATTGTTGACTATATCGGCCAGACAAAAGCTAAAGAGAATTTAAATATATTTATAGAGGCTGCAAAGTCGCGCAGTGAAAGTCTGGATCATTGTTTACTTTACGGTCCTCCGGGACTTGGCAAAACAACTCTTGCTGGAATAATTGCATCAGAAATGGGTGTAAACATACGTATAACATCAGGTCCTGCCATTGAAAAGGCAGGAGATCTTGCGGCAATTATTACAAATCTTCAACCGGGAGATGTTTTGTTTATAGATGAAATTCATCGGTTATCCAGAACGGTTGAGGAGATATTGTATCCTGCTATGGAGGACTATGCGGTTGATATTATAATCGGAAAAGGTCCGTCTGCAAGAAGTATCCGTATAGATTTACCAAAATTTACTCTTATCGGTGCAACTACGCGAGCGGGACAGATTTCATCGCCTTTGCGTGATAGATTCGGTGTAATGTTGCGACTTGAACTATACAATACTGAAGAGCTTACTGAAATAGCTGTTCGATCTGCAGGAATTTTGGGTATACCAATTGAAACCGATGGTGCTGTTGAGATTGCAATGCGTTCACGCGGTACCCCAAGAATTGTAAATAGGCTTTTAAAACGTGTACGTGATTTTGCTCAAGTAAAAGGCGAGGGCGTTATTACTAAAAAAATTGCAAAAATGGCTTTGAATGCTCTTGAAATTGATGAGCTTGGACTTGATAATATTGACAGACTTATGCTTAATAGTATCATAACTAATTTTGGCGGTGGTCCTGTCGGACTTGAGACATTGGCAGCAACTATCGGTGAAGAGGCTGTTACTCTTGAGGATGTTTATGAGCCATATCTTTTACAAATGGGTTTTATTTCACGTACTCCGCGTGGAAGAATGGCTACGATAAATGCATATAAACATTTGGGTATACCGTATAATAGTGGTGACCAAGTTTCTTTTGAGGTATAGTTATGTTAGTTGCGAACAAATGGATTGATTATAAATTGCTTGATGTTTCAAACGGTGAGCGTTTGGAAAAATGGGGAGATTTTATTCTTATTCGACCTGACCCTCAGGCAATTTGGAAAACAGTTAGGACACATTCGGGGTGGAAGTCTGCCAATGCGCGCTACCATCGTTCTAAAAGTGGCGGTGGAAGCTGGGAAATTTTCAGTTTGCCTGAGCGTTGGAAAATTGAATATGGTGATTTAAAGTTCAATATAAAGCCTATGAACTTTAAACATACAGGTATTTTCCCTGAACAAGCGGTAAATTGGGATTTTATGAGTGATGCAATTAAAAATGCCAAAAGAGATATTAAAGTTCTAAATTTATTTGCTTATACCGGCGGGGCAACAATGGCTTGTGCCGCTGCAGGTGCATCGGTTTGTCATGTTGATGCATCGAAAGGTATGGTTTGCTGGGCTAAAGAAAATGCCGAAATATGTGGTTTGCGTGACAAACCTGTAAGATATATTGTTGATGATTGTATTAAGTTTGTTGAAAGGGAAATTCGCAGAGGAAATAAATACGATGGTATAGTTATGGATCCACCGTCTTACGGCCGCGGACCCGGCGGAGAGGTTTGGCAACTGGAAGATATGTTGTTTGATTTTGTTTCAAAGTGTACTCAGCTTTTGTCCGATAAACCTCTTTTCTTTATTCTTAATTCATATTCGACAGGTCTTTCGGCGTCTGTTATGGAATATTTGCTTAGAACTTGTATTGACAAAAAATATAATGGTACATTTGAAAGTTCAGAAATAGGTCTTATTACTGAATCGGGTCTTGAATTTCCTTCTGGTTCGGTTGCTAGGTGGCATAGATTATGAGTAATATAATTGATGTTAGAAATTTAACATTTTCATATAAAACAGATGAAGGCGAAACGCTTGCTTTAAATGGTGTCGACCTTGAAATTGAGCAAAATTCATTTGTTGCAATTTTAGGACATAATGGGTGTGGTAAAAGCACTCTTGCAAAACACTTTAATGGTATTTTATTGCCTGAAGGTGGAAAGGTTTATGTTTGTGGTATAGATACACAACAAGAAAGTAAACTTTATGAAATAAGGCAAAATATAGGAATGGTTTTTCAAAATCCCGATAACCAAATTATTGCGACTGTTGTTGACGAGGATATAGCATTTGCTCTGGAAAACCTCGGTGTAGAACACAGTGAAATGGTAAAACGCGTTGATGAGGCACTTGAAACAGTTGGTATGAGTGAGTATAAGCATCATGCACCCAACCGATTGTCTGGTGGTCAAAAACAGCGTATAGCTATAGCAGGGGTTATTGCAATGAAGCCAAAGTGTTTAATAATGGACGAGCCTACGGCTATGCTTGACCCTAAAGGCCGTAAAGAAATTATGGCTACTATAAAAAAACTTCGCGATGAATATGGTGTAACTGTTGTTCTTATAACTCATTATATGGATGAGGCTGTGCAAGCGGATAGAGTTATTGTTATGGAAAAAGGCAAAGTTCTTATTGATGGTACTCCACAGTATGTTTTTCAAAACGTAGGGCTTTTGCATAGTGTTTCGCTTGATGTTCCTCAGGCAACAGAACTTATGTATAAACTACGTGAACATGATATAAAAGTCCCAATATCTATTTTAAACGAGAAAGATTGTGTTAAAGTTTTGTCTGATCTTTTGGAGGGTAAAATTGATAATAACCACTGAAAATTTAACTCATATATACGGTGAAGGCACTCCGTTTGAAAAAGTTGCTCTAGATAATGTAAGTCTTTCTATTAAAAAGGGCGATTATGTTGGTGTAATTGGACATACAGGGTCGGGTAAAAGTACACTGATTTCACATTTTAACGCTATTTTAAAACCCACCTCCGGAAAAGTTATCGTTGACGGAGAAGATTTGTGGCAAGAAGATAAACTAAAAAGAATCAACACGCGTTTTAAAGTAGGTCTTGTATTTCAATATCCCGAATATCAATTGTTTGAAGATACGGTCTACAATGATATTGCATTTGGACCAAAAAATATGAAACTAGATTCAAGTGAAATTGAAAAAAGAGTTTTACAGTCCTTGGAGTTTGTAGGTCTTGATAAAAACTTTCTTTATAAATCACCATTTGAACTTTCAGGCGGACAAAAAAGAAGAGTTGCTATTGCAGGTGTAATGGCAATGATGCCAAAGGTTTTGATTTTAGATGAACCAGCGGCAGGACTTGATCCGCTTGGAAGAGACGAAATACTTGCAAGAATCCGTGAATATCATAAAGAAACAGGTAGTACAGTTTTGCTGGTTTCTCATTCGATGGAAGATATAGCAAGTAACGCAAATAATATTATAGTTATGAATAAAAGTAAGTGTGTTATGCATGCTTCGGTCCCTGAGGTTTTTGAAAACGCCTTAGAACTTGAAAAAATGGGTCTGGATATTCCTCAAATAACAAAGGTTTTTATTTCTTTGAATAAATTAGGCTATGATGTTTCGCCTAATGTTTATACCATAGATAAAGCCGAAAAAGAAATTTTGCGGTCTATGAAGGGCGGTGCTTTAAATGATTAAAGACATTACCCTAGGCCAATATTTCCCGGGCAATTCTGTAATTCATAGAATGGATCCGAGAATGAAAATATTATTAACAATAGTTTTTATTACAATTCTTTTTATTGTGAATAACTTTTTTGGTTTTTTTGTTGCTTTGTTATTTCTAATTGTGGTAACCGCTATATCAAAAATTCCGATTAAGATCGTACTAAAAAGCGTTAAACCTTTACTGTTTATTATAATTTTCACAGCACTTTTTAATATTTTTTACGGACAAGGTGAGCCGATATTTGAAAACATTTCTTGGCTTTCATGGCTTACTTGGAATGGTATCAAAAGGGCGGCTTTTATGGCTTTGCGTATAGTGTTGTTAATTATAGGTACTTCTTTTTTAACATATACAACAAGCCCAATAATGTTAACCGATGCGGTGGAGCGACTAATAAGCCCGCTTAAAATTTTAAAATTGCCTGTGCATGAACTTGCAATGATGATGACAATTGCAATGCGCTTTATTCCTACACTTATTGACGAAACCGAAAAAATTATGAATGCACAAAAAGCACGCGGGGCTGATTTTGAAACAGGTAATATAGTCAGGCGTGCAAAGTCCTTAATACCTATTTTAGTGCCTCTTATTGTGTCCTCGTTTAGAAGGGCAGAGGAACTTGCAGATGCTATGGAATGCAGGTGTTATAATGGTGATAATGGTCGCACACGATATAAAATTTATAGTTTTTCAACTTGTGATTATTTGGCGGCTTTAGTTGTTTTGATATTAGTAGCAATTATAATACTTTTTAATGTTATTATATAGGTGATTTGTGAAAAAAATTCTTGTCAAATTAAAATATATAGGCTCAAATTATGTCGGTTGGCAGGTTCAAAAAAACGGAAAAAGTGTTCAACAGACTGTTCAGGATGCGATAGAAAAAATATATGGTAGGCGACTTGACGTGACAGGCTGCAGCCGTACTGATAGCGGTGTTCATGCTAATGAATATTGCTTTACTTTTATTCCGCCGTGTGAACCTCAACCGTTTAGGGTTATCGCTTCACTTAACTTTGCATTACCTTCTGATATGGGTGTTACAGACTGTATTTTAGTAGATGATGACTTTCATCCTAGATATAGTGCAATTGCTAAAGAATATATTTATAAAATATATGGAGGCCACGCCCGAAATCCGTTTTTAGAAAATAGGGCATATCATTATCGCAGAAATATTAATGTTGATCTTATGAATGAAGCGGCAAAGTATTTTGTAGGCAAACACGATTTTCGTTCATTTATGGCGAATGGCTCAAAAATTGAAAACACTGTTCGTACAATATTTTATTGTGAAGTTAAAAATTTAGGAGATTATGTGCAGATAAGAATATGCGGTGACGGTTTTCTTTATAAAATGGTAAGGATAATTGTGGGAACATTACTTTCAGTAAATGAAAATAAAATTAAAACAACAGATATTCCTAATATCATTTGTAAAAAAGATAGAACTGCTGCTGGTAAAACTGCACCGTCGCATGGATTGTATCTTAATAAAGTTTTTTATGATTTAAAGGAAGTGCAAAATATTGAAAAACAACTCGGATAACCAACAAAATACACAATCTAATGTTGGAAAAATTAAATCGGGACTTCGTTTTACACGCTTTGTATTGTTATTTTTAATGGCAGTGGCTGCTATAGTATTAATTTTTTCTAATAGAGATAAAATTAATATGGATAATTTTAAACGTCTTGCTGCTAAAATTGATCTTGGTATTTCGCGTGAAAAGGAGTCGGATAATTCAGTTATTGATTTTGATTATGATTCTTCCGGAAAGATTGCGGTTTATAAAGACGGCATTGCGCGTGTTACTTCTGAAAATCTTGTTATAATGGATAATATAGGTACTCAATTTCAAAGTGTGCTTACAGGGTTTAACACTCCTGCGTTAGTTACAACAGACAAATATGTGATGGCTTTTGATAGAGGCGGTAAAAGACTTATTGTTACAAATTCGTTTACAGTACTATTTGATACCATTTTTGAGGATAATATAGTGACAGCTACAATGAATGAAAATGGTTATATTGCCGTAGTTACAGAAAGCGAAGCATATAAAAATAAACTAATAGTTTATAACTCGTCATTTAAAGAAGTTTATCGAATTAATAGCTTGTCTAGATATATAGTAGATGCGCAGGTATCCCAAAACAATAAACTTGTAGCAGTGTCCTCCCTCTATGTTAAGGATGCGGATGTTATTCCTCAAATTAATTATTATAAACTTACATCAGATGAAAGTTTATGGAATTGCAATTATAAAGATTCTGTTGCAGTATCAATAAAAACAAAAAATGACGGAAGTATATGCAGCATTTTTGAATGGGGATTGGTTGTACTTGATTCAAAAGGTCAAGAAAAATTCAAATATGAGTTTGGCAATAAGATATTACAAAGTTGTTATATAGATAAAGCAAAATATAATGTTGCAGTTGTTTCGGAAAGTATAAGCGGTAACTCTCAAATACTTGCTTTTACCAATAAAGGTAAGCAGATATGTGATTTAAAATTAGATACAAATGTGTTATCTATTGATGTATATGAAGACAGAATGGCGGTATTATTTAGAGATAAAATATGTATTTATTCAATATCCGGCAAATTACTTTTTGAACGTGATAATCCAAATGATGCGACTCAGATTTTGTTTTCAGATAAAAACTCGGTTATGTTAGTAAGTTCATCAAGTGTAGTATATAATTTATTAAATTAGTTGGAGGTTATTATGAATTTAGTTATTGATTTTGTTTTAATTGCAATTATTGTAATTTCTGCTTTTTTTGCAGCAAAAAAAGGTTTGATTGCAACAGTTTTTAGCTTGCTTAGTACAATAATGGCAATAGTTTTATCTGTTATGTTAAGCGGACCGGTATCAAGTTTTATTGATACTAACATGGTGAAACCTGCTGTGAAGAATTACATATTAGGAGTAGTTGATAACAGCAGTATTGGTAAATCATATGAGGATGCGTTAAACAGTATTGATGTAGCATCTACTGTAAAAACTATGCCTTCTGCATTAAAGCAGGTTTTAGAACTTGCAGATATTGATGTTGATGCTATAGTTTCAAAAGCCGATTCACTTAAAAGTGATACAAAAGCGGCTAAAGATGAACTTATTGACAGTATAGCTTCACCGATTAGTGGAACAATAAGTAAGGTTATAACTTTGCTAATTTTATTTGTTGTATTGAGTATTGCACTATGGTTTGTATCTAAACTTTTAACAGCGCTTGTAGGATTGTTACCACTTGGTAAAAGCCTAAATAAAATCGGCGGTTTAGCTTTTGGTATAATCAGGGGATTGATTGTTGTTTTTGCAATTGCAGTATTATTTACTGGTGTTTCGCGTGGTGTTAAACCTGACAGTGATAATATTTTTTCGCAGAAAACAATTGAATCTACAATTGTATTAAAAACAATTACAAATATTAATCCAATTGGTTTGATAATGAATATAAAATAGCGGGAGTATTATAATGAATTTACCTAATGTATTGACAATAATACGGCTTTTTTTAGTACCGGTATTTATATTTGTGTATTCTGCAAGTGGAGATATTGCTGCGCGTATTTCGGCGGCGGCCATATTCTTAATTGCTTCGGCTACCGATGTTTTAGACGGATATATTGCTAGAAAATATAATAAAATTACCGATTTTGGTAAATTAGCCGATCCTGTGGCTGATAAAATGATGCAGCTTTCGGTTATTGGCTGTCTTGCTATGAATAACAGAATATCCATGTGGATTTTAGCGCTTTTCGCATTTAAAGAAATAGTTTTGATTTTAGGCGGCCTAAATTTACTTAAAGAGAAATTTGTTGTTCAATCAAAGTGGAGTGGAAAGATTGCTACGGTTGTGTTGTTTGTATGTCTTATGGTCATTATAATTACAGACGATAATATGTTGCCTGAAAAATATGCGACAACTCTTATGTGCGCAAGTATCGCAGCAACAATTATAGCTTTTTTTGATTATGCAAAGATGTATATAAAAGTTAAAGAAAATATGGTGAAAAACCATGGAAGCAAGGAGATTTAGTTAATGCTTTGTGCTAGATGTAATAAACGAATGGCAGTTGTTTTTGTATCTAAATTTGAAGATAATAAAACTGTTAATGAAGGTTTTTGCCTTAAATGTGCTAAAGAACTTGGTATACACCAAGTTGATCAAATAATTAAAAATATGGGATTGAGTGATGATGATATTGACTCAATGTCGGATGAATTTGATTCGATTATGGATCAAATGGGTGGTTCTCCTGATGAAATGGATTCGCAGACAACGCCTTCTTTTCCGTCTTTCTTTGGTAATTTTATGAATGCAGCTGCGCCTAAAAATCAAGCTTCATCCGAAAAAAACAACGAAAACAAAAATGATGATAAAAAGACCAAAAAAACGGATAAAAAGAAAAAGTATTTAGACCAATACGGTGTAAATCTCACAAGAAACGCAAAAGAAAATAAAATTGATCCGGTAATTGGAAGGGAAGTCGAAATTGACCGTCTTATAAGAATTCTTAACAGACGCACAAAAAATAATCCCGTTTTGATAGGCGAACCCGGTGTGGGTAAAACAGCAATAGCCGAGGCACTAGCTGTAAAGGTCGCAACTGAAGATGTACCTGCTAAACTGCTTGGAAAAGAGGTATATTTGCTTGATCTCACAGCTTTAGTTGCAGGAACACAGTTTCGCGGTCAGTTTGAGGCGAGAATTAAAGGTCTTATATCAGAAGTGGTATCACTTGGTAATATAATACTTGTAATTGATGAGGTTCATAATCTTGTAGGTACCGGGGATAGCGAGGGTACTATGAACGCTGCCAATATTTTAAAACCGGCACTTTCTCGCGGTGAAATACAGGTTATTGGTGCAACAACGCTTGCTGAGTACAGAAAATATATAGAAAAAGATGCAGCCTTAGAGCGACGCTTTCAGCCTATAATGGTTGATGAACCGACAATTGCTGATACTATTGAGATTTTAAAAGGTATCAGACCTAAATATGAGCAATATCATAATGTGAAAATTTCAGATGCATTGATTACTCAGGCTGCAATGATGTCAGAACGTTATATTACAGATAGGTTTTTACCCGATAAAGCTATTGACCTTATTGATGAAGCATGCAGCGGTGCCGCACTTGAAAATGTTGCACAAAACAATAAAGTTAAAAACGAAAGAGCTTTAATTAGAATAAAAGAACAATTAGATGATTTAACAGGGGCAGAACAGACTGAAGAAACTTATAAAAAAATTGCTGAATTAAAAGCTGAGGAATGTGTAGCGGAAAATGCGCTTGCAAGTTTTAGTGATAAAGATGCTGTTACAGAGCTTACTTTCGGACATATTGCTTATGTATTAGAACTTTGGACCGGAATTCCTGCTTCGAAAATTCAAGAGCAGGAGTATGAGAAACTCACAAAACTTGCAGATAATCTTAAAAAGCGAATAATTGGTCAAGATAAGGCTATAGAAGCTGTGGCTTCGGCAATAAAACGCAGAAGAGTAGGTATAGGTTTTAATAGAAGTCCCGTTTCATTTATATTTACCGGCCCTACCGGCGTTGGTAAAACTGAACTTGTCAGAAGACTTGCTATGGAACTTTTTGATAGTGTAGAAACTTTGATAAGAGTAGATATGAGTGAGTATATGGAAAAACATAGTGTATCTAAACTTATCGGTGCGCCTCCAGGATATGTAGGTTATGACGATGCCGGTCAACTTACAGAAAAAATTCGTAGAAAACCATACAGTGTTGTGCTTTTTGATGAAATTGAGAAAGCACATCCTGATGTATTAAATATTATGCTTCAAATGCTTGACGACGGAAAATTAACTGATGCTCAGGGCAGGGTGGTTAATTTTGAAAATACCGTTATTATAATGACAACAAATGCAACAGCAGGTGCTATGAATTTGACTGGATTTAATAGAACCGAAGAGCAACTGGAGTCAGAAAAGGCAATGAAAGCATTGCTGACATTCTTACGTCCGGAATTTATAAATAGAGTTGACGAGGTTATTACTTTTTCACCTCTTAGCAACGATACTGTTAAATCAATTGCTGATATTATGCTATCTGATCTTAAAGATAATTTGAAAGTTAGAGAAATTGAGTTTAACTATGATGATAGTACGCTTGAATATATAGCAAAGAAAGGGTTTGACCGTAAATTTGGTGCTCGTTCACTTAAGCGCCTTATACAAAAAGAAATTGAGGATAAAATCGCTCAAATTATAATTGAGAATTATAAAACTGATTTTAAAAATATTTATTGTACAACTGACGACAGCGGTATAATTCTCACATACTAAAGGATTTTTTATGCTTAAAAATAAAAGAATTGCTTTGTCCCGTTCACAGATGATTGCGGTGGGTTTTTTTGTTATAATTATGTTGGGAACTTTATTATTGATGACTCCTATCGCAACACGTGACGGACAGAATACGAATTTTTTAAATGCAATGTTTACCGCCACATCTGCTACTTGCGTTACAGGACTTATTACCTATGATACCTATACACACTGGACTGTTTTTGGGCAAATTGTAATTTTGCTGATGATTCAGATTGGTGGTCTTGGCTTTATTACTTTCGGTGTTTTCGGTATGACTCTGCTTCGCAAAAAAATAGGATTAAAAAACAGAGAACTTATACATGATAGTTTAAATTCTATGCATGTGGGCGGCGGAGTTGTTTTAGTTAAAAATATAATTAAGGGCACTGCATTAATAGAGGGTGTCGGCGCAATATTGCTTTCAATACGTTTTATACCGCAGATGGGAGTTTTAAAAGGCTTATATTTTGCAGTGTTTCATTCAATATCGGCATTTTGTAATGCGGGTTTTGATTTGATGGGTAGCGTAAGCGGGGAATATTCTTCACTTTGTAACTATAGTAACGATGTACTTGTGAATATTGTTATAATGGCTTTAATTATCATTGGCGGCTTGGGATTTTTAGTGTGGAACGATATTTATATAAATAAATTAAATTTTAAAAAATATATGCTTCACACTAAAATTGTTCTTGCAGTTTCATTTGTGTTATTGTTTGGCGGTATGTTTTTCTTTATGTTTTCTGAAAGAAATGGTATTTTGCTTAATATGAATATTAAGGAAAAGATACTAGCTTGTGCTTTTTCCTCTGTAACAACAAGAACGGCAGGATTTAATACGGTGGACTTAACCTTGGTTTCCGACATTGGAAAATTTGTCATGATGATTTTAATGTTTATTGGTGGAAGCCCCGGTTCCACTGCCGGCGGAATTAAAACAACAACTGTAGCAGCAATATTCTTTTTTATAGTTTCGTACATAAAAAAGCGAAAAGGATATTTCGCTTTTAAACGCTGTCTTGAGGATGATATTATTAAAAAAGCGAGCACGGTGTTTTTTATTAATATTTCGCTTGTTGTTGTTTCGATAGCTGTTATTACTTTAAATCAACAACTAGAGTTTATTGATGTTGCTTTCGAAACATTTTCTGCTATTGGAACTGTCGGTATGTCAACAGGCATTACAAGAGAATTTACATCGATATCAAAAATTGTAATTATGATATTAATGTATTGCGGTAGGGTGGGCAGTCTTTCGTTTGCACTGTCATTTACCGATGGTAAAAAGATACCCGATATAAAATATCCTACAGAAGAAATTACTATAGGTTAGGTGATTATTATGAAATCTGTTTTGATTATTGGCCTTGGTAGGTTTGGCCATCATCTTTGTAGCAATTTATTGGAACAAAAAAATGAAATTATGATTGTGGATAAAGATGCATCTGCAGTTGAGGATCTCATGAGTCGTGTTACAAGTGCTCTGGTTGCCGATTGTACAAAAGAAGATGTTTTAAAAAGTATCGGTGTTGACGATTTTGATATTTGTTTTGTTTGTATTGGAAGAGATTTTCAAAGCAATCTTGAAATAACATCACTGTTAAAAGATTTGGGTGCTAAATTAGTTGTCAGTTTATCAGAACGCACAATACATACAAAATTTTTGTTACGTAACGGTGCAGATGAGGTTATTCACCCCGACAAAGATATTGCTGAACGTGTTGCTGTAAAATATAGCAACGATAATATTTTTGATTATATTGAACTGCAATCTGGATATTCAATGCACGAAATTCTACCTTTAGAAGAATGGGTGGGTAAAAGTTTGCGTGAATCAAATATTAGAGCTAAACACCATGTGTCTATTGTAGGTATAAAAAGCAGTGAAGGTGTTATTAATTTTTCGCCGCTTGCTGATTATGTTATTTCTGCAACTGACCATTTAATGATTATTGCTCAAAAAAACGATATTGAAAAGATTATTAAAAAAATGAAGTAGAGGTAATTATGCAGTATAAGATGGCATTGATATATACATCGCATATTGGTATTGAACATGTATCAAATCTGCTTATTGCAATTGGAGTTGGCGGTTTTGAAGTATGTGATGGTGAGGATTTTAAAGAGTTTTTAGAAACTCGTACTCCTGCTTATGATTATGTTGATGAAGAACTTATGAAATTATCTTCTCAACGCTCGTGCATAAAATTTTATACGGCCGACAACCAACAAGGATTAGATACTTTATTAACTGTGGAAAAAGCGTTGTCAAAACTTAAGGAAGATGATAAAGAAAATCAATTCGGAACGCTTGAGTTTACTGTTTGTGTTGTTGATGACAGCGATTGGAAAGATAATTGGAAACAGTATTATAAACCTATGGAAATAGGGGAAAAGCTTGTTGTAACTCCGGCATGGGAAACTGTTGAAACAGACAAGCTGGTGCTTAAAATTGATCCAGGTATGGCATTTGGTACAGGTTCGCATGAAACTACTTCTCTTTGCCTTGAATTTCTACAGCAAGAGTCACTTGAAAACAAATGTGTGCTTGATGTTGGTTGTGGAAGTGGTATATTATCACAAGCTGCTGTTTTACTTGGCGCCAAAAGTGCCTTTGGCTGTGATATTGATGATGCAGCCGTAACTTGTGCAAAATCAAATGCTAAACTTAATAACTTGTCTGATAAGGTCAGATATGCCACGGGCGACCTATTAGATGCTGTTAATGGCAAATATGAAGTAGTTGTAGCAAATATTGTGGCAGACATCATTATGATGTTAACCAGTGATATTTCTACAGTACTTAAACCATCTGGTTTGTTTATTTCATCAGGAATTATTGTTGAACGGTTAGATGAAGTAACAAAATTTATTGAAAACTCCGGCTTTGAAGTAATAGAAATACGAGAAAGGCGTGGTTGGGCGGCAATTTGTGCCCGACTCAAATAATATGCAACGTTTCTTTTTTGATGATGAGCAAATTATTGATGCTACTTTTAGTGTTAGCGGTGAAAAATATAATCATATAACTAGATCTTTACGAATGAATGTCGGTGAATATGCTGTTTTTTGTGATGGCTTTGGAGTAGATTATGAGTGCGAACTTGTATCAATAAATTCTCATTCTTGCGAATTTAAAGTTGTAAAATCATATGAGAATGTTACAGAACCGAATGTTAAGATTACAATTTATCAGTGTCTTCCTAAAGGGGACAAGTTGGATGATATGGTAAAACGTACTGTGCAGTTTGGTGTTTATAAAATAGTACCTGTTTTAAGCAGTAGATGTGTATCAAGGCCAGATTCAAAGAGCTTTGATAAAAAGGTCGAAAGGCTGAATAAAATCTCAAAATCATCTTCAATGCAAAGTATGCGTGGTGTAGTGCCTGAAGTCTGTGATTTGATTGATTTTAATACTGCCATTTTACAAATGAAAAATTTCGATTCGGCTTTTTTATGCTACGAAAGTGAAAATCGGAATTTAATAGATAGTTCTCTTATTAAAGGCAAAGAAATTGCTTTTCTTGTTGGGCCGGAAGGTGGAATAACCAAACAAGAGGCGGATTTTGCAAGTGAAAATGGTATTTTATCTATATCTCTTGGTAAGCGAATTTTAAGAACAGAAGATGCTTCTGCTTTTCTCATACCAATTGTATTATCAATAACAAATAATTTATAAGGTGTTAATTATGAAGAAAAATAACGTTAGAGAAAATGAAACTATTATTAGCAGAGTAATAATAATGCTTTTTGCATTTGCGTTGCTTACACTTGCCACATGGCTTTATGTAATGCCATTTAGTAAACACTATCTTGTTATTAATAACTATTATAAAATTATTGAATATATAGTTATTGGCGTGTTGTTTATTACCACAGTTGTATCGTATGTGTATTCATATATTCTTAATAAGAAGCAAGTTGATTTTAGTAAAGCTGTAATAACGCCGTTTATGATAAAACTTTTGACTACATCGGCTCTTATAGCTTCTGTTATAATACCTTTGAGTAATAATAGAACAGTCATTTCAAAGTATTTTATGCTCGCGTATGTATTTGTATATATAGCTTATTTATGTTTTTATACAGTTAAAAAACAATTTGCGTTTTTAACTGTAGTATGCGGTACTTATTCAATAGTTTTTTTACTTTTAGACGAATATTATCCATTCAGTATTACATTCAATGATACTATATCGTTAAGCTATTCAACTGCATTATTGTTGTTTACAGCTTTTATTATTGTTGTAACCGCATTTTCTTATGCATATTATAAAAGGCATAAGGACTTTAAAATATTGAATTTATTAATATTTTCTTTTATAGCAATTGTTGCAGTAATTGTGAGAATATTTACTTTGAATTATATTTCTTTAATTGCAGTTGCATTAGAAGTT
The DNA here is from genome assembly GCA_045541455.1 of Eubacteriales bacterium. GTDB lineage: Bacteria > Bacillota > Clostridia > Oscillospirales > QAKW01 > RGIG9041. The sequence continues at coordinate 28,100 of JAZQJA010000008.1, forward strand.
TTATCTTTAATTACCATGATTGTTATTGAGAAGTTATA
>JAZQJA010000009.1:0-17577 GCA_045541455.1 Eubacteriales bacterium
CTGCTTTTTTAGGCTGCTCTGCAACTGCTTTTTTAGGCTGCTCTGCAACAACTTTTTTAGGCTGCTCTGCAACTGCTTTTTTAGGTTGTTCTACAACTACTTTTTTGCCACTGTCTAAAAATTCGTCAAAATTGTCCACGCTTGTTAGTTTGGTAAAGTGGTTGAGAAGGTAATCTGTTTCCTCAATAGTCAATGTTGCCATGTGTGTACGTTCTTTTTTCTCGAATTTATCAAGAAGTTGTAAAATATCGTTGCTTTTTGCACCAATATCTTTAGCGAAATCATGTACTTTATATTTAATGTTTAAACTCATTCGGTTTCCTCCTTAATTCTGTCTTTCAGAATTTTTGCAAAACCATTGTCGGTAATCCCAATAATGCCTACAGGTTTTGCTCCGATTGCATATCCTAATGTATCTTTTTGGTGTTTTACCTCAATCGTCTCTATTTTTTTTATATCGGTTAAGTTATAGATATTTTTTGCTGTGCGAGTTGAAATGTCACTTGCCAAAATCACCAAATTAATTTTATTGGCATTTTCGCAAACACTGTCGAATCCGTAAAAAATTTTGTTTGCCCTTCGTGCAAGACCTAGTGATGAGAGAAATTTACTGCTGTTCATTGTTGCTAAGCTTCCTCTCAATCTCGTCGTAAATAGTGTTGTCGACAGAGCAACCGTAGTTGCGCTCAATACCGTGAGTTTTTTTTAGTTTTAAAGCGCATTGCTTGTCGTCACATATATATGCGCCACGCCCAGCCATTTTTCCGGTAAAATCAAGTGATATTTCACCGTCTTTATTAAGTACAATACGTATAAGTTCACGTTTAGGTTTCATTTGTCTGCATCCTAGACACATACGCATTGGTGTTTTTTTAGTTTTTGCCAATTCAATCACCCTTATCCAATTTTAGATAGCGGTTTAATATCAATCTTATAACCAGTAAGTTTTGCGGCAAGTCTGGCATTTTGACCTTCTTTACCGATTGCAAGAGAAAGTTGATCATCTGATACTACAACTGTGCAAGTTTTGTTAGTTTCATCGGCGAGTACGCTAATAATATTTGCCGGTGCAAGTGCTTGCGCAATATATTCTTCAGCATTATCTGAATATTTAATAATATCAATTTTTTCGCCTTTGAGTTCGTTGCAGATGTTGGATATTCTCATACCTTTTGAACCAATGCAAGAACCAATAGGGTCAACCTCTTCGTTTTCCGAGTAAACAGCAATTTTAGTTCTGCTTCCTGCTTCTCTGGAAATTGATTTAATTTCAACAGTTCCGTCAAAAATTTCAGGAATTTCCAGTTCGAACAATCTTTTTACAAGTCCTGAATGAGTTCTTGAAATAAGAACCTGTGGTCCGCGCTGAGTTTTTCTTACTTCAACAACATAAATTTTAATTCTGTCGCCTTCTTTTAAAACTTCTCCGGGAATCTGCTCGTTTCTAACAAGCATAGCCTCGCTTTTTCCTATTTCAAGGCTGGCGTTTCCACTCGGCTCTACCCGTGTTACAACAGCAGTAACAATTTCTGATTCTTTTCCGTTAAACTCTTGGTAGAGAAGTCCGCGCTCAGCATCGCGAATACCCTGAATTATTACCTGTTTTGCTGTTTGTGCTGCAATTCTGCCAACCTCTTTTGTCTTAACTACAAGTCTAACCTGGCCGCCAATTTTAGCGCGTTTTGAACCTTTGGCTTGAAGTTCTGCAAGGCTGATTTCAAGAGCATCATCTTCAACGTTCTCAACAATTGTTTTAAGCTGGTAAAGCTTAATATCTTTTCTGTCTTTGTTAATTACAACAAGAGCGTTGTCAGATGTTCCAAAGGCCTTTTTTGCAGCACTCATAAGAGCTGCTTCAACCTTTTCAAACATATAGTCTGCAGGTATTCCTTTTTCTTGTTCTATAAGTTCAATTGCTTTAAAAAATTCCGAATTCATTTTTTTGTGTTACTCCTTTATTATTAAAACTCAATATACGGGCGAATAAGACTGGCTTTTTTTATATTAACGGTAATTTTTTCGCCGTTTAAAAGTTCGACTGTGAAATCACCATTTTGATAGTCACAAAGCTTTCCGTAAAATTCTTTTAAGTTGTTTATAGGTGCAAATAATTTAACTTCTATCATCTGTCCCATAAAACGCATAAAATCTTTGTCAAGTTTCAAATGACGGTCAAGTCCTACCGAAGATACTTCAAGATAATAACTTTCTTGTATTGGGTCTTTTTCATCAAGTATGGGGTCAATTGCTCTTGACAGTTTTTCACAATCGTCAGTGCTGATTACTGTGCCGTCAGGCTTGTCAATATAAATACGCAGAAAATAGTCGGTACCTTCTTTGATATATTCAATATCGTAAATTTCAAGGCCAAACTCTTTAGCATAAGGCTCTACAATTTCAAAAACTGTGTCTGCCGTGCTTTTTTTCATTAATCTTATCTCTCCCTCGTTATAACAATATTTAAGAGGACTGCTTTGCAGTCCTCTTATCATTTAATTTGCTGATATTAGTATAGCATATAAAAACATTAAAATCAATAGTTTTATAAAAATATCAGTTTTTTTCTTCATTATATTATATATAGAAAAAAACGCCTTGAAAATTTCAAGGCGTTTTTAAAATTAGTTAGCTTTATAACCGTTGTAGTTTGCAAGTATAACTGCTACTTCTTGACGAGTGATATTGTTTTTAGGATTAATGCAAATTTTGCCATTGTCGGCAGAACCGTTTATAAGTCCGTACTCAACAACTGCAAGTCTTATGAAGGGAGCAGCCCAAGATGATACATTAGCATCATCTGCAAAACCTTTAGCATTATAAGCAGCATCAATTTCAGCTTGCTTTGATGTGTAAAGTGCAGTTGCATCTTGTTCTGAGCCACTTGCTTTAACAAGTGTACCAACAATTATTTTTGCAAATTCTTGTCTTGTAGCTGTTGCTTTGCCGTTGAACTCAGTATCCGAAACACCATTCATAATGCCGAGTGTATAACATGCTTTAACATAGTTTAAAGCATAAGCAGGAATTTCGTCCTTAAATGGAATAATGCTTGAAGAATATGCTTCTGCATTTATGCCAAGAACCCTTGTTGCAACAATTGCAACTTCAAATCTTGTAATATTGCTCTTTGGGTTGAACTGTTTGTTGTTATCACCAACAAAATAGCCGTAGCCGTTATCATTAAGGTAGTTAACCTGTTCAAGCGCCCAATTTGAGATATTAGCTGCATCACTATAGGTTGTTTTTGCTCTATCAGAGTTTATAGTAAGCTTAATTGTGTCTGTGCGTAAAACGGAATCTTTTGATTTAATTGTAAGCATTATATAAACTGTATTATTTTTTGCTGAAAGCGGAACGGTAACTTTATCTGATATAGCAGTCTCACGAGAAATGCCAACTCTGCAATCTTTGTCAGCATAAACCATATAAGTTGTTGATGTATAGGTGTTGTCAACAAGTTCAAATTCTATATCATAGTTTGCAAGACCGGCAGCAGCGTTAATTGTATAATTAACAGTTCCGTCTGATTGAGCGTTTTTGATCTGGAATATTGCGTGATTTGTTGATTTGATTTTAAGTGTATAAACAGATGAGTACTTTCCGTCTGCAGATGTTACTTTCAAATAAGCAGTGTTTTCTTTAGCGGTTAGAAGTACTTCATTGTCGTTACATTCTTTTGTGCAAATTCTGTCATAATAAACCTTATATGTTGCTTTTGCATTTTCTAAAGTAGGTATAACTTTAAATATTGAAGAATTTACAGTGGCTTCAAATACTGTACCGTTATCACTGTTATCTACCATACCAAATATTGATGAAACACTGGTAGAAGATGTTTCTTTTGTAATGTTAAGTTTATATTCGTTTACAAAGTTTCCTTTTGAAACAACAAAGTTCACTGTTTTATCAGCAGCAATATTCTGGATGAGATATGTACCATCGTCACTGATTTCAATTGCCTGATTGTTTACATAAACTGTGAGTGTAGCGCCTTCTGTATATTCCGGTTTAACAACAAATGAGTTCTTGTTTGCAGGAATTTGTGCGTTAAATGTGTTTGAACCAACATTTACAGCACCATCAATATAAACAAGTTCGCTTTGGTCGTTTTCGCTTTGACGCACATTCAATGAGTATACTTTTGTTGTTCCGTCTTCTGCAACTACCTTAATATATTTAGTTGTCGGGTATTCAGAAATACCGATAATCTCATTGCTAAGGAAGAATGAAGAACAAGCTTTGTCATTAAATACAGAGTAAGAAGCACCGGTTGAAACTATAATTTCAGGAATGGTAAATTTGGTGGTTCCAACAGGAACGCATGCATCAATTGTATCACCATCAATTCTCCAGTTGCCGAATTTAACAACGTTTGCTTCAGAAAGTAAAGATTTATTAATGGTTGCTTTGTATTTAACTGTTTTTGTGTCACCATCAAATGAACTAAATTTGATGTAATAAGTGTTTACTTCACTGCTAAGAGTTACAGGCTCTGCAACAAGTTTTGTGCATTCTTCATCAAGATATACACCATAATTTGCCTGCTTTGTGATTAAGTTAATGCCAAAATCATAAGATGTTGTTCCGGCAACAACTGTGTCTGTTATTGTTTTAGCAGATTCGTTTACAACTGCAGAAGTTTTGAATTCGTACTCTAATTCTTTTGCAAAATCAGTATCTTCTTCAGCATTTTTAAGAGTTGTAAGACCCCAATCTGTGTAATAGTTAGTAGAGATTACACGATCTTTCTGACCGCTTCTTGGGGTAATGTCTTTGGCAGTTGCTCTCTTGCTCCAATCAGCAGCATAGTAGTTATAACTGTAATCTATTTTAAAGTCAGGATGACAAACACCGATATCAATAGATTCGTCACATTGTATAAATCTGTTGTATTTCATATCAATGTTAACCATCTCAGCGGTAAGGCGTTTGTCAGCCTCAGTATCTTTGTAACCGCATCTACCTGCAAAGTAGGTGATACCACCAGCAATTATACGGTAAGCTCTGGGACCTTCGAGTGTGTTGTTTGTGAGCACAAGAGTATCTTTAGCACCATACCATTTAATACCAAACACGCCAAGGTTTGAATATGTGTTATTGTACATCATATTATTGTCAAGAACAACTTTGCTGTATGCTCTTGCTGCATTGTTTGTTGCTGTATGGTTAAATACGAAATAAACTTCATTTAGCGAAGTAGGTCTTGCGTTGTTTTGGAAACAGTTGTTTCTCATTTCACACAAGAAATTCTGACCTGTTGATGATGTCCACTCACCTCTGCTGAGTTTGTTTACATTATTGTTAAGGTAAACACCGTCCATAACAAATGTTTCAAAGTAGTCACCAACAAGGAAATGCTGACCTTGATTTTCCATTCTGATGTTTACAAGTCTTACATCTTTGTGGTTGTTAGAATAATTTGATGTACCACCTGCGAACGAGAAAATTGTAGAAGAAATAACTTCGGGTTTTCCGCCGTCTTCCCATGTGCCGCCGCCAGCATCATCAATAATGATATTCTTAAGAATAGTTGTTGAATAAGTTGTTAAGCCTTCGCCTTTATCAACGTAATTACTAAAAACGCCAAATGTAAATCCGTCAAGCATTACTGTTGCATTAACAGCATTAACAGAAAGTGAAATTACAGCATTTTGAATAATTGTTTCTTCTTCGTATTCGGTTCTCTCAGGGTTGATTTCCCACGGAACATTGGGTTCTTGGTCGAATTCTGGAATGTTGGGGTTTACACCATGTTTTGCACCAAGGAGTATTGCCGAACCGGGAAGTATAATATTTTCATCGTATATACCAGCGGGGAAGATAATTGTAGGAATTGAATCACAAACTTCAAAAATGTCGTTTACATCACTGAAAACATTTTTACCTACAACAAATTTATACGCAACGTTATCCCAAGTGTTGTAATAAACTGTGCCGTCTGCTAACCCTTTTACTTGAGTTGTAAGCATATAAGTGTTAGGAGTATTAAACTCTTCAGTTTGAGCAGGTATGTAAGTGGAAAGAACAACTTTATAAGTCTTTGTATATGATGCATTAGCTTTTGATATACCTACTGCATAAAATACATTTCTTGACACACCTGAAACAAGTGATGAAGCAGTAATTTTTGTTATTTCTTTAGAGAATGATGAATCGTATAGTTTATATTCTACATCATCGTTGTTTGTTTTGATTTCAACATTAAATACAGATGAAGAATCCAAAGATGCTTTTATAGTAGCACTTTCGTCATCAATTATTGCATTGGGGATGCTTGTTGAAGTAATGTTAAAGGCATCACTATTAACTGTCATAGCTTCATCAAAATAATAACTATCAAGAATTATGTTTTGATGAGAATAGCGATTGGGGAATACAGGTGCTGTTTGTACACCGTTGCAATCTGCAAAGTAGTTACCCGAAAAATCAACCAATGACGAATGTAACATATTGGTAGTATCGGGAAGATTGCTGTATCCGTAAAGTCTGTTTGAGTTAAATTTAATTGATTTGTTAAGTGCATTTGTGTGTGCATCGTATGCATATACAAAGCCTAACGCAGATGCATTATAGTCGCCTTTTCCTATAAAATAGCAATTTGTAATATCAACTTTATTTTTTGTTGAAAGGACCTTGTATTGAATAGGTGATTTATCTATTAAAGCAGCGAAGTTTGTAGCATCACCGTCGGCAAATACACAATTAGAAATATTGAGTTTAGATTCAGTTCTGTCTAGAGTATCTGTATTAGAATGGTCTACGCTTATAACACCATTTGCACAGTTGTTATTGTAGAACATAGAATTTTTAATTGAGTATTCGGGGTTGTGTGCCTTATTACCATCAGCAGCATTTAAAGCCGGCATTGATGACGCTGTATAGAACAAGCCGTCAATATCAATCGTGTCAACGCATGATGAAATGATTCCGGCAGATATCATATTTAAAGCACGTACATCTTTGATTGTAATGCTGTTATATGAGTTTGTTGCTGATGTAAAGGTGAATACGCTTGAGGTATTACTACCGCGATATAAAGCAACACCGGCATTATCAATAACTGAATTTTTAAGAACTACATTTGATTTAAGGGTTTTAATACCTGCGTCAACATAGCTGAAACCGTCTGCAAGTTTTACACCGTCGATTGTAACAGTTATATCTGTTTTGACAAGGGTGTCAACAGCTATATATGCCTTAATAGTAGACTCTGCACTTCTTGTGTTAGCAGTCCAAGGTGCTGTTACATCATTTTCGTTTTTAACGTTAGGGTTAATACCTGCGTTTGAACCGTAAATGACTATATCGGTTTTAACGGTGAGGTTTTCTGTGTGATCACCATCAGCTAATATGATCGGGAAGTTTGTACAATTGTTGTTATACAAATAATCATAAGCTTCCTGAGCAGTAGCAAAATGTCTGCCTTCTAGGTAATTTTCTGTAATTGTCTTACCCCTGTATGTAAACGAAACACTGCCCTCAGTGATTCCTGCCCATAAGGGATTAACAATTACGCTGTCGTAAATGATATCATTGTACTCCTGCTCTTTTTGTGCGGGATCATAATTATCGGTAGTTGCAAATGTATATACCGACATTACTGAAACCAACATGAGCAGCGATAATACCATTGATAAAATACGCTTTGCTGTTTGCTTCATAACTTTCTTCCTCTCTGGTTTAATAACTTTATTATTAATATATAATAATACGACATTATTATAGCAAATGCCATTATTAAAAGGCATAACTTTATGTTGCATAAATACCACAAAATGCGATATTTATTGTTTTAGTTAACAACTAAAATTATCATAAAAATTTGTCTATTGTCATTTAGTACAAAAAATAAACATATATTTCAGTAATTACAACTAAAAGGGGAAGGGCAATGAAAAGAATACTATCAATTATTTTGGTTTTGTCAATTTCAATAGGTTGTGTTTTTCCAACGAAAGCACAACCTGCACTTGATATAACAGCTCCAAGTGCTATTTTAATTGAAAAAACAACGGGAACTGTTTTGTTTGAAAAAAACGCTGATGAAAAACTAAGACCTGCATCTGTTACTAAAATTATGACAATACTCTTGATAATGGAAGCAATACAAGAGGGTCGTATAAACTATAATGATATTGTAACGGCATCGGCTTATGCCACTTCAATGGGAGGCTCTCAGGTTTATCTTAAAGAAGGCGAACAAATGACTGTTGATGAAATGCTGAAATGTATAGTGGTAGCATCAGCCAATGATGCTTGCGTTGCCATGGCGGAGTTTTTAGCAGGGTCAGTCGAAGCCTTTGTAGGTCAGATGAATGAACGTGCATCACAACTTAATATGAAAAACACAAACTTTGAGAACTGTACAGGGCTTGAGGCTGAAAACCATTTGACGACTGCAAGGGATATTTCATTAATGTCAGCCGAACTTTTAAAATATGATGATATTAAAAAATACACAAAAATATGGATGGACACAATACGAAATGGGGCTTTCGGACTTACAAATACAAACAAACTAATTCGTTTTTATGATAAGGCTACAGGACTTAAAACCGGTTATACTAAAGAGTCTATGTACTGTATATCTGCCACGGCAGAATTAAACGGAATGGAACTTATAGCGGTAGTAATGAAAGCTCCAACTTCTGATGAACGTAATGCAGACGCTAAAGCAATGCTTGAATATGGTTTTGCAAATTATGAACTGTATACTTTTGAAGGTGTACAATTGCCGCAGGTGAAAGTTTTAAAAGGAGAGGCTGATACAATTGCGCCTTCAATGAATAGTTTTTCAAACTTTGTAATACCAAAAGGGTCTAAGAAAGATTTGTCTTGTGAAATAAAAGTGTGCAATGATGTTATGGCACCGGTAGAATTAGGCCAAAAATTAGGGGAGGCAGTTCTTTGTCAAAATGGAAATGTTATAGCTACAGTTGATATAATTTCACCTGTATATGTTAAAAAATCAGGTATTTTTGACATTTTTTTAGATATACTTAATTATTTTTTAATTCTTTAGTCTTGAATATAACATTTTAATGTGATATTATACACTCAAAGAGTATAAAGGAGTATACTAAAAATATGGCAATATCTGTAAACAGAAAATACGTTGACGCTTTTATAAGTGAACATGAACGTGAATACTTAAGACCTTATGTTGAGGTTGCGCATAATCAACTTCACTCAAAAAAAGGTCCCGGTAATGACTTTTTGGGTTGGCTTGATCTCCCGCTGAATTATGATAAAGAAGAATTTAGTCGAATTAAAGAAGCAGCTGAAAAGATTAAAAACAATTCAAAGGTTTTGGTTGTTATAGGTATTGGTGGTTCGTATCTTGGTGCCCGTGCGGCAATTGAGTTTGTTCATTCACCGCTTTATAACAATGTCAAAAAGGACACACCTGAAATTTATTTTGCAGGGAATAATATTAGTGCAACATATTTGAATGAGATTATTGATATTTGTAGAGAAAAAGATTTTTCAATAAATGTTATTTCAAAGTCCGGAACTACAACCGAACCTGCAATTGCTTTTAGAATTTTCAAAGAACTTGCAGAAAAGAAATATGGTGTTGAAGGCGCTAAAGAACATATATTTGTAACAACCGATAGGGCGCGTGGTACTCTTAAATCACTTGCTGATGAACAAGGCTATGAAACATTTGTTGTACCTGATGACGTTGGCGGTCGTTTTTCAGTCTTAACAGCGGTAGGTCTTCTTCCAATTGCTGTTTCAGGCGCTGATATTGATGAAATGATGCGTGGTGCTGCTGAAGCGAGATGCGATTTTCTAACTGATGAAAATGAGTGCTATAAATACGCAATCGACAGAAATATATTACTTAGAAAAAATAAAAACATCGAAATGCTTATAACATATGATCCTTGTGCTGTTTATTTTGGTGAATGGTTTAAACAGCTTATGGGTGAGAGTGAAGGCAAGGATAATAAAGGCATTTTCCCTGCAGCAGCAAGTTTTTCTACCGATCTTCATTCGCTTGGTCAGTTTATACAGGATGGTAGCAGAAATATTTTTGAAACTGTTTTAAAAGCAAATACTGTTAAGCGTGACATAACTCTTACTGAGATAGACGGTAATATTGATGGTCTAAATTTCCTTGCAGGTAAAACTGTTCAGTATGTAAATGACAATGCATTTTTAGGTACTGTTTTGGCTCATAATGACGGTGGTGTACCAAATATAGTTATTGAGTTTGATAGTTATGATGAGTATAACTTCGGATACCTTGTATATTTCTTTGAGAAGGCTTGTGCTCTTTCCGGTTATCTTCTCGGTGTAAACCCGTTTGATCAGCCAGGTGTTGAGGCGTACAAGAAAAATATGTTTGCATTGCTTGGAAAACCCGGTTATGAGGCCGAAACTGCAGCAATTAACGAAAAAATTGGCAGATAGTTACAATTTAAAGTGAATTACAGTGTTGGTATTACGACGCTGGCACTGAAAAAAATAAAAAGTCGCATCGCGGCGAAAGGAGCTCTAATATGATTAAAGTTATTATCGGAACAAAAGGCACCGGAAAAACAAAAAAACTTATTGAAATGGTTAACTCGGCAGCTGACAGCGAAAAAGGACACGTTGTTTGTCTTGAGTACGGTGATGGTTTGAAATATGATATTTCTTCAAGAGTAAGACTTATAAATACTAAAGACTATAATATCAGTGGTATTGATGCTTTCGGCGGTTTCCTTAAAGGTCTCTTTGCAAGCAACTATGATATTTCATCAGTATTTGTTGATGGTGTTCTTAAGATAACAGGTGATGACCTTGAAAAACTCGGTGAAACTTTAGCAGATGTTGATAAAGTGGCAGGTGGGGCAAATCTTGTAGTACTTGTTTCTGCTGATGCTGCAACTGCACCTAAATCACTTACCGATTACGTTATTTAATCGGTGTTCAATTAAAATAAAAGCACTTTTGACAAGTAAGTCAAAAGTGCTTTTTATTTTGAACACAACAAGGTTCCGGTGTACCCGACCGCAATTTTAATTGCGTATGTAAGGTTTATATTATTCTGTTATTTTTCTGCATTCTAAATAAAATCGTTTATCGCAAGCGTGGCCCATAGAAAATGTTTTGCGCGGTAATATACCATCTTTTTTTATAACATCAAAGAAACTGTCTTTATCAATTCCGTCTACAATAAAACCGAGTCTGTCATCTCTGTCGCAAAGCTTGTATACAACATCTTCACCGTGTATGTAATCTGTTTCACCGCAATAGTTTTTATTGTAAAAATCCAAGAAGTTCTGAATAGTACCTATGGTTAATAAACTTTCAGGTTTTGTAAATGTATAATCAGTTATCTTTCCGTTTTCTATTAGTTTAAATTGCTGACCGCTGTGTTTTCCTTTCATAAGTCCGCAATAATCTTTAAACATATTCATAAATTCATTTTTGTTTATATCAAAAACAACTCTAAAAATAGGTTCAAACTCAAGCGAATTATCATGTAAATTAACAAGTTCTACAAGTGCATAGCGTGCAGGGTGGCTTTCTGCCTTTTTAGGATTTTCAGATTTAATTTGCTCATAATACTGTTTAGCTGCAGCAAGTGAATGGTTGCCGTCGCCCATTGCATATAACATTGGATTTTTACTATCATCGATTTTATAAAGATTTGCAATAGCGTCAAGCGCCATTTGAGCGTATTTTCCGTCTACTTTATATCCTTTTATGTGTCCGCTGTTCATCATCAAGTCAAAATCATAAAGTTTTTCAAGATGATCGGTGTAATTATTAAACTGTTCGGTAACTTTATGTAATTTATCATCAATTAACATCATAATGTGCGGCATTTCAATTTCGGCGTTACTTCTTACTTTTACACGCGCCGGTAACCTAGAAGTTACAGTTGCTTCAGTAGGTCTGCAAAGCGATTTTGTGTTTTTTGAAAAGTCATACACCTCAAGGTCTATTGCGCCTATAAGTCCGTGCCTGATGTTACCGTTTGAAAGAGTTCTTTGCACATAAATAAAACTATTTTTAATAGTTTTAAATATATCCTCATTTACATATTTTTTCATATTATCAGAAATTGTATTTGACAACTCATTAGTGTTTTCAAGATATATTTCAGGTAACATAAGCCTAAGTGTAGAAACGCTGTCGCTAACTGTGTTTTCTACCTCTTGCCAATACTCAGGTTCGCTTGTATACTGGTCGCAGGCAACACAACTCCATTTAGTCATATCTGCATTTTTAGGTAATAAAATATCAGTTGGTACAAACCCGTAATTTTCCATGTTAATTCTCCATAAATGTTTTAAATGCTCTAACGGTTTCATATACATCTGCTTTAGACGCGATTTCATACGGTGCGTGCATTGATAGTAAACCCACACCGATGTCAATAGTATCAATATTTCTGTTTGCTACATATTTTGCAACCGTACCGCCGCCGCCGACATCTACTTTCCCTAAAAGCCCCGATTGCCAAATAATATTATTGTCATCAAATAGTTTTGCAAAATAAGCCATAGTTTCAGCAGATGCATCAGAAGTGCCCGATTTACCGCGAGCACCTGTATATTTGGTTATGGTCGGACCACAACCAAGCGCACTTGCGTTTTGCTTGTCAAGAACCGAAGGATAAATAGGATCAAATGCGGCGTTTACATCAGCTGATAAGCATTTGCTGTTGTAACAAGCAGTAAGCATATTTTTGCCTTCGCAAATTTTGTCTAAAACCATTTCGAAAAATCGGCTTTGCATACCTGTAACACCGTCAGACCCCGTTTCTTCTTTGTCAACAAGCATAACAAGCACAGTATGAGTTGGGCTTTTAGTTTGCATTAGCGCTTCAAATGCAGTCCATGCACAAATTCTGTCATCGTGACCATAAGCGCCTATAAGGCTCTTGTCAAAACCAATGCTGTCAGCACAAAGTTTTGGTACAAGGCTAATTTCCGCGGTTATAAGGTCGCGTTCGCATATTCCGTATTTCTCATTCAAAATTTTCAAAACAGCAAGTTTTACTTTATCTGTAGCATCTTTATCATTGTCAGGTATTGTTCCGCATAAAACTCTTAAGTCTTCACCTTCAATTGCTTTGCCAAGAGTTTTTGTTGCCTGCTCAGAGGCAAGGTGAGGAAGAAGGTCACTTATGCAAAATGTATATCCGTTATCTGAAAAATCAATTGTTTTTCCGTCTTTAGTGATAACAACGCCTTCAAGTGCAAGGGGAATTGCGGTCCACTGGTATTTCTTAATACCGCCGTAATAATGTGTTTTAAGCAAAGCAATGCCACTGTCTTCATACAGAGGTTGCGGCTTTAAATCAAGTCTTGGTGAATCAATGTGTGCCGCCGAAATATGTATGCCATCATTTTCAGGGTCACTACCCATAATTCCAAGGTATATTGCTTTATTTCTGTTTACAATATAAAACTTATCACCGGGGTTTAGTGTTTTTGTAAAATCCAGAGGGATATAGCCATTTTCTATTGCTTTTTGTTCAAAATATTTTGTGCACTTTCTTTCGGTTTTGCAAGTGTTAAGAAAGTCAATATATCGATCACTCACTTCAAATATTTCTTTATATGAGTCGTTTTGTTCAAATACATTTTTCTTTTTATAAACAAGATTATCCGACATTTGCAATTCTCCTTTTATATAATAAATTATAAATTTTTTGTGCTTTTAACACTTTAGAAACATATTTTTTAGTTTCTGGGTAGGGAATATTTTGCAGTAATGTACCGTCATTTGAATATTTGTTATCTTTAAGCCATGATTTAACCTTACTTCTGCCTGCATTGTATGCAGCAAGTGCTGTACTTTCGTGGTTAAACTCTTGCTTTAACATTGAAAAAATAAAACATCCGTATTTGATATTTGTATTTATATCATAAAGTGCATTCTCTCCAAAAAATTCTTCATTGGCTTTTTCTGCTGCCCATTTATATGTGTCAGATGTTATCTGCATAAGGCCGATAGCACCTGCGCCCGATTGTGCATCCTTTTTAAAGCCGCTTTCACATTTTATAATTGCATATACCATGCTTTGCTCAAGACCATATTTATCTGCGTATTTTTCTACATATTCCGAATACTTGAGCGGATATAAATACATCAACATATATTGAAACACTAACAACAGTGCACAAACTATTGCGAGTACAGCAAAAAATTTAATAAATTTTTTCAAGTTTAATTTCCTTTCAATATGGTACTTGCAAGTTGTATTGTCGCTTTTTCAAGATATGCCAAATCGCCGTTGTTTTCTATAATATAATCACATCTTTTTTTGTAAAAATCTGCATCTTTTTGACTTTTTAATCTTGCAATTGCAAGATTTTCATCAATTCCATCGCGTGTACAAATTCTTTCAACTGCATTGTCTGATACGACACCTATTACCTTGTCACAAATTTTCTCGAGTGAAAACTCAAAAAGTGTTGGGGCATCAAGTAAAACCATTTTATTATTGTGCATTTTTGCTTCTTTTATAACAGCACTAACAATAAATGGCCGTATAGTATTCATCAGCTTGTTGTATGCATTTTTATCAGAAAAAACCAGCTTTGAAAGTAATTTTCTGTTTACTGTACCGTTGATAATGTACTCGCTTCCAAAGGCATCGCATAAAGCATTTAAGACTAGGGGGTCTGTATATATTTTATTGTGCACCAATTTATCACAGTCTATGTGAATATAACCAAATTTTTGCAAATAAGCCGCGACAGTTGTTTTCCCGCTGCCGCTGTGCCCTGTAAGGCCTATGATACTCATATTTTCTCCCTTTTAAACTAAATTGCTATAACATTAAAACTTGCCGCACGCAACATACGGTTGTAAAGCCCAAGCCCAACACCGCAGGGTTCAATAACTCTTGCATAAATTATTTCAACATCAGTTAAATCAAATTTTCTTAATGCGGAAAACAAATTGTGAGACAATGAAAGGGGATTGTTTGGAGTTCCGTATTCTATAACGGTGGCGTTGGCAAAACAGCCGCTTTCATTATCAAAACATAAAACACCACAATTTGAATTGTTAGCAATCTGTTTATTTATATATTCAATAACATCTTTGTCATTACCTCTTATAAGCATCATTTTGGCTTTAGGAGCGTAATGCCTATATAACATTCCGGGTGATGCTACAACCGAATTATCGGTTACAGGTGTTAAAATGTGCTTGTCAATTTCAATTTCAAATCCTTTATCTTGCAACATTTCAGGCGTTATAGCACCAGGCCGTAAAAGGCGCAGTTTGTTTTTGCCCGTTGGAATTACTACAGTGCTTTCTATTCCTATATCGCAGGTGCCGCCATTTATAATACCGCTTATTTTACCATTCAAGTCTTCGTAAACATGCTCAAAACAAGTAGGTGATGGTTTGCCGGACAAATTGGCACTTGGTGCAACAATGGGTACATTGGCAGATTGTATAAGTGCATGTGCTATAGGATGTGACGGACATCGTACAGCAACAGTTTTTCCGCTTGCTGTTACAGAGTCGGGAACGCACTCTCGCTTTTCCAGTACAACTGTAAAAGCACCCGGCCAAAAGGCATTAAATAATATATCCAGTTCAAACGGTATGTTCTTTGCAATAGTGTTTGCCATTTCAAGACTGGTAACGTGTGCTATAAGAGGATTATTAGCAGGTCTGTTTTTTACTGCAAAAATGCTTTTTACAGCACTATCATCAAGTGCGTTTGCGCCTAATCCATAAACAGTTTCGGTAGGGAAAGCAACCAGTTTCCCATCTGTAATCATTTTTGCAAACTCACGTATTGCACTCTTTTCAATTATATCAGAATTGATTTTAGCGATTTTGGTTTTCATTTTACTCCTGAGAACTTTTGAGTTTTTCGGCCTGATCATTTGTGATAAGTGCGTCTATAATCTCGTCTAGAGCACCGTTTAATATTTGTTCAAGTTTATATAAAGTAAGACCGATTCTGTGGTCAGTAACCCTGCCTTGCGGGTAATTGTATGTTCTTATGCGCTCACTTCTGTCGCCTGTGCCTACCTGAGATTTTCTTTCGCTTGCTATTTCTGCGTTTTTCTTTTCTCTATCCATTTCAACAAGTCTTGAACGCAAAATCTTAAGTGCGCGTTCTTTGTTTTTATGTTGTGAACGCTCGTCTTGACATTCAACAACAAGACCTGTGGGTAAGTGTGTAATTCGGATAGCACTTTCTGTTTTATTTACATGTTGACCGCCTGCACCTGACGAACGGAAAGTATCAATCTGTAAATCGGTTGGTATAATTTCAAAATCAACTTCTTCGGCTTCAGGTAATACTGCTACAGTAACGGTTGATGTGTGAATTCTACCGCCGCTTTCAGTTTCGGGTACGCGCTGAACACGGTGAACACCACTTTCAAATTTATATCTTGAATAAGCACCTTCACCGCTTATAGAAAATGAAATCTCTTTTATACCGCCAAGTTCTGTGTCATAAAGGTTTAACACTTCGTATTTAAATCCCTTTGTCTCGGCATACATTGTATACATTCTGTAAAGCGACGCGGCAAACAGTGCGGCTTCTTCTCCGCCTGCACCGCCGCGTATCTCAATAATAACGTTTTTGTCGTCATTTTCATCTCTTGGTAATAGAAGTATTTTAATTTCTTCTTCACATCTGGTAAGTCCTTCTTTAGACTCACGCATTTCCTCTTCTGCAAGTTCTTTCATCTCATCATCAAGTTGTGTAGACAAAAGCTCCATACTATCGTGGTAATTTTTTTCATATTCTATATATTCATTATATTTATCAATTATCGGAGTCAAGTGCTTATGTTCTCGCATAAGTTTTGTGTATGCTGCTTGATCTGAAATAATATTGGGGTCGGCAAGTTTTTCACCAAGCTCGTTGTAATGATCATATATTTCTTTAATTTTATTTATCATAAATTTTCACCGCTCTCAATTTTTTTAATGCTTTTTTCAATTTTATTACGAGGCGCCATAAACTCTCTTTTGCAAGTCATACACCGCACTTTAAAATCCATTCCTATGCGTAAAACTAAAAACTGTTTTCCGCCGCATGGGTGTTGCTTTTTCATTGTGAGAATATCATTTAGTTTAATATCCATGTTGCTCCTCCGTACAATAATACAACATTATATCATATATTGAGTAAAAATTAAAGTGAAAAAATAAAAAATACCGTCATTAATTCAAAGGATTCCCATATAAATTTTATATAGGACTTTTTTGGAGGGATAAAAATGAAAAAACAGGAATTCAGACCTGAAGGTATTGTTAATCCTGAAGATAGTGTATATTTATGCGGTATTAAAGGCTTAACACGCGCTATGAATGAAGGCAGAATATTACAGTCAAAATGTATTATGTGTGATTCTGAACATAATCTGCATTTGCGGTTTGGAAATATAAAGGGTATCATTCCGCGAGAAGAGGCAGCACTTGGTATTCGAGAAAATATAGTGAAAGATGTTGCAATAATCACCCGTGTTAATAAACCGGTATGTTTTGTGGTTGAAAAAATCACCCAAAATGAAGGTGAAACTGTTGCATTTTTGTCAAGACGTGCCGCTCAAAAGCAATGTGAAGATTATATCTTTTCTACATACT
>JAZQJA010000010.1:0-18212 GCA_045541455.1 Eubacteriales bacterium
GATTTTTCCGCATCTTTGGTGGGTGCTTGGATATGCTGCCGTTCTGCTCGTATTAGCGGTGTTGATGTTCCTGCGACAGATGAAAAAACAGTAATTATCTAGCTTAGAGGATACATGTTTCTTTGCTCAACAATGTAAACAACCTCAAATTTTTACGACAGATTTTACGACAAATGGAATAAAGTTATGCCATATTATGAAAGGTTGTTTTCTGCAATGAAAACAAATTAGAGTAACAAAGTTAGGAAAAGGCAGGATAAATAAGGGTATAAGATCTATCCCGCCTAAATCCCCACGATGAAACCCCTATCAGAATAAAATATAAACTGCCACCGGGTAGTGAATGTTCAGCATTCGTTTGCATATCGTTAGGTCTTAGAAGATATGCAACGAATGCTTTTTTTATGGAGATGTTATGAAAAATTATTTTACAAAATTTGAACTTTCTTTATGGGCAATGTCTGCGCTGTTCATAGTTGTTTCTTTTGTTGCATTTGACAGAAATAATTATTTAACTTTGTTCACATCGTTAATAGGTGCAACTTCACTTATATATAATGCAAAAGGAAATCCTTTTGGCCAATTTTTAATGGTTATATTTAGTATACTATATGGTATTATTTCGTATTCTTTTTGCTATTATGGTGAAATGATAACATATATGGGTATGACTGGACCTATGGCTTTTCTTGCTCTCATCAGCTGGCTCAAAAATCCCTATCAAAACAACAAGACGGAAGTTAGAGTAAATCATATAAGTAAAAATGAAATATGGTTAATGCTTGTATTAACTATAGTTGTTACAACGGCTTTTTATTTTGTATTAAAGTATTTCAACACGTCATATTTACTTATTAGCACTTTTTCAGTGGCAACAAGCTTTTTTGCTGTTTATTTAACTTTCAGGCGCAGTCCTTATTTTGCCATTGCCTATGCTGCAAATGATATAGTGCTTATCGTTTTGTGGTTGCTTGCCTCGAAAACAGAGTTTTCATATATATCAGTAGTAATATGCTTTGCTGCATTTCTTGTAAACGATTTATATGGCTTTTATAATTGGCGTAATATGGAAATACGACAACGAAATTCGAATTAAATGTACGTATTGTTAATATTTGTCGTTTCACTTGAATAAACATTATGTTTGTGCTAGAATAATTTTTAAAGGGTGATAATTGATGACATTAAAACAAAAAATATCAAATTTTTGGTATTACTATAAAAACTATTTATTTGCGGGTATAATTGCACTTGTTGTTTTGGTAGTTTGTATAAACAGTTGTAAAAGCCGCCGCAACTTCGATGTAAATGTATTGTTTATGACGCATGGTGGGGAAAACGGCTATTATGAAACAGATGAATTAAGCGCTCTGTTTGATAAATATGTTCAGGATGTAAACGGTGACGGTGTTGCCAATACACAGTTTATAACAATTTATTATGGTACAACTGTGCAACAACACAATAGTGCTAACGCTACCCGTTCTGCAAATCTTGCAGCAGGTAAAAATGTTTTGTTTTTGGTTGATGAACAAAACTATAACGAACTTAAAGGCGGCGGCTTCTTGGCAGATATTTCAAGCCTTGGTAATTCGCCGTACTTAATCGGTGACCGTTTTGAAATTTATAACAGCGGTATGTTTGAAAACCTCACCGGTTCGAACATGCTTAGTGATCAGTATTATTTGTGCCTTCGCACTTTAGATAAAACAAAAGCAGAAAATGATTCATCGTATGTAGCACAGTATGAGGCGGCAAAAACACTTTTAAAAAATATAATAAAAGCTCATGGTTAGAGGAAAACCTCTCTAACTATGAGCTTTTTATTGTGAATGCCGGCTATGAAAAATCATTTTTTATGTTTCATAGCTTTGTATTTATTTTTTGTCGCAATTCCGCCGCGTATGTGCCTTTCTTTTAAATTTTTATCTAATACGGCTTTAACTTGACGGTATAGAGATAAATCAATGTTTTTAAGTCTGTAACTCACATCTTTATGTACGGTTGATTTTGAAATGTTAAATTGGCTTGCAGTCTGTCTTACTGTTGCATTATTTTCAATTATATACGTTGCAAATTCTTTTGCCCTTTGGTCGCAGGTGTAATACATTAATAAAAACCATCCTTTGCATACTTTATTACTATATATGCATTGGATGGTTTATATTATTACTTTTAAATTGTAGTTTAAATCTTTTAAAACAAAACAGTCCTTAAGCCCTTCGGTAATAAAAACATTATAGTTTTCATCAACTATAATCATTTCAAAATTCTTTTGCTTATGCCAAAAATCTTCAGCTTTTTCTCTGCCCATAACAAAAAGTGCTGTGGATAATGCATCAGCTGCAGTGGCATCGTTTGAAATAATTGTGACAGATAAAATTCCCGAATCTGCAGGTCTTCCTGTTTTGGTATCGATTATATGATGATAGCGTTTACCCTCTTGTTCAAAATAACGTTGATAACTTCCGGAAGTTACGACCGAAACATCATGAGTTGATAAAGTTCCAATAATTTCATCTGACTTTGTAGGATGCTGTATTCCGACTCGCCAGTTTTCACCATTTGGCTTTTTACCGTAAAGTAAAACATTACCACCCATAGATATTACAGCGCTTTTGGCTTGACTTCTTTTTAAAATATCAAGTATTTTATCACAAGTGAACCCTTTGGCAATTGCACCAAGGTCTATTTCACAGTCGGTTGAAACGCTGTTGCCGTTTAGCGATATTTTTTTATACCCAACTTTTTTTAATGCATCATCAATTTCATTTTGATTTGGTATATAGTGGCTTTCTTTGGTAAACCCCCATAAAGAAACGACGGGGTAAATACTTATGTCAAATGCTCCGTCAGTAAGTGATGATAACTCTAACGCACGACTGATAATATTTTTAGTGTCGTCATCAACTGCTGTACTGCTGCTTGAATTTATTTTTGAAACGTCTGAATTTTCGTTTGTTACAGAAAACAGATTGTCTAAACGTGTTATCTCATTTTTA
Source organism: Eubacteriales bacterium (assembly GCA_045541455.1). GTDB lineage: Bacteria > Bacillota > Clostridia > Oscillospirales > QAKW01 > RGIG9041. The sequence goes on from JAZQJA010000010.1 coordinate 3,003, forward strand.
ATATTTTTATGGACACTGTCATCACCGTATATATCAAGGCTAATATATGTATCCATTGCGAAAATGTATTCGTTTGTACGACTTTGAGAGCAACTGCTGCAAAACAGCAACAATACAACTAAAATAATAGCTAATCGATTTTTCATCGTTTTGAATCAAGATAATCTTGCAAAATTATTTTTGCCGCAAGCGTATCAATGGTGTTTTTTCTTTTTTTTCCGCGCACATCTGTTATGTTCATATATTGAGCTGCAGCAAGCGTTGTCATTCGTTCGTCATACATAATTATTTCTGTATCTGGCAACAGCAATTTTAATTTGTCTGCAAAATCATATGTATGTTTTGCACGAAAGCCTTCACTGCCGTCCATATTTTTTGGCAGACCGAGTACAATTTTTTTTGCATTTTGCTCATTGTAGATTCTTGCGACCTCTAGAGCCACCTTGTCCATATCGCTGCCAGTTATATTTCCTATTCCGCTTGCTAGAAATTCTGTTTCGTCACAAACAGCAACACCGGTGCGTCTGTCACCGTAATCAATACCCAAAATTCTCATTGTCACCTCAAAAATCGTGCGGCATATTTTGCATTGTTCTCTGCTAAAACCCGTTTGTCATCGGTTTTTTGTTTGAGACTTAAAATGATTGTATCCTTATTTTTATATAAATTTTCAAACTGAGTCAATGCAGAATCTATATCAAATGATTCTATATCCAAAACATAGTCTTCCATACCCATTTCAGTGCAAAAAGACAAAATTTTAGGGTCATAATTTATTGCTAAAAACGGTTTGCTGTAAATGCAACTGAATATTACTGCGTGCAATCGTTCGATAATAGCCATTTCGCACTGTGATAAAATACTTAATACTTGCTCATGCGGTAGTTTTTCATCGATTAAAATATGTTCACATTCAAGCATTGACGAAATGCGGCTTAAAATGTGCATGTCTTGAGAATAATGCATAGGTAATAATACAGGAGTATATCCGTATTTGTTTGCAATGGCATCTATGAATTTTACAAAATTATCACAAAATGTATTACTGATTCCTATTTCCCGCAAATTTATACAAAGATATTTTTTGTCTTCTTTCAAATACTTTTTGTCATGTGTTTCAGCATTTTTAAGAGTGAAAGTTTCATCTGCTGTGATTTCAATATTTTCGTTATCAACACCTATTGAACGCAGATAAACAAGAGATTTTCTATCTCTGACCGTTATCATATTGACTTTATTTAAAAGTTTAACGGTACTCTTTTTATTTTTAAAGTTATTTATCGGTCCAATGCCGTTACTGTATAACATTGTAGCACAGTTAGCAAATAGAGCTTGCTTTAAAACAAACAAATAGTAAAAAATCGAACGTGATGAAGTTGCATCTTGTAAAATCGATCCGCTTCCAAGCAAAAACATCTTTGTTTGCTTTAAGTATTTAACTATTTTAGGTATATCAAATCTGTGAATGCATCTTTCTATGTTTCCGTGAGGAATATATTCTGTATTTGCTGTGAGAAGCAAAAGTCTTTTAGCTTTGTTGACATTTTCGGCGTTGTCGATAAGTGCTTTTAGCGCCATATCGTCACCTAGATTGTGTCTTCCGTAATAACCGCAAATCATAATATCATACGGTCTTATATCATCTAATGCTTTTTGATAAGCATCAAGCGCATCATTTGCCATTCTGTCAACAGAATATCTGTTCTTTACAATCTCATAACCGCCGTTTACATTGTCTTCGTATTTATGTGGGTTAGAAAGCATGTCATGAATGAGTTCGATTATGACATTATCATCAGGGTAGGGGCAATTTCTGCATGTGAAATTGGTGTCGATACACATTGGCTCCGACTCTTTGGAATATAAACCAAGGTATCCACTGTTTCCAAGAAGTATTGTTGGTACTTTACACGCCATTGCTTCAAGAGCTGAACGAGAAATACCTATAAATAAATCAGCAATATTGCAATATTTATATATATCAGTTTGAGGCCCTAAAAGGCGTATAAAACCGTCTTTTGTTTGAGCGTTGATTTCATTTGCCAGTTTTGTAAACTCTTTAAGTCTTGTTCCGCCACCGACGATTACTATATTTGCATCGTTGTTGTTTTTATAAATGTCTTTTGCCATAGTAAGCACATGATGCACGTGCTTTCCTGCAACTTCGTCTAACCGAGAAACACAAAGTATTACTTTTGCGTTAACATCGATACCAAGTGAGGATTTAAATTCAGGCGATGGATTGTGCTTGAATGTGTTAAGATTGATGCCATTAACAGTAATTGAAATTTTTTCTTTATCAAAGCCGTAGTTATCTGCAGCATAATTTTTCAAATCTTCGCTAACTGCAATAGCCCTGTCTCCCCATTTGGTAAGCATTTTCTGCAATAAACCTGTGCTGAAATTAAAGTGAACAGTTGAAACAAATGGAATGTTGAGTTTTTTTGAAACAGCAAATGCTGTTAAATTAGAAATTCTGGTATGAGAATGAATAACACAAGGCTTGTTTTGTTTTACATAATCACTTACAAGCTTGTACGACTGTTTTAAACTATTAAAATCTTTTTTGTTAAGAGGCGCTGTAATATGCGTGATACCGTTTTCTTTTAATTTATCCGCATATACACCACCTGCTGAAAAAACAGCAACATTGTGTCCTTTTTCCGACAAAGCACAAGCAAGTTCGTAAATGTGAGTTTCTGCACCGCCTATGTTTAATGACATTGTTAATATTGCAATATTCTTACCCATAATCCACCTTTGTTTACAACAAAAATTTCTACATATATATTATATTGTATAATATAACCACCGTCAAGCATAAGTTGTTTTAAAAATTTTACAAAAAATATTCGACAAAAAATGTATATTTTTTCCAATTTGTGTGTTATACTGTTATTTACAATATTTTACATTTTAAGGAGTACAACAATGAATAAGGTACTAAAAGCGGTGATAGCACAAACTAAAAATGAAAGTGCAAACAAAGTATGCACATTTTTAAAAGAATACAATTATGAAATTGTAGGTAATACCGATTCGGGCAATGTGGCGCTTGAAATGATATTGAAAAACCATGCTGATGTAGTTATATCTGATGCATATCTTATTGACATGGATATTTGCGGTGTGATCGATCAGTTGAAGGAAAAACAAATCAGTCCCATGCCTGTTTTTGTGGTTGCTATGGGGATAGGCGGTGGTTGTGTTATTGATAATGTATTGAGTCATGGAGTTGATATAGTGACATTAATTCCTTTTGACCATACTTATGTAGATGCAAAAATACGTGCAGCGCATGAAAGGAAAAATGAAATAAATTTTGGCAACAAAACAGTGCACATAAATGATAAATTTGAATTACTGAATTACGTGTCCGGCGTAATGCATGAAGTTGGAGTACCTGCTTCAATAAGTGGTTATCATTACATTCGCGAATCAATTATGATGTCACTTGATAATCGCCGTATATTGAAAGCAATAACTAAAGAATTGTATCCTACAATAGCTAAAAATAATGATACAACACCTTCAAGAGTTGAGAGGGCAATTCGACATGCAGTAGAGGTGGCGTGGCAACGTGGGGATGTTGACGTTTTAAACAACATTTTCGGTTATACTGTAAAAAGCAGTAAAGGAAAACCCACTAATGGAGAGTTTATTTCAATGTTGTCAGAGCGAGTGCGGTTGGACCTTAAAATTTCATAAAAAATTTATAAAACAGCCGGTTGTTGTTGCTAAAAAACAGCCGGCTTTTACTATGTAAAAATTTTTCAAAAAACTATTGACTGGACAAACTGCTTGTGTTATAATTCAAGTTACCTGTCATAGGGCTTATTTTTTTGTGCAAAAAAATATCCTATAATATACACAGGGAGGCAAAACAGGAGGTGCCGAATATGCGCGTAAAGATTACACTTGCATGCACAGAATGCAAACAGAGAAATTACGACACAATGAAGAACAAAAAGAACGATCCCGACAGACTTGAAATGAACAAGTATTGCAGATTCTGCAAAAAGCACACATTGCATAAAGAAACAAAGTAATTATTCGTAATTATTAAAAGTTTGTCAAGGAGGAGCCAAAAATGGCAGAAAAGGCTAAAAAGGAAAAGAAACCGTCAGTTTTCAAACGTGTCGGAAACTTTTTCAAAGAAGTAAGAATAGAAACCTTCAAAAGAATAATCTGGCCATCACCAAAGCAGGTTCTTAACAATACAATCGTTGTATTGGTAACATGTCTTGTTGTTGGCGTGTTTGTATGGGTTCTTGACTTTTTATTTACTACAGTTCTCCAGTTCGCTCTCAATGATTTACCGAATATACTTGGTTAATTATTAAGGTAAGGAGAAACGATATGTCTGATAGTGCACAGTGGTATGTAGTTCATACATATTCCGGTTACGAAAACAAGGTTGCGGCAAATCTTGAAAAGATTATAGAGAATAGAAAACTCGAAAATATGATTCAAGATATTAAGGTGCCGACAGAAATTGTTGTTGAGACAAATGAAAAAGGTGTTGTTAAAGAGCGCGAGCGCAAAATCTTTCCAAGCTATATTCTTGTAAAGATGGTAATGACAAATGACACTTGGTTTATTGTTCGTAACACACGCGGCGTTACCGGTTTTGTAGGTGCTACGACAGAGCCTATTCCGCTTTCAGAGGAAGAGGTTAAAAAACTCGGTGTTGAACAGATAGTCTATACAGATGAGTTCGCAAAGGGTGATAATGTCAAGATAATCGAGGGCGGCTTTGCAAATTGCACTGGCGTTGTCGAAGAAATCTATAACGACACAAAGCGTCTTAAGGTTATGGTTTCTATGTTTGGCAGGGAAACACCTGTCGAAGTGGCGTTTAATCAAGTGACGCCTATTAAAGGTTAAACAAATGGTATTTTGTGTAAACTGCAGCATTCTGTTGCGTTTATATAGCAATATCTTTTGATGTTGCAGGTGGGAGGAGAGAATATCTTTCCGCTATTTTACCACATTTTTTTAGGAGGTGTTCAAGTTGGCACAAAAAGTTACAGGTTACATCAAACTTCAAATCCCCGCAGGTAAAGCCACTCCCGCACCGCCTGTTGGTCCGGCACTCGGTCAGCACGGTGTTAATATCATGGCTTTTACTAAGGAGTTCAACGAAAGAACAAAGAACGATATCGGTTACATCATTCCTGTTGTAATCACTGTTTATCAGGACCATTCTTTTACTTTCATCACAAAAACTCCGCCTGCAGCTGTTCTTATTAAAAAGGCAGCAGGTATTGAAAGCGGTTCAGGCGTACCGAATAAAACAAAGGTCGCTAAACTTACTAAAGAGCAAGTAAAACAGATCGCTGAAACAAAGATGCCCGATCTTAATGCTGCTTCATTAGAAGCTGCAATGAGTATGGTAGCAGGCACTGCAAGAAGCATGGGCGTAACAGTCGAAGAATAATTACTTTTTGCAGGTGGGAGGAAATTTCCGCAATACCACGAATGGAGGATTAATAGGTGAAAAGAGGAAAAAAATATCTCGAAAGCGCTAAGCTTCGTGATTCGTCAAAACAGTACGATATAGAAGAAGCTATGGAGCTTGTAGTACAAACAGCAAAAGCTAAATTCGATGAAACAGTCGAAATTCATGTAAAACTTGGTGTAGACTCTCGTCACGCTGACCAGCAGGTTAGAGGTGCTGTAGTTCTTCCCCATGGTACAGGTAAAACAACCCGCGTATTAGTATTTGCAAAAGGCGAAAAGGCTGATGAAGCTAAAGCTGCCGGTGCAGATTATGTAGGTGCTGAAGATCTTATTCCGAAAATTCAAAACGAAAACTGGTTTGAATTTGACGTTGTAGTTGCAACTCCCGATATGATGGGCGTTGTAGGTCGTCTTGGTAGAGTTCTTGGTCCTAAGGGTCTTATGCCTAACCCCAAGGCAGGTACAGTTACAATGGATGTTGCTAAAGCTATTGCTGAAATCAAAGCTGGTAAAATTGAGTATAGACTTGATAAAACCAACATCATTCACTGCCCGATGGGTAAAGTTTCTTTCGGTAAAGAAAAACTTACTGAAAACTTTGACACACTTATCGGTGCAATTGTTAAAGCAAAACCGTCGGCTGCTAAAGGTCAGTATATTAAGAGCTGCACAATAGCATCTACAATGGGCCCCGGTATCCGCATTAACACAAGCAAATTACAGTAAAACTATTGACATGGTTTTCAAACTATGTTAATATACTAAGGTAAATAAACTTCGCAGACAGCAGGTGCGTTGTAAAACGCTTAAATTACGCCCGCCGAGAAGAAAAAACAATGTTTTTTGTTATACTCTCGGCACGTCTGCTGTGTCGGGAGTATTTTATTTGAAATTTTTACGGAGGTGAAACTTAAAGTGCCGAGCAAAAAGGTATTAGAAGCAAAGCAGCAGGTAGTTGTTACTTTAACAGAACAACTCAAAAATGCAACAACAGGTGTTTTTGTTGATTATAGCGGCATCAATGTTGCAGATGATACAAAGCTTCGTAAAGAACTCAGAGAAGCCGGCGTTAAGTACAGTGTTGTTAAAAACACTCTCACAAAGTTTGCAGCTAAAGAAGCAGGCATTGAGGGTCTTGATGACATACTTAACGGAACAACCGCTCTCGCAGTTTCAGACGACCATGTTTCTGCAGCTAAAGTTATCGGTAATTTTGCCGAGAAAAATGAAAACTTTAAAATCAAGGGCGGCATAATGGAAGGTAAAGTAATTTCAGTTGAAGAAGTTATTAAACTTTCAAAAATGCCTGGCAGAGAGCAACTTCTCTGTATGCTGTTGTATGCCCTCAACGGCAACATTTCAGGTCTTGCACGTGCATTGCAGGCTGTTGCTGACCAAAAGAACGAATCAACCCCTGCATAATCTAAAAACAAAAATTATTTATTTGGAGGAATTTTACCATGGCAGATATTGCAAAGTTTATTGAAGATATCAAAGCTCTTAATGTAATGGAGCTTGCAGACCTCGTTAAAGCAATCGAGGAAGAATTTGGCGTAAGCGCTGCAGCTCCTGTAGCTGTTGCTGCTGCTGGCCCCGCAGCTGCTGCTGTTGAAGAGAAAACTGATTTCGATGTTATCCTTGCTGAAGTTGGCGACAAGAAAATCAACGTTATCAAGGTTGTTCGTGAAATCACAGGTCTTGGCCTTAAAGAAGCTAAGGAACTCGTTGAGAGTGCTCCTAAGGCTGTTAAAGAAGGCGCTTCTAAAGACGACGCAGAATCAATCAAAGCTAAACTTGAAGAAGCTGGCGCTAAGGTTGAACTTAAGTAATTTAATTACCTTCGTAAATAAAATTCCGTGGATTAATATCCACGGAATTTTTAATATGCAAATTTATCAAAACTATGGAAAAATGCAAACAAATGATATATAATATTAAGTTGTAAAATTATATTCCGAGGTTTATTTATAATGAATGAGCAAAATACAAAAACAAAAATAAATTGGTGTAAGGAAATTTTTGAGCTACTTGATTCTGTTGTAATTTCAGCAGTTTGTGTTCTTGTTATTTTTACCTTGCTGTTTAGAATTTTCGTAGTTGACGGTCCATCAATGGACCCTACCCTTTCAGACGGTGAGCGTCTTGTTGTTTCTAACCTTTTTTACGAAGCCAAACAAGGCGATATAATTTGTTTTTACAGTCCAAATCGTAAAAGTGTACTTGTTAAACGTGTTATTGCAACAGAAGGCCAGACAGTTGATATTTCAGGCGGTTTGGTATATGTCGATGGTAAACAGTTAGATGAAAGTTATATCACAGGTGTAGAAACCTTTGCACGTTCAACACAACTTCCGTATACAGTAGAAGAGGGAAGGGTATTTGTGCTTGGTGATAACCGCGGTGAATCAATGGATAGCCGATATATTGAAATCGGTACAGTCAGTGAAAATGATATTCTCGGCAGACTTGTGCTGCGACTATTCCCGCGCTTTGGAACAGTGAGGTAATTATGACTGATAGAGAAATGAATATACAGTGGTTCCCGGGGCATATGACTAAAACTCGCCGCTATATTGAAAAAAATATATCTCTTGTTGATATAGTGGCAGAAACAGTTGATGCACGATGTATCCGCTCTTCTCAGAATCCGGATTTTGATAAGTTGTTAAAAAATAAAAAGCGTCTTATGATAATAACCAAAACCGACCTTGCAGATCCTGATGTCACATCGCGTTGGCTGAATTATTTCAGGGCGCAAGGAAGGGGTGCAATAGCGGTTTGCCTTGCAAACGGTAAGGGTGTAAATGATATTGTTCCTGCGGCGTTTGAAATGTTAAAAGAACAAATTGACCGTTATGCCGCAAAAGGTATGAAAAAAACAGTCCGTATGATGATTTGCGGTATACCCAATTCAGGTAAAAGCACTCTTATAAACTCTCTTTGCAAACGTAAAACTGTTATCGCGCAGGATAGACCTGGTGTTACACGCGGTGGTCAGTGGGTAACTCTTTCTTCAAACTTTGAATTGCTTGATACTCCAGGTATTCTCTGGAATAAGTTTGAAGATATGCAAACAGGCTTTAACCTTGCCTTCACCGGTGCTATTAAAGATGATGTAATGGATATAGAAACATTAGCACTTAAGCTTATTGAAACACTAACTGATAAGTATCCAGATTGCCTTGCAAATCGTTTTGGTGATACTGTAAAACAAGCAGAAACCTCGCTTGAAATCTATGAGGCAATTTGTAAGCGCCGCGGTTTTATCCTTCGTGGCGGTGATTTTGACTATGAACGCGGCGCACGAATTATTCTTGATGAGTTTCGTGCAGGAAAATTTGGCAGATTGTCGTTGGAGGTTCCTAATGCTTGATTATGTAATAGAAAATGAGGAACATGCAAACGGACATGCAGTTATCTGTGGCGTAGATGAGGCAGGTCGTGGTTGCCTTTGCGGTCCCGTATGTGCTGCAGCAGTAATTTTGCCGGATGGTTATAATAATAAATATCTTAATGATAGTAAAAAACTGTCCCCAAAACGCCGTGAACAAATGTTTGACGAGATAACGCAAAATGCCGTGAGTTATGCAGTGGCGTTTGCAACAGTAGAAGAAATAGAGCAGTTAAACATTTTAAACGCTGCAATGCTTGCAATGCGCCGTGCGGTTAAGGCTTTAAGCGTAAAGGTAGATTTGGCATTGGTTGATGGTAATATAGCAAGGGATTTTGAGTGTGAAACGCGCACAGTTGTTAAGGGTGACAGCATTTCCCCAAGTATTGCAGCCGCTTCAATTTTAGCAAAGGTTTCGCGTGACAGACTTATAACTGAACTTGCAATACAGTACCCACAATATAAATTCGAACAGCATAAAGGCTATGCAACTAAAGCCCATATCGAAGCAATTCGGACTTACGGTGTAACCCCTGTTCATCGTCCATCTTTTCTAAAAAAGATATGACAGGTAGGACTGGAGAACGGATAGCAAAGGCTTATCTGCGCCTTCACGGCTATCTTATATTAGATACAAATTATCATTCCCGATTCGGCGAAATAGATATTATAGCAAAAAAATTTGAAACCGTTGTATTTGTAGAAGTAAAAACTCGCGGTCCAAACTCAATAGCTGCTCCTGCTTTTGCAGTTGATATCTATAAACAGAAAAAAATCATAAAAACCGCACAGCGTTATATACTGTATAAACATCTTGACAACTGCAGCTTCAGATTTGATGTAATAGAACTTAAAACAAACGGTTTGCATTTTAATGTTAATCATATAAAAAACGCTTTTGAAGGGAACTGATTTTTATGTATGCGGATTTACATTGTGACACACTTGGTGTATGTTTTGCAAAAAATATAGATTTAAACAGTAATGTGTTGCATATAACAAAAAAGTCACTTGAAAAATTTAGTCCGTCAATACAAACTTTTGCGATGTATATTCCCGAAAAAATACAAGATAAGTTTGGTTTTTTTCAAAAAATGCTTGAAAACTCTCTGCAAATAGTACATAATACCGATAACTTACATTTGTATCGACAAAAGTCTGATATTGAATACGCCCAAAAAAATAATAAAACTTTGGCAGTTTTGTCGGTAGAGGGTGGAAACTTTTTTGGTGATAATACTGATGAAAATATAGCGCGAGTTGATTATTTAGAGCAAAATCATATTTGCTTTTTGTCACTTTGCTATAACTCGGGTAGTGCACTTATAGGTGGTGTAGACAGTATTTATGGTGCAACGCCTTTGGGACTTCGGGTTGCTGATTTGCTGTCATCCCGCGGTATTTCAATAGATGTTTCGCATCTTAACCATCTTTCGACAGCAGATATTCTTGCAACTGACCTTTTAGCAGTCGCAACACATTCAAACTGTTATACAATTTGTAAGCATAAAAGAAATCTTACAGATGCCAATATAATAAGGCTTATTGAAAAACAGTCACTTATAGGTTTAAACCTGTATGCTCCGTTTATAAAAATCACAACTCCGGCAAAAATTGCAGATTTGATGGCTCACGTACAACATATAATATCGCTTGGCGGAAAGCAAAATATTGCATTTGGCGCAGATTTTGACGGTTGTGATGAGCTTCCTTGCGAAATTAACTCACTACAAGATATCGGCGTTTTAATCGAACAATTTCCCGATACTTATGAAAATGTAAAAAAATATTTAATGAAAATATAAAGGACACTAAAAAAATGAACTACATTAGTACAAGAAACAGTAACATCAAAATTGACTCTTCAGATGCAATTATCCGTGGACTTTCAAGTGATGGCGGTTTGTTTATGCCTGAGTGCATACCCACTCTCTCGACGGAAGAAATTTCAGCACTGACAAATATGGATTATAAAGCCCGTGCTAAAACAATTCTATCTAAATTTTTGACAGATTATACCGATGCAGAACTTGATGCATGTGTCAATGGTGCTTATTCTGCTGTAAAATTTGGTGGTGACGAGCCAACTCCCGTTACAAAACTTGATGATGATAATTATGTTTTAGAACTTTGGCACGGCCCTACTTGTGCTTTCAAAGATATGGCTCTTCAAATTCTCCCGTGGTTGCTTACCACTGCAATGCGTAAAAAAGGCGAAACCAGAACAGTTGTAATTCTTGTTGCAACTTCCGGTGATACCGGAAAGGCAGCGCTTGAGGGCTTTTGTGATGTAGAGGGTACAAAAATCCTTGTGTTCTATCCAAAAGACGGTGTCAGCGAAGTTCAGAAAAAGCAAATGACAACTCAGTCGGGTGATAATACAGGCGTTATGGGTATAATCGGTAACTTTGACGATTGCCAAAACGGCGTAAAAAAGATTTTTGGCAACGAAGATACCATTAAAAAATTGCAGGACGGCGGATTTGTATTTTCAAGCGCCAATTCTATTAACTGGGGCAGACTTGTTCCTCAGATTGTATACTATTTTTCTGCATACGCAGACCTTGTAAAACGCGGTGAAATAAAATTTGGGGACAAGCTTGACTTTGTTGTACCTACTGGTAATTTTGGCGATATCCTTGCAGGCTTTATCGCTAAGAAAATGGGCCTTTTTGCAGGCAAATTTGTTTGTGCATCAAATTGTAATAATGTCCTTACCGATTTCATAAACACCGGTGTGTATGATAGAAATCGTGATTTTTATACTACGATTTCACCTTCAATGGATATTCTTATATCTTCAAACCTTGAGCGTCTTTTGTTTATAATGAGCGGTAGTGATGATAAAAAAACTGCAGATTATATGAATAAGTTGAATAAAACCGGTAAATATTCGGTTGATGAAGATCTTTTAAAATCTATAAAATGCGAGTTTTTAGCAGGCTATGCTGACGAAAAAGCAACAGTTGAAGCAATAAGAGATGCTTATGAAAGATATAATTATGTAATGGATCCGCATACAGCGGTTGCATATTCTGTATCAAAACAGATAAAGTGTGAAAATAAAACCGTTATTTTATCAACTGCAAGCCCGTATAAATTCCCTGCAAGTGTTATTGAAGGTATTTCGACAAAGCCAAATGTTGAAAATGAATTTGAACTTTTTGAAATGTTAAATAAAATTTCAGGTGTTGAAATACCGTCTTCTCTTAAAAATCTTGAAAATAAGCAGAGTCGTTTTACAGAGTATTGCAAAAAAGATGAGATGACACAAAAAGTTTACGAATTTTTAGGCCTATAAAAAAGCTGCCGCCTCATTTGAGGCGGCTTGAAAAGGAACTTATTTTAGTTTTCGCTTTTTTCGCGGTAAGTTGAACAAAATGTTTCATTTTTGTCAGTACCGCATGTTTTGCAGTTGCACACTTCGATTTTTTCAGCAGTGCACTTGTCGTTTGTTGTGTGGTAGTAACAGTTTTTTACTTCACAAACAACGCCCTGATTGGTTTGATTGTCCATTCTTAACAGCTCCTTTCACAAACTATTCTGTTCATAAAAATCAAAATTATTTTAGTAAATTTTGGAGGAAGTTTCATTTGTCATTATTTGTAATCGGTGATTTACATCTTTCAGAAAATGCCGATAAGCCGATGGATGTTTTTGGCGGTGCTTGGACTGATTATACAAAGAAATTGGTTTCCAACTGGAATAATATTGTTAAACCACAAGATACGGTTGTACTGGCAGGCGATATTTCATGGGCTATGTCACTTCATCAAGCTCTTGACGATTTTAAATTGATTGACAGCCTTTTTGGTAAAAAAATCATTTTAAAGGGTAATCATGATTATTGGTGGGATACCGTTACAAAAATGAAAAAGTTTTTACTTTCAAATTCAATTAATTCGATTGATTTTTTGTATAATAACAGTTTTGTGGTAAACAATGTTGCAATTTGCGGCACTCGTGGCTGGACACCAGAAACGCAGTCCTGTAGTGAAAACGATAAAAAAATAATTGTTCGTGAAGCAGGTCGTCTTGAACGATCTTTAAAATCAACACCTGACGGACTAGAGCGCGTTGCCTTTTTTCATTATCCGCCGGTTTATGATGATTATGCTGCAATGCCGTTTATCGAACTTATGCAAAAATATGATGTAAAAAACTGCTATTACGGTCACCTTCATGGCCCTTCAATCAAAAAAGCAGTCACAGGTGAAAATTTTGGCATAAACTTTTGCTTAGTTTCTGCCGATTCTATTGACTTTTTGCCGCTTTCTATATAAAATATATCAGTTAATATGTAACTAATTGGAGGTATATATAAATATGAATTTAAAGGAAAACAAAAAGACAGACAAAAACACAGTCGAACTTATCGTAGAGGTTAAAGGCGATGAGTTTAAAAAGGCAGTTGATGCTGCTTTTAACAAAAACATCAAAAAAATGACTGTTCCCGGTTTCCGTAAGGGTAAGGCTCCCAGAAAAATGATTGAGAAACTTTACGGTGAAGGCGTATTTTATGAAGATGCAGTAAACGCTCTTTATCCTGCAGCTTATGATGAGGCTGTGGCTGAAGCAGGCATCAGCCCTATTGATAACCCTGAAATTGAGATTACAACTATTGATGCCGAAGGTTTTGAGTTCAAAGCCACAGTAACTGTAAAACCTGAAGTTGATGTTAAAAATTATAAGGGTATAAAAGCTACAAAGAAAGTCTATAATGTAACAGAAACAATGGTTAAGTCAGAACTTGAATCGCTTCGTAGACAGAACCAAAGAATCATTGAGGTAGAGCGTGCTTCAAAAGATGGTGATACAGTTAACATTGATTATGAAGGCTCTGTTGATGGTGTTCTCTTTGAAGGTGGCGCAGCAAAAGGTTATGACTTAAGCCTCGGTTCAGGCAGTTTTATCCCCGGTTTTGAAGAGCAACTTGTTGGTAAAACAGCAGGTGAAGAATGTGATGTAAATGTTACATTCCCCGAAGAATACCATGCAGAAGAACTCAAAGGTAAGGCCGCTGTATTCAAGGTGAAAGTAAATGCAGTAAAAGAAATTCAACTTCCCGAAGTAGATGATGAGTTTGCAAAGGATGTAAGTGAGTTTGATACTCTTGCAGAACTCAAATCAGATATTAAAAAGAAACTTAAAGAACAGAACAATAACCGTTCAGAGTCAGAACTTGAAACAGAGATAATCGAGCAACTTTTAAATAACACAGAAGTTGAAATTCCTCAGGTTATGATTGACCGCAAGGTAGATTCGATGATGGCAGAGTTTGAGCAAAGACTTGCAGGTTCAGGCTTAAGTTTAGAACTTTATGCTCAGTATATGGGTACTGACATTGACGGATTTAAGAAAAATTATATCCCCGAAGCTGAAAAACAGGTAAAAACACGTTTGGCTTTAGAGAAAATTGTTGAACTTGAAGGTATTGTTGTTGCAGACGATGATATTGAAAGCGAATACAAAATGATTGCAGATGCTTATAAGATGGATATTGCTCAGGTTAAAATGTATATCCCGGCATCTGAAATTACAATGGATGTTGCAGTAGGTAAGGCAGTAGAACTTGTTAAAAACAATGCAGAAGTAACCGAAGAAAAGGTTTCTGCAGCTAAAAAATCAACTGCTAAGAAAACTACGTCTGCAAAGACAGAGGACAAAAAAACTGCAGCAAAAAAATCAACAACCAAAAAAGACGCAGAGTAATTAATAACTGTTAGGAGAATCAGTAATTATGAGTTTAGTACCAGTAGTAGTAGAACAAACAAGCCGCGGCGAGCGTTCTTACGATATCTATTCACGACTTTTAAATGATAGAATCGTGTTCCTTTCCGAAGAGGTAAATGATGTAACGGCAAGCCTTGTTGTTGCCCAGCTTCTTTATCTTGAAGCACAGGACAGCGAAAAGGATATAAGTTTTTATATCAATTCACCTGGTGGTTCTATCACTGCCGGTATGGCAATATACGATACAATGCAGTACATCAAATGCGATGTTTCTACAATTTGTATCGGTATGGCAGCAAGTATGGGTTCATTCTTGTTGGCAGGTGGAGCAAAGGGAAAGAGATATGCTCTTCCTAATTCAGAGATTATGATTCACCAACCTTCAGGTGGGGCAAGAGGACAAGCGACAGAGATTAAGATTGTTGCAGAACACATATTGAAGACCAGACAAAAGTTAAATCAAATTTTGGCTCAAAATACAGGACAAAGTATTGAGACTATTGAAGTGGACACTGAAAGAGATAACTTTATGTCAGCAGAAGAAGCAAAAGAATACGGCTTGGTAGATGCAGTAATTACCAACCACTAATAAAAAATGAGGGGATGTTCTGATGTAGAACACC
>JAZQJA010000011.1:0-30126 GCA_045541455.1 Eubacteriales bacterium
AGCCTTTATATGCGGTGTTAACAATGTCATAAGCCGATACATCTTCAATTTCGTATAATTCCAATTTTTCTTGCCAAAAAGACACCTGCTCAAAATATTTATATGTGTTAAATAATAAACATAACAACATAAAAACCGCAATAGTCCATATTAGTATTTTTATAACCATTTTATACATTTTGTTTTGTATCAGGCTAATTTTTTGCATTTGTTAATACCTCGCTGTAAATAACACTGCTTATATACAAATTGTATAATAAATATTTACAAGTGTCAATATTTTCTTGCAGTTTAAACAACTTTGATTTTTCAAAACCGATAAATGCAGCAAAACAACAAAAACCGTTTCGGTAATATTCTTGTTGCCCCTTGCGGTATTATCTGTTATAATACTTATTAAAAGCGGGTTTAACCTCTCGCTTATTATAATTTGTATTTATCTTGCAGTAATGCTGATTGGAGTTAAAACACTATGAAAATAGACGAGTTGCGCCTTGGCTCTATACTGCCGCTTGTGCAAAAGCCCGCGCGGTACACAGGCGGTGAGATGTTTGAATGTGTCAAGAACAAAAACGAAGTAAAACTGCGGTTTGCTTTTTGTTTTCCCGACATTTACGATATTGCCATGAGTTGCCTTGGCTACCGTATTCTTTACAGCGCGATAAACGCGCGTGACGAGTTTTGGTGCGAGCGGGTGTGTCAGCCGTGGCCCGATTTTGAAGCGGAACTTGAAAAAAACGGGTTGCCCCTTTATTCGCTTGAAAGCAAAACTCCGCTTTACGAATTTGATATTATCGGCTTTACGCTTCAGTACGAAATGTGCTACCCGACAGTTCTTAATATGCTTAAACTGGGCGGTGTGCCTATAAAAGCAAGTGAGCGCCAAGGGCTTGACAACATTGTAATTGCGGGCGGGCCGTGTGCCTACAACCCCGAACCGCTTGCCGATTTTATTGACCTTTTTGCTATCGGCGAGGGCGAAACACAACTTACCCAGTTATGCGATTTGCTGGTATATGCAAAACAAAACGGCTATTCACGAAAGCAGTTTTTGTTAGAGGCGACAAAAATTTGCGGCATTTACGCGCCGTCCCTTTACGATGTTGAGTATAACGACGATGGCACCATAAAAAGTTTTACACCAAACTGTGAGGGTGCGCCCGAGACCGTTACCAAAAAAATTGAAACAGACCTTGACGGTATGTTTTTTCCGTCGACACAGATTGTGCCGTACATTGACGTTGTGCACGACCGCGTTACTGTAGAGTTGTTTCGCGGGTGTATACGCGGGTGCAGGTTTTGTCAGGCGGGTATGCTGTGCCGTCCGATACGTTGCAAAAGCGTTGACACACTGACAAAGCAGGCCGAAACTCTGCTTGACAAAACGGGGTACGAACAGTTATCTCTTTGCTCGCTGTCGTCAAGCGACTATCCCGAAATTGAAACGCTTGTGGACAGGCTGTTAGAACTTACCGAGCCTAAAAAGATTAACCTTTCAATGCCGTCGCTTAGAATTGACAATTTTTCAAAACAACTTGCCGAAAAAATTACACGTGTTAAAAAATCGACCTTTACTTTTGCGCCCGAGGCGGCAAGCCAGCGGCTGCGCGACGTTATAAACAAAAACGTTACCATTGAAGATATTGAAAAAAGCTGCCGAATGTCGTTTGAAAACGGAAACTCGTCGGTAAAACTCTATTTTATGATAGGGCTGCCGACCGAAACTATAGACGACGTGTTGGCTATTGCCGACCTTTCGAGGTATGTGCTCGACCTTTTTTACTCGACCGACAAGCAAAAGCGCAACCGTTATGTGACCATCACCTCGTCTGCATCGGTGTTTGTACCAAAGCCCTTTACTCCGTTCCAGTGGGAAGCTCAGGACAGCATTGACACCGTTATTGACAAGCAAACGCAACTAAAAGCACAGTTTAAAGACATTCGCGGTGTTAATGTTGCGATGCATGAGCCGTATATGTCGCACATTGAAGCGGTGCTGGCGCGCGGTGACAGACGGCTTGGCGCGGCGCTGTATACCTTGTGTGAGCAGGGTGAAAAACTGTCGGCTTGGGACGAGTTTTTTGATTTTGACAAGTGGATGCGCGCTTTTGAAAGCGCGGGTATAGATTCTCGCTTTTACGCTAACCGCAAGCGCGACTTTGACGAAATTTTGCCGTGGGATTTTATTGACGCGGGCGTTACCAAAAAGTTTTTACAAAGCGAGGCGCAAAAGGCGTACAGCGAAAAGACTACCCAAAACTGCAAAGAGGGCTGTACCGGCTGTGGTGCGGCACGGCTTTTGAAAGGGGGCAAATGCCATGTCTGAAAACCTGCCCTTTATAATGGTGCGCGCCGTTTTTGAAAAAACCGGATCGGCGATGTGGTTTTCGCATCTTGATTTATCGCGTGCGGTGTCACGCGCGCTGCGCCGTTCGAAACTTGATGTGTGGATGACACAAGGGTTTACCCCGCGTGTGCACCTAGTGTTTACCCCACCGTTATCGCTTGGTTTTGAAAGTCGCGGCGAGATAATGGAGTTTAGGCTAAACCTTAACGCAAAACTTGATAAAACGGCACTTATTGAGGCGATGCCGCCCTGTCTTAAAATTAAAGAGGTGTATTTGCCCGATACAAAGTTGAAAGAGATTATGTATGCCGACTACACTATAAGTTTTGACAGCGACTGCGATACAAACGCGGTTACAAACCTTTTTTCAAAACCGCTGATGATGATTAAAAAAACAAAGCGCAGCGAAAGTGAAACGGACATTACACGGTTTATAAAATCGTTTGAGTGCCGGCGCGACGGGGCGCGTGTAACAATCAACACCACCCTGCTTTGCTCGACCGAGAGTTTGTCGCCGTCGTATATTTTAAGTGCGCTAAGTCAAAACGGCATTGACACCGACAGGGTTTTGGTGTGCCGAAACGGATTCAGGCGCGAAAATTTAGAAATTTTCAGGTGATAATATGAACGAACTTAAAACTCTGCCCGCGGTGTTTGCGGTAGGCGATTGCTATCAGATAATGGTGATGGCAAAAAGCGAAATTCTTTTTGGTGTGCGTGTTAACGGTACAGATTATTTTGACCATTCAAACGGCATTATCCGTTCGTCAAAAGTTATACACCGCGTTTGCGTGCCGATGTCACAACTGGACCGTGCCGGTGAGTACACGATATTTTACCGCAAAATAATAGAGCGGCTGCCCTATTACACCACTACCGAACCGCCCGTTGAAAAGACTATCAAGTTTTACCCCGTGCCGACAAACAGACCTATAAATTTTTACCATCTTGCCGACACGCACGGACACTTTACAAAGCCCGCACAGTCTGCAAAGTTTTTTAAAGACGAACTTGATGTGCTGGTTTTAAACGGCGATATTCCCGATCACAGCGGAAGCATTGAAAATTTCGACTTGATTTACAGGCTGTGTCAGGATATTACCAAAGGCGAAAAGCCCTGCATTTTTTCGCGCGGCAACCACGATACACGCGGTTTTTATGCCGAAGATATTGCTCTTTACACTCCGACTGACAAAGGGGACTCGTACTTTACTTTCAGGCTGGGCAACATTTGGGGCATTGTGCTTGACTGCGGTGAGGACAAAGACGACAGTTGCGACGCTTACGGCAACACCGTTTGCTGTCATCAGTTCAGACTGGAGCAGACGCGCTTTATTGAAAACGTTATTAAAAATGCTAACACCGAATATCTTGCAGACGGTGTGCAAAACCGCATTGTAATTGTCCATCACCCCTTTTCGTACATACCCAAACCGCCCTTTGATATTGAAAAAGATATTTTTAAAAATTGGCTTGCGCTTTTGGAGAAAATTAAGCCCCAGGTTATGATTTCGGGGCATTTGCACCTTACCGAATTTAGTGAAAAGGGCGGGCACCTTGATATGTTGGGACAGGTTTGCCCCGTTGTTGTGGGCGCACGCTTTGAAGGACCAAACGGTAAGCGCGGTGAACTCACCGACTTTATCGGCAGTGCAATAACAATTGACAAAGAAAGCATTACTGTGCGTTTTACAAACTCTGAACACAAAGTACTAAAAACACACACAATTAAGTTAAACGATTAAAAGCAGAGGGCATTGCGAGACTTCCTTATGAGAAGTCTCTCAGTTTTATTCGCCTTTTCACCCCACAAAAGCCACGGTTTTGTGGGGACCCCGTACGGCGAGTGATATTGCTTCGCAGTGTTATTCGGCTTTCAGCCGAGTGCTATTTGCTTCGCAAGTTTATGGCGAATAAAATATCACTGAAGCCGTAAGGCTTCAATATCACTTTCGCAAAGCGAAAATATCACGCTGACTTTAGTCAGCATATCACTTTACAGACAAAACAAAGAGAAGACTCGCCAAAAAACGAATCTTCTCTTTTTCTGTTTCTCTGTGGGTTTGGGCTACTGCCGGGCTGAATTTGTGCATGCAAACGCGATGCTGGTTCTTAAGTGAATTTGAAAGAATTTCATTTTCTCCGATAAGAACAACTCGCAGTGCCCTCTGCTTTTTTAAAATTCAAATGATATATTTCCGTTACTGTCAATCGTTAAATATGCGTCGAACTGTTTGCCGTTTTTTGAAACAAACCCTGCAATTTTTGAGGTTTTGCCCTCACTTAACAGTTTTTTTGCATTGGCAATGGAAATTACGCGCTTACAGATATAACTGTTTATTTTAAATTTACAGCCGTCTTTATAGCCGACACAGCCGTAACCGTACCTGCCCTTTATTACGTCACGCTTGCAAAGCGGGCAAACGCCGACATAGTCTTTATAAAAGCCGTCAAAGGTGTCGTGCTCAATATCGCACGGTTTTGTTTCAAACACCTCGTTTATCTCTTGTTTTGCAATATCTACAGCAGTGTTTACGCTATACTCGTTTTTATATACTTTTTTTAGTGCCTGCGACAGTTTGCTTGTTTTATATTTATCCATTGAAATGTTCATTCTTTCAAGGGCATTTATAAAATACTCGCCTGCCGGCAAAATTTTATAGACGTCTTTTTTAAGTTCGATATACCCGCTTTTGCGCGCGTTGTCTATAATACCGGTCCTTGTTGCCTCGGTTCCAAGTTCCAATCCTTCAAACATCGCGCGGTATTCTTCGGTGTCGTCCTCGTCTTCTGCTTTTGCCTTGTCTTCGCGAAACGGGTTTTTAAGGTAGTTATTAAGCGTTTCGATGGTATAATGCTTTGGTGGGGAAGTTTCTTTTTCAACCGGTTCAAAGTTTACATTTACCGTGTCTCCCTTTTCAAGCGGTGGTAAAATTTTGTTTTTCTTTTCGCCCGTATCGTACTTTGTAAAGCCTTGGTTTACAATGACAATTCCTTTTAGCGTAAAGGTTTCATAGTCCCCGAGTTTTATGGTAATTTCGGTTTTTTCTGCCTTACATTCCTCTTTACAAAACACCGCGACAAACCGCAAAAACACAGTGCGGTAGACAAGCAGTTCGTCGTCTGACAACGCGTTTTTGGGCGGGATTTTATAAGTGGGGGTGAGTGCCGAATGCGACTCGATTTTACTGTCGTCAAAAATGGTTTTTTTGTCTTTAAAAGTTACCGGATAACCTAGGTTTTGAATATTTTCGAGAATTTTTTTAATTTTGTCTTTTTCGGCAGTGGCAAGATATTCCGTGTTGGTACGCGGATAGGTAACAAAGCCCGACTCGTACAATTTTTGTACGATTTGCAGGCTTTTTTCCATAGGCATTTTATACTTTTTGCCAAGCAGGTTTTGCAATTTTGAAAGGGAAAACAGTTTGCCCGCGTTAAGTGTTTCAAGTTTTTTCTTTTTATCACTTACAACGGCAGGTGTGCTGTTATAAAGTTTGCACAACTCGTTTGCCTTTTCGAGTTTGGTTTTGTCGAATTTCTTTTTACTTAAAAGTTCGATTTCCTGACCGTTTGTTTGCGCCTTTGAACGAATACCGTAATACTTTTCGGGCACAAAGTTTTTAATTGACATATCACGGTCGTAAACCGCCTTGACTATCGGCACAATAACCCTGCCGACACGCAAAAGCATACCCGTTTTTAAGGTGGCAAAACGGGTGAGGTTTATACCGTACAGCCAGTCGACATAAGTGCGTGCAAAACCCTCGTTTGCAAGGTTGTTATAACAGTCGGCGCTTTTCATTGTGTTAAGTGCCTGTGCCACCGTTTCGGGTGTCTGGTCGGGAAGCCAAAGCCGATACTGCGGTTTGTCGGTTTCAAGCGCGTTTTGGATACACAGCCGTATTATTATTTCGCCCTCACGGTCGGCGTCGCCCGCGTTTACTATTTTTTCTACATCTGCGCGATTGCAAAGAGTTTTTATAATTTCAAACTGAGCCGACACGCCGCTGTCGTCTTGCAGGCGGAATTTAAAGGTATCGGGAAAGCAGGGGATTGACGAAATGTCCCATTTTGTGCCGCGCGGTGTTCCGTTATAATCTTCAACGTCGCACAGCGAAAAAAGGTGGCCAAACGCCCACGTTACAATATACCCGTTTCCCTCAAGATAGCCTTTTTTTCTTTCAAGAGTGCCTATTCCCGCTGCGATATTTCGCGCAAGGCTGGGTTTTTCTGCAATTATTAGTACCGTACTTTCCACCCCCCTTTTTTTTACTTTTTGAATAATATCACAAAACGCTGTTTATATCAATATAGTATTGCAAATGCTTTTAAAAAATGGTAAAGTAATTTTTAAGAGGTGATTGTTATGCAAAGGTATAAAGAAAACTTAAAATACGGTTTTAAATTTAAAAAATTTGATGAGGGAACCGATTTTTCACGCTTTATTATGCCCGACTTTGATGACAGCAATTGGGAAAGTGTACGGGTGCCTCACGACTGGGCAATAAAAGCAGAGTTTGAACGGCTGTGCGATGCTAAAGAGGCAACCATTAAAGAGGACGGTGTTGTTAAACCGATTTTACATACAGGCAGAACAGGTGCTTTGCCGTCAATTGGGCTTGGCATTTACAGAAAAGAGATTTTTATTGAAAAGTGCGACGGAAAAATATTTATTGAGTGCGACGGTATTATGTGGCGCTCGGAAATTTATATAAACGGCGTTTTTTGCGGTAAAAACCATTTTGGTTACAAATCGTTTGAGGTGGATATTACCGACGCTGTTAAGTTTGACGCACCAAACCTTTTGGCTGTTGTTGCCATTGTTGATACCGACTGTTCGCGCTGGTACACAGGCGGCGGTATTTACCGTAACATTTACCTTGTTAAAAAAGATAACACTCATATTAATTTCAGCGGTGTTTGGGTGCGCAGTTTGTCTGTTTCAAACAAAATTGCAGTTTTTGAACTATCTGTTGAAAGCAACTGC
The DNA here is from genome assembly GCA_045541455.1 of Eubacteriales bacterium. Taxonomy (GTDB): domain Bacteria; phylum Bacillota; class Clostridia; order Oscillospirales; family QAKW01; genus RGIG9041. The sequence goes on from JAZQJA010000011.1 coordinate 7,335, forward strand.
CAAAGCGGGTTTACCGCCGAAATTTTTGCACCCGACGGCTCGCTTGTCACAACTGTTGAAAGTGACTGTGCCGAAAAAATATTTGAGATAGAAAACCCAAAAGTATGGGATATTGAAACCCCGTTTTTATACACCGCAAAAGTTAAGTTAAACGAGGGCGACGACTGTGAAAGTGTTACATTTGGCGCGCGCTCGTCTGTCTTTACAAAAGAGGGTTATTTTTTAAACGGCAGATATTTAAAAATGAACGGTGTTTGTTTACATCACGATTTAGGTTCAATTGGCGCTGCAATAAATGTATCGGCGCTGCGCCGTCAACTTTTAATTATGCGTGAAATGGGCGTTAATGCCATTCGTACAAGCCATAACCCGCCGGCAAGGGAACTTTTGGACCTTTGCGACGAAATGGGTTTTTTGGTTATGGACGAGTTTTTTGACGAGTGGAAAGACAACAAAATTTCAAACGGCTATGCAAAATACTTTGACGAATTTGTATTTACCGATATGGAAGACGTTATAAAACGCGACCGCAACCACCCCTGTGTTATTATGTGGTCAACCGGTAACGAAATTCGTGAGCAGTATAAACCTTACGGTTGGAAAGTTACAAAAATGCTTACCGAAGCGGTGCATAAAATCGACCCCACCCGTCCTGTAACGGCAGGACTTTCGGCAATGCCGCAAGCGCTTAATAATCATCAGCCGTTTTATATTGATATTGCAAGTTTTAACTATAAACCCCATTTATATAAAGAATTACACGAAAAATTCCCCGACCTTATACTGCTTGGCAGCGAAACGGCATCGTGCGTTTCAACCCGCGGTGTTTATCATCTTCCTGCAGTAGTTGATATTCCTACAAAAGAGTGTGACGATATTGCTTGTTCGTCTTACGAACTGTCTGCTCCGCCCTGGGCATATTATGCAGAAAGGGAACTTGCGGCACAGCGTGACTGTAAGTATGTTGTGGGTGAATTTGTTTGGACCGGTTTTGATTATCTTGGTGAGCCGACACCCTATTACGAAAAATGGCCCGCACGCTCGTCATACTTTGGTATTGTTGACCTTGCAGGACTGCCTAAAAACCGCTTTTATCTGTATCAGTCGGCATGGACTGATAAACCCGTATTACACATCTTTCCGCATTGGAATTTTGAAGGGCTTGAGGGACAAAATGTGCCTGTTCACATTTTTACAAACTTCCCGTGCGCCGAGTTATTTATAAATGGTGTTTCACAGGGCAAGCGCTACCTTGACGATACCGACGAAATTAAGCGGTTTAGACTTATGTGGGACGATACAATTTATCAGCCGGGTGAGGTTTTGGCAATTGCTTATGATAATGACGGAAACGAGGCTATGCGTTCGGTTGTTAAAACGTCAGGTGCTGCACACACAGTTGTTTTAAGTGCTGACAGAAACGAAATTTTGGCTGACGGCGACGACCTTTGCTACATTACCTCAACTATCGTTGATAAAGACAATAATGTATGTCACACTGCAGACAACCGCCTTTTCTTTGAAATTTACGGTGAAGGTGAATTTTTAACTACCGATGCGGGTGACCCGCGCGAAACCGAAAGTTTTTGGCGCGCTGACAAAAAAGCACTGTCCGGTAAACTTGTCGCGTGTGTACGCTCGACTAAACAATCGGGAAATATTAAAATTATTTGCAAAGGCGAAAATATTAAACCTTGCGAAATTATTATTAAAACAAAATAATAAATAAACAACAGTAACAAATGACGGTGTTATTTACAGCGAGGTATTAACAAATGCAAAAAATTAGTCTGCTACAAAACAAAATATTTAGAAAATTCATAAAAATACTAATATGGACTGTTGCGGTTTTTATGTTGTTATGTTTATTATTTAACACATATAAATATTTTGAGCAGGTGTCTTTTTGGCAAGAAAAACTGGAATTATACGAAATTGAAGATGTATCGGCATATGACATTGTTAACACCGCATATAAAGGCTTTTTTAGTAAAAATCATTTTATAAAAATTAATGACGGCATTTATATGGATATTAATTCGTCATTTAAAGACGGCTTTTACAAAATGATAACCGAGCCCGAAAAAATGCTTGTTGATAAGTTGGAAACCATGGTCGGTGAAAATTATGAAGAGTTTATTCACGGCTTTTGGGATATGCCGGAAAAAATATATCATGCTCTTGATCCGGTAAAACTTACAGACGGTGTTGAGGGAAAAATCAGAATGCATATTTCTAAAATGTATTTTGTGCCGTTTCCGGTTAGTAAAGTAATAAACAGTAGAAGATGGCCAAGAACAAGTGTTTTAGAATACCATGTATATTTTGTAAAATAAAATAACATTTAAAATTATAAAAAATAGGGTGTAAAAGGCTACTTCTCATAAGGATGATAAAAACCTCGATGAAAGATTCATCGAGGTTTTTCTTGTGTCTACACAGTACAATTATGTGAATTTGTATATCAATTTTTCTCTATTTTTTATAAGCATTATTTTCAACATATATCATCATATTATTATATAAAACAGCATAAAATAACACGCTCAATAAACCCGAAACTGCTCCTATAAGTGCATGATCAACATTTTGAGATTTTAACGCAATGCCCAAGGCACACCACACCATGAAAGAAAAAACAATTTTAAATCTATTTTCTTTTCTCCATTTTTTCTTGAAAAATGCTATTTTTTCTTTTAGTGTAAACGAACTATTTTCCAAAGCTTCCAATAAGTTGTTATCGGCGACCTTTTTATACTCATTTTCATCAATTTTTTCGCCAATAAAAAGCTCGTTCAGGGAAATATGTAGTACGTTGCATAAATCTTGCATAATTGAAACATCAGGCAAATTCAAACCTCGTTCCCACTTTGAAACTGCATTTTTGCTTATATTCAATCGCTCAGCTAATTGTTCCTGTGTTAAGAATTGTTTCTTTCTGTTTTCGGAAATAAATTTTCCGATTTTGATTTGATCCACAAATAATCACTCCTTTGCAAAAAAGTATATCATATACATTCACCTTGATACACATACTTGCGGTTTACTTCCTAAAATTATCATTAATTTTGTTAAAACCGGAATGAAAATAAAAACTGATTCTTTATGATTTGATTTCATATCACGGCAGAGAAAAACAACAGTTTTTGCAAACTCTTTTGCCTTATCTCTTAAAATGCTGTCATCCAATGTTATCACCTCAAAATAATTATACATAAAAATGATAGTCTTTCAAGTGATATTCCGACTTTGTCGGAGTGATATTATTGCCCTATGGCAATAGTGTTATTGAAACCTTTCGGTTTCAGTGTTATTTCATTCGCCACCAAAACTCGCGAAGCGAATACCACTCGGCAAAAGCCGAATATCACTGCGAAGCAATAGAACTCGCCATACGGGGTCCCCACAAAACCGTGGCTTTTGTGGGGTGAAAAGGCGAATAAAACTGCGAGACTTCATTATGAGAAGTCTCGCAAAACACCCCTTTTTATATTATATAATATAACTATATAATATAGTATTGAAAATTGATTTTTTATATGTTATAATTCATAATGATAAAAATTTGATTTAATTAACTATATATATTTTTAAAGGGGGAAAACGGTAAAAATGAACTCATTTAACGATGTTTGGGATAATGCCCTGCTTATAATAAAAGAAAAAGTTTCAAATGTAACTTTTGAAAGTTGGATAAAAACAATGAAGCCTATCCGTTTTGAAAATGACGAGGCGTTTATTTATGCTCAGTCAAACTTTCATAAAGGGCTTATTGATTCTAAATTTAAAGAGATAATTGAATTTGCCATTGGTGAAGTTATGGGTTTTCCCGTTAGGGCATCTATTTTATCTGAAGAAGATGTAAGCCCAAAGGTAAGTGCACAGCGTCAGGATAAAAACTATGAAGATATAAAGTTTGATACGCCTGAAATTTCAAATTTTAATTCGGAACTCACTTTTGAAAATTTTGTTGTAGGCGACGAAAACAAATTTGCGCATGCGGCGGCAATGGCGGTTGCAAACAACCCTGCAGGCGCTTACAACCCGTTTTTTATTTACGGTAAATCAGGCCTTGGAAAAACACATCTTTTATTTGCAATTGCAAATGAAATTAAAAAGAACAACCCTAACGCTACAATTATGGTAGTTAAGGGTGAAGATTTTATGAACGAACTTATCACCGCTATTTCAAAAGGTGACCAGGTTAATTTTAGAAACAAATACCGCTATGTTGATGCTTTTTTGGTAGACGACGTTCAGTTTATCGGCGGTAAAGTTTCAACCGAACTTGAATTTTTCCATACATTTGAAACGCTGTATGAGGCAAAAAAACAGATTATTGTTACTTCTGACCGTCCGCCAAAAGATATGCCTACACTTGAGGACAGGCTTCGCAGCCGTTTTGAGCAAGGTCTTATTGCCGATATTCAGCCGCCTGAATATGAAACCCGCGTTGCAATTATTAAAAATAAAGCAGCCTCGTTAAAACTTGATTTATCAGACGACATTGTTGATTATATTGCAACTAAACTTAAAACAAATGTGCGTGAACTTGAAGGTGCTGTTAAGAAAATTAAAGCATATTCGCTTATTTTCCTTGGACAAACCCCTACTTTAGGCATAATTCAAAATGTTATTCAGTCGGTAATTAAAGAAAATGTTAATACATCGGTAACGCCGGAGGCAATTGTTGACCATGTTTCAAAATACTACAACATTTCAAAAGACGACATTTACAGCGTAAAACGCCGTGCTGATATTTTAAATGCGCGTCAGGTAGCTATGTACTTAACGCGTGAAATGACAGATATTTCACTTTCGATGATTGGTGACCATTTTGGCGGTAAAAACCATTCTACCGTTTTACATTCTATAAAACAAATAGAAAACAAAGTAGAAACCGACGCTAAATTTTCACAAATTATGACCGAAATGAAAGAAAATATTAAAAAGAGTTTTTAAACATTTTTTTAAACAATTAACATTGACATTTAAACAGTTTGAAAAGTACATTTTTAAAAATATTTTTATATGTTTAAAAGATTTTATTTTTAAACAATATTTTTAAATTGTTTCAAACACCAAAAATATACATACTGCAAAGGGTAATTGCTGTTTTAAACAGTTTAAACAGCCCCTACTACTATTACTACTATAAAGTATAGAAAAGAAAGGAAAAGCAATATGCGTTTTATCTGTGACAGGGACATACTTAATGATGCTGTTAATATCGTTTCAAAGGCGGCATCTGTTAAATCTACCATTTCAGCACTTGAGGGAATTAAGGCTCAGGTTGAAAACGGACATATTAAATTATCTGCATACGATTTTAATATTGCCATTTGTTCTGTTATAGAGGCTGATACGGTACAAAACGGAACTATTATTTTTCCTGCAAAATTGTTTGGTGATATTTTAAGAAAATTACCTGCAGGTGATGTTTATGTAGATGCAGACGAAAATTTTAAAATTTCAATTAATTGTGAGGGAATTAAGTTTGATATTATGGGTGTGTCACCCGAAGATTTTCCCGAAATACCGTCGGTGTCGGACCAAAATCGCATTGATCTTGAAATTTCTGCTTTTAAAAGAATTGTAAAACAAACTGTTTTTGCTGCCTCTACCCTTGATATTAAACCTATTTTGACAGGTATTTTGTTTGAGGTTAATGACAGTGAGTCGTCGATTAGTGCAATCGGTCTTGACCAGTACCGTCTTGCCCTTAAAAAAGAAAGTTTTGAATATAAAACAGGTGATATTTCAAAATTTATTGTTCCTGCAAAAACATTAAATGAACTTTTAAAAATTTTACCTGAAGACAGTGATAAAAACATTCAGATATGTGTTGCAGGAAAAAATGTGATGTTCTGTTATGATAATTTTGTATTTATTTCAAGAACGCTTGAAGGTGACTTTTTAAATTACAGAAATGTAATACCTGCACAATCAACCTTTACAGTAAAAGTAAAAACAAAAAAACTTCGTGCAATGCTTGACCGTGCGGGACTTATTACAACATCTAACGCCATTAAAAGCCCTATCCGCTGTGATTTTGATTTTGATACTATAAAAATTTCAACAGCATCAAATATCGGTAAATTTTCGGATATGATAGAGGTTGAAAATTTCGGCACTGCTTTAACTGTAGGTTTTAATAACAGATTTATGCTTGATGCATTACAGGCTGTTGACTGTGAGGATATTGTTTTAAGAATGAACAGCGAACTCACACCTATTTTGATAGAGCCGGTTGAAGGTGACGACTTTTTATTCCTTGTTTTGCCTATGCGGCTTAATCTTAATCTCAAATGATTATTAAAACTTTAACCCTTAAAAATTACAGAAACATTGAGTTTGAAAAAATAAATTTTGAAAAGGGCCTTAATGTTCTTGTAGGAAAAAATGCACAGGGCAAGACAAATATTTTAGAGGCGGTTGGTTTTTGTTCGTACCTTAAAAGTTTTAAATCTGTAAAAGAAGAACAGGTTATACAGTTTGGTAAACAAAGCGCTTTTATAAAAATGGAATACCAAAGTGATAACGGTGACGGTGTTATTGAAATTACAATAAACCGCGACGGTAAAAAGGAACTTAAAAAAAACGGGTTAAAAGTTTTTCGCAATCGCGACCTTTTAGGTGATTTTTTAACGATTATTTTCACTCCCGACCATTTAAATCTTATAAAAGAAGGTCCTAACAAACGCCGTTCGTTTTTAGATATGGCACTTTGTTCACTTGATGTTAAATATACAGACACATTATTAACTTACCAAAAAGTACTTATGCAACGAAACGCACTTTTAAAAAAGCGCGCTCAGGGTGAAATGTTTTTTGATTTATTGTCGGTGTACGACCAAAAGTTGTGTGAAAACGGTGCGTATATTGCTTTAAAGCGTGCTGAGTATATTAAAAAACTTGAAACCCATGCAAAAGAAATATATAAAAATATTTCTAAAAGCGATAAAAAACTGAAAATTTTATATATTAATCAATTTGCAAAAGAAATTGAAGATTATGAAACTGTTAAAAATCAAATAAAAGACCGTCTTTTAAAAACAAGAGAAACGGATATAAACCTGCAAATGACGACAAGCGGAATACAAAAAGACGATATGCTTATTTTACAAAGCGGTAAAAGCCTTAAATATTTCGGCTCACAAGGTCAAATTCGCAGCGCAGTATTATCTCTCATTTTAGCACAAGGCGCCGTTATAAACGATATTTACGGTGTTTATCCCGTTGTTATATTAGACGATATTTTATCCGAACTTGACAGAAGCAGGCAAAAGTTTATTTTTGAAAAAACACCCGCCGCACAATATTTGCTGTCAACTTGCGAAAGTGCAAAAGTGCGCGGTAAAGGAAATATATTAAAGGTATCAAACGGAAGGATTTTATAAGTGTACTTACATCTGGGTAACGACCTTATAATTAAAAAGCAAAACATTATTGGTATTTTCGATATGGACAACACCACTGTGTCAAAAAGGACACGCGACTATTTACAGGCAATGGAAAAAAGCGGGAAACTAGTGTATGTAACAAACGAACTGCCAAAATCGTTTATATTATATGGTACAAAAAGCGATGTTAAAGTGTATGTGTCGCAAATTTCGACAACGACACTTTTAAAACGCTGTGATTTTATAGAAAATATATCTGAAATATAAAAAGTAGGAGAAAAAAATGTCTGACACAAAGATAACAAACAATTATGACGAAAACCAAATTCAAGTGTTAGAAGGACTTGAAGCGGTGCGCAAGCGTCCGGGTATGTATATTGGTGACACCACGTCAAGAGGACTACATCACCTTGTTTATGAAATACTTGATAATTCAATTGACGAATCGCTTGCGGGATTTTGTAAAAATATAAGTATTAAAATTTTACCCGATAATGTTATTGAGGTAACAGACGACGGACGCGGCATACCTGTAGGTATAAACAAAAAACACGGTGTGCCCGCTGTAACGCTTGTTTTTACAGTACTTCATGCCGGCGGTAAATTCGGCGGCGGCGGTTACAAAGTGTCGGGCGGTTTGCACGGTGTTGGTGCATCGGTTGTTAATGCACTTTCAAGTTGGCTTACTGTTGAGGTTTCAAACGGTGAGCATATTTACCGCGAAAAATATGAAAAAGGTAAAATTGTTGAACAACTTAACATTATAGGTAATACCGACAAAACGGGAACAAAAGTTACATTTAAACCCGACGGCGAAATTTTTGAAACGCTTGAGTATGACTATGACATTCTTTTAAAGAGAATACGCGAGCAGGCATTTTTAAATGCAGGCCTTTCAATTGAAATTGCAGATTTGCGCGAAAACCCTGCAAAAAGCAAAAAGATGTGTTATGAGGGCGGTATTTGCTCTTACGTTGAATACCTTAATAAAAATAAAGAAACCTTGCACGACGACATTATTTTTATGAGCGGTGAGAAAAACGGCTCTATGGCGGAAATTGCAATACAGTACACAACACGCTATGACGAAAATATTGTTTCGTTTGCAAACAACATTCACACAGGCGAGGGCGGTACCCACGAAACCGGTTTTAAAACCGCACTTACACGAAACATTAATAACTATGCACGCAAAAAGGGTATTTTAAAAGAAAAAGACGAAAACCTTACAAGTGAAGACGTGCGCGAGGGTATAACCGCTATTATATCGGTAAAGGTTGAAGAGGCACAGTTTGAAGGACAAACAAAAACTAAACTCGGAAACTCTGATGTAACGGGACTTGTAAGTTCGATAATGAACGAAAAACTTACAGAGTATTTTGAAGAAAACCCGAAAGTTGCAAAAACAATAATAGAAAAAGCATTTAATGCAGGTAAGGCGAGAGAGGCGGCAAGAAAAGCACGCGAAACTGCAAGAAAGAGTGTGCTTTCAAACAGCGCATCACTCCCCGGCAAGCTTGCTGACTGCCAACTTAGAGATAACGCATTTACCGAAATTTACATCGTCGAGGGTGACTCGGCGGGCGGTTCGGCAAAAGAGGGCAGGGACAGACGCTTTCAGGCAATTTTACCGCTTTGGGGTAAAATGTTAAACGTTGAAAAAACACGTATTGACAAAGTTTACGGTAACGACAAACTTCAGCCTGTAATAACAGCACTTGGTACAAACATCGGTCCTGACTTTAATATAGAAAAACTCCGTTACGGCAAAGTTATAATTATGGCCGATGCCGACGTTGACGGCTCGCATATCCGCGTGCTTATGTTAACATTCTTTTTCAGATTTATGCGCCCGCTTATTGAAGAAGGACACGTTTATCTTGCACAGCCTCCGCTGTATAAGATTATGAAAAACAAAAAGGATTATTATGCGTACAGCGATGCTGAGCGTGATAAAATACTTGCCGAAATTGGCGAAGGCAGTATGGTACAGCGCTATAAAGGTCTGGGTGAGATGAACCCGTCGCAGCTTTGGGAAACGACAATGGACCCGACAAAGCGCACTATTGTAAAGGTTACAATGGAAGATGCTCAGCTTGCTGATGAAATATTTACTGTTTGTATGGGCGGTGAGGTTGAGCCGCGGCGTGAATTTATTGAACAAAACGCACAGTATGTAAGAAACCTCGATATATAAACTTTAAAGACAGCCGATATAGACGAAAGGATTAACCATAAAAATGGAAGAAGTAAAACACAGCAGTGAAATAAGTTTCGAGGGCCAAAAGGTCGTTGAAATTGATGTTGAAAAAGAGGTGCGCGGCGCATTTATCGACTATGCGATGAGCGTTATTACCGCACGCGCGCTGCCTGATGTGCGCGACGGCTTAAAGCCTGTTCACAGACGAATTTTATATACTATGTACGAAGCAAACCTTACCCCCGACAAGCCGTACAGAAAATCTGTTACGACTGTCGGTGACGTGCTTGGTCATTACCACCCGCACGGTGACGCGTCGGTTTATGATGCAATGGTAAGACTTGCGCAAAAGTTTTCGCTTCGTTACCCGCTTGTTGACGGTCAGGGTAACTTTGGCTCGATTGACGGCGACCCGCCTGCTGCATACCGTTATACCGAGGCGAGAATGAAAAAAATCGCGCTCGAAATGCTGACCGATATTAAAAAAGACACAGTTGACTTTATGCCCAACTTTGACGACAAGGACGTTGAGCCGACTGTTTTGCCTGCACGGTTTCCAAACCTGCTTGTAAACGGTTCGTCGGGTATTGCGGTTGGTATGGCGACAGAAATTCCGCCGCACAATCTTACAGAGGTTATTGACGGAACTATCGCGCTTATGGAAAACCCCGAACTTGATATTGACGGGCTTATGGAGTACATAAAGGGTCCCGACTACCCGACAGGCGCTGTCATTATGGGCAAAACGGGCATCAGAAACGCGTATAAAACAGGCCGCGGTAAAATTTATGTACGTGCGAAAAGCGAGATTGAAGAATACAAAGAGGGCAGATTCCGTATTGTTGTAACAGAAATACCGTATATGGTGCGCAAAGCGGCGCTTATTGAGAAAATCGCCGATGAAATTAAAGGCGAGCGTATTATGGGTATTTCGGACATACGCGACGAGAGTGACCAGGACGGTTTGCGTTTTGTAATAGAACTTAAAAAAGAGGCAAACCCGCAGGTTGTTTTAAACCAACTTTACAAATACACCGATATGCAGGCAACCTGCTCGGCTATTATGATTGCGCTTGTAAACGGTGTGCCAAAAGTATTAAATCTTAAAGAGATATTATCAGAGTACATTAAGCATCAAAAAAGCGTTATTGTACGCAGAACTCAGTTTGATATTAACAAGGCGCGCGCAAGGGCGCACATTTTGGAAGGTCTTATAAAGGCGATTGATTATATCGACGAGGTTATTGAAATTATTAAAAAGAGCAAGTCGATTGCAGACGCCAAAACCGCGCTTATGGACAGGTTTGAACTGGACGAGGTGCAGGCACAGGCTATCGTTGATATGAGGCTTGGCCAACTTGCAGGCCTTGAACGCGAGAAGATTGAGGCTGAGTACAAAGACCTTACCAATAAAATTGCCGACCTTGAGGACATTCTTGCAAGCGAAACGAGAGTTTTGGAAATTATCAAAGGCGACCTTTTGGAAATTAAACGCAAATACGGCGACGCACGCCGCACCGAGATTGGTGTGGGCGAAATTGGCATTGAGGACGAGGATTTAATTCCCGTTGAGGACTGCGTTTACACACTTACAAACGCCGGATATGTAAAGCGTATACCCGTATCGGAGTATCGTGCGCAGCACAGGGGCGGGCGCGGTGTTACAGGCCTTAAAACAAAAGAAGACGACGTTGTTAAAGAGATGTTTGTCGGCTCGACACACGATTATATTTTGTTCTTTACAACACTTGGCAGAGTTTATAAAATAAAGGGCTATGAAATTGCTGAAAGTTCCAAAACGGCAAAAGGCACAAGCGCTGTTAACCTTATCCCGCTGATGTCGGGCGAGAAGGTTGGCGGTATGATACGGCTTAGCGAGTTTGCCGAGGGCGAATATATGATAATGGCTACCAAAAACGGTACCGTTAAAAAGACACCGATGAGTGAGTATGCAAACATTCGCAAAACGGGCGTTATTGCAATTATCACCGATGAGGGTGACGAACTGCGCGCTGTCACCAAAACAAGCGGTGACGATAATATTATTCTTGTCACACACAACGGCAAGGCGATTAAATTCCACGAAAGTGATGCACGTGCAATGGGCAGGGTTACCCGCGGTGTGCGCGGCATTAAACTTGAAGACGATGACTATATAATCGGCATGGAAGTTGAGCGCGAGGGTGCTTCTCTTCTCACCGTTACCGAAAACGGTTACGGTAAACGCACCTTGCTTGAAGATTTCAGGGTGCAGGCAAGGGGCGGTAAAGGTGTTACAAGTTACAACATTACCGACAAAACGGGCAAACCCGTTGCAACCGGTGTTGTTGACGATAACAACGACATTTTGCTTATCACCTCGGGCGGTATTGTAATACGCACTGCCGCATCTGAAATTCCCACCCTTAACAGAACAACGCAGGGTGTAAGAATTGTTAAACTTAAAGACGGCGTTAAGGTTATTGATATGGCAAAAACAGAAAAAGAAGAAGACCTGCCCGAGCAGGAAAATACCGAACAGTCACCTGACCAACCTACAGAATAACAAAAAACCTCGATGATATAGCGTTATGTTGTTAGCGAAGTTTTTGTTTTAGTATATACTGTTCGATTAGAACCAGCATCGCATTTGTATGTACAAATGCATTTGGGCAGAAGCCCAAACCCACAGAGCAACAGAAAAGAGAAGATTCGCTTATCACGAGTCTTCTCTTTCTTTTTTGTCTGTATAGTGATATGCTGACTAAAGTCAGCGTGATATTTTTGCTTTGCAAAAGTGATATTAAACCTATCGGTTTAGTGATATTCTATTCGCTTATAACTTGGCGTAGCCAAATAACACTCGGCTGAAAGCCGAATATCACTGCGAAGCAATATCACTCGCCGTACGGGGTCCCCACAAAACCGTGGCTTTTGTGGGGTGAAAAGGCGAATAGAGTTGCAGAAATGTTCGTTAAGAACATTTCTGCATATCATCGAGGTTTTTTTATTTAAAGTGTTTAACTAAAAAGGCTTTTTACAAGTTGTATAAGTTTTGCATTTGAAGTTAAAATGCCAACGGTGGTTTGACCGCTTTCGGTGTATAAACAGGTATACCCGTTATACTCTCCTGTCAGCACAAAACTTATTTTATTTACATTAAACTCTTTATCACCGCTGTCAAGGGTAAGTGTTAAAGAGCAAGGCTTGTTATACTGATACTCGATAATAATTGCGTCAAGTGCGGCAGGGTCAATATTTTCAAGTTGTGTTAAAACCGCCAAATATTCAGCACGGGATTGGTTAAACTTAAAAATCTCATTAAAACTTTCACCGTCGGGCGCAAGTTCTATTATCTTTTCACCGCTATGCAATACTATTTTATCTGGCGCTTTAAATTCGGCAACCGTATCACTTTGAGTGCTTTTACCATCATTTTTCGTTTGAATATATTTTATAAGCCTTACTGCAGTAAAAGCATTTACAATAAGTATTAAAATTATCAGTAAGGTTATAAAAAATTTTGTGTTATTGTTCAATTTCATAATAGTATTCCGTTGCTATTGCAATTGTTACTATGTTTCCGTCCGGTAAAGTATCAGTACATATTTCAATGCCTGCTTGAATGTTTAAAACATACTTTCCGTTTCGTTTTACAAGGTAAACATCGTCTATTTGGTAACTTACAAGGTCATCGCCGTGGTTTTCTTTTATAATTGATACAACATAATCAGAAATTTGACTGAACGTTAAATTTTCGATAGATGAAGCATCAAAATCTGTGAACGGTACAACATTAGGAAATGAGTAGGATTTAATTTCACCGTTAGCATATATAGAAATGATACACTGTTCACCTATTATGAAACTGTCTTTTCCGTATTTTTTAGCAAATCTAAAATAATAATATCCATCACTTTCAAAATAATCAGAAGACACAACAGAAAATTCTTCAAATGCTTCTCCCCAGTTTTCTTTAACAAAGTTTTTGGCAGCAGTTAAGGCTTGTTCTTGTGTTAAAATTTTCTTTTCAGGTGAATAAGACGATGAGTTTATAAGAGAAACTACTTCTTGCCGAAGCTGTTGGTCATTATTGAGATAAAAGCGAAGATTATTATATTCATCAAATCTGTATTCGTTGCCGATTGAATCGGTATAACTAAAGTGATCGTTTCCTATTATATTGTGAATTGTTTCCTTAAACGAAAGGTTGGTTGCTGTTTTGTTTTTAAAGGCAAAACTTTTTGTTTTTGGTGCCGTTTGTTCTGTTAATACTATTTCAGGGCTTGTTTTGTTTAAATCTATAGCGGCATAGGCAAGAATATTACCGACTACAGAAACAATTAAAATTACAGATAATACAATAATTAATTTTTTGTTTTTCATTTAATACCACCTTTTTATTTTTAAAAAACAAAAAGCGCAGGAGCAAAATTTACTTAGCTCCTGCGCGGGTACTTAATGCGAGTAGTGAATCAGTACAAAAAAGGAGCTGCAGCATTCTGAAATTTTTAACATTTAAAAAACGCATTTTGCTTTCTCCTTTCTGTTATTTCATATATATTATATCATAATAGGGTTATAGTGTCAACACTGTATTTTTTTAACTTTTATTCCTTTGTTTTATAATTTGCGGTTAAGGGAAATAATTTTATAAGAATAAATAAACTACACACAGCATGTTGTTTTTATGTGGGATAGATTAGGTAGATAAGATAATTAATTATAATCAATTTTAAATATGAATAGCGGTTGTAAAAAATTTTGTGTTATTAGTCAATTTCATAATAGTATTCCGTTCCTATGTTAATTGTTACTATGTTTCCGTCCGGTAAAGTATCGTCATATATTTCAACGCCTGCGTGAATGTTTAAAACATACTTTCCGTTTCGTTTTACAAGATAAATATCTTGTATCTGGTAACTTACAAGGTCATCGCTGTACGTTTCTTTTATAATAGGAACAACATAATCAGAAATTTGACTGAATGTTAAATTTTCGACAGATGAAGCATCAAAATTGGTGAACTCCTCAGTATTAGGGGGACTATAGGTTTCAATTTCACCGTTAACATTTATTTTAACAATGCATTGCCCGCCTTTTATAAAACCGTCTTTGCCGTATTTTTTAGCAAATATAAAATGGTAGCATCCATCGTTTTCAAAATAATCAGAAGACACAACAGAAAATTCTTCAAATGCTTCTCCCCAGTTTTCTTTAACAAAGTTTTTGGCAGCAGTTATGGCTTGTTGTTCTGTTAAAATTTTATTTTCAGATGCCAAAATTACGGCTTTCTTTTGTAACCGCGCATCATTACTTGAAAACAATTTAAGATTATTATATTTATCAAACCAGTACTTATTGCCGGTAGAATCTGTATATCTAAAGCGTGCTTCTCCTGCTGTTTCAGGTGCTATTTCATTTAGTGTCAGTTCGGTTGCTGTTTTGTTTTTAAAGGCAAAACTTTTTGTTTTTGGTGCCGTTTGTTCTGTTAACACTATTTTAAGGTTTGTTTTGTTTGAATTTATAGCGGCAAAGGCAAGAATAATACCGACTACAGAAACAAGTAAAATTACAGAAAATATTATAATTAATTTTTTGTTTTTCATTTAATACCACCTCTCAAATTTATTAAAATTGTTTTATAGCGCTTGCTTTTTAAAAAAGAGAATGTGAGTAAATATTATTTTGCACCTTCTATTTATATTTGTAAACAGATGCTTAAAAAGTTGCAATTTTATAAAAAAATATCAATTTAATAAAACTAACGGTATTATATAAGTTATTTTATACAATAAGTATATAAAATTAGGCTATAATTTTAACAAAGCCGGACATAAGGCTGTCTACCTCGTTTGGCATTAGATAGACATAGCGCAAAGTTTTCGAGTCGCCAAGGGTGAGTTGCCACAGCGCGCCTTTTGAAAACTGCTCTGCCCCAAGGTCGTTAAAGGTGGTTTGGATATTACGGTTTAGCGCCTCCTTTAAAATGGAAATATTGTTTTCGCTTTGCTGTCGCAAAAACTTATAACCGCATATTTTATAATTATCAAGGTCGTTATTTTGTTCAAGGCGGGAGATAAAGACGTCAACATCTGTTTTAAAGGTTTTGCCGATACAGTAGTTCATGGCATCGAAAAGATAGGGCATTTTAAGTGGGTTTACCCTAAGCGATACCGAATCGTCGTATTCGCCGTTGAAATAAATAATATATACAAAAAAGCTGTTTTGACCGAGTTTTAAATATTTTGTGTCCTCGTCAAGAAGCGCTGCGTATTTATCGCTGTCGCTTAGTTTTTTAAACTCGTCATAAAAGAGGGTTTGGACAGAAGGGATATTTTTCAGTTCGTGTTCCATAAAAAACTCTTTCACAATTTTGGGGTTTGGCAAAATTTGGTCGGCTGTCGTTTCAAATTTAACTATGGAATCTCGCTCGTCAACACTCAGATACACTTTTTTATAAACGGGCAGGGCGCCTTTTGTTTTATACAGCGCAATTACCCCGAATTGAGTTTCGTTTTCATCTGTTGCGTTTAAAAGCGTATTGACAGAGTCTATAGAGAGAATGCCGTCAATCTTTTCCAGTTTATAGTCTGATGCAATTTCAATTTTTGCGCTTACAACATCATTTGGTGAAAGTTTTGCATTTTCGCAGTAGTTACCGTACATTACAGGCAGGTACATAACCGCATACAACAGTCCTGCAACAGCTGTATATACTGGCACGCTTAAAAGAATACCGCGTGCCGTTTTAAATTTTACGGCGGCGGTTATTACAAATGCGGTAAACGATATGATACCTAAAGTTATTAAGACATCGCCGCCGATTATGTAAAACAACTCTTCAAACATATAATAGCCGACAACCGAAAACAGCGAAATTTGAAGTGCTGTTAAAATTTTGCTTGGTTTTGAGTTTTTTCCTATCTTTTTAAAACCACGCACCGACAGGGCGGTAAATACACAAAACATAAGCAGCATAACCGCATTATACAGCGTTGGCGACACAAACTCGGAAATTAAATCGTTAAATGAAATAAGGTTGTCAAATTTATAATAAAGTGCGGGTAATGCGCGGTTTAGCCGTGAAATAAACGCCGACACAAGAATTGGCAGTGTTAAAAACATTTCAAGCGACAGAAAAATTGCGTTTGAAACACTTTTTGCGGCAATAAGGCAAAACGATGTTACAGCGGCGACGGAAAAGACGGGGGCTATGCACCACTTTGCAACAAGTGCTATATTGTAAAACTGCGCAATACCCGCAAAGTAGGGTAAAAGCGAAATAAAACTAAGCGCCACCGCCAAAAAGATATGCGTAAGGCAAAGGGTGTGCGATTTTATCGGTACTGAAAAGTAAAAGTCGAGTTTTGGGCGACGGGTTACAAATGAAAACAGACGCACTGCAAACAAAATGGGCACCGTAGCTGTTGCAAAAATTGACAGCGCCGAAAAGAACGCAGGTGACCATAAAAGTTCGCTCACCGCACCAAAATATCCAAAAATACCGGCGCTGAATATTAAAGCAAATGTTACAAACATCGACTTTACAACCTGTAAAATATACTTTTTCAACATAAAAAAACCTCGTAAAAATGTGTTTTTAATAACAATTAACACAGTTTTGAACAATTTTAATTACTCTGTGTAAAACCTGCGGCGGTTACGGTTTTTGCAAACTCGCCTATTTGAGAATCGAGTTTAATCTTTTTTAAAAGCGGAAGTTTAAGACTTTTATCTCTTATAATAACGGTGTAACCCGATTCAAACCGATCCGCCTTTTCTAAAGACAACTGCTTACCGTCGATATGTGTTGTCACTTTTGTATAGTAATCCCCTATACCTACTGTAATATCTGCTTCGTCTAATACTTCTGGTATAGGAGTGTAGGTGCAATAGGTGGTATAACGGACAGACAAAAACAAAATTGACAGCGCAAGAAAAAAGCAAAGCGCAAATGAAATTATGCCGGACAAAAGTTTTTTGGGATTTTTTACACAGATGTAGAAATAGACAAAGAAAACAAGCGCGCTTAGAAAGCCAAGCAGCAAAACGGCATATTGAGGGTCGAAAATGACATATTCTTGTTCTAATGACAAAACCCAAATTGTGATTAAAGGTAGTGACAAAAGGCTTGCAGCGATGTGGCGGATAACAGGGAAAACAAAGTCTTGCCCTACCGTACCGCCGTCGCGTTTTGAAAGGACAAGCAGTGCGGTCACAAAAAACACAAGCGCCAGCGCAAGTGAAACGGGCACTGCAACAACTGAAAAATAATGGCTTGAACCGAGAATGCAGTAGGGGGCGTAGTAAGTCAGAATACTACCTGTTTCAAGGTTAATGTGAATTCGCGATTGAATGGTGCTTGTTGCGATAAGGGACAAAAGGTAGGCTGAAACAAACGGAAGGTAAGTGATTATAAGTGAGAGTGACACGGCGCAAAACGGTTTGCCCGACAGCGAGGCGGCAAGAAAGGTTGCGGCGCAGACAACAAAAACGGTTGAATAGATTATTGCTGTAAAGGCTTTGATGTTAAAACTTGCATCAATTTCAACGCCGTGCAAAGTAAAGGACAAAAGGTTTATGCCATAAACGGCGGTAGTTAGCACAAGCGACAGAATAAGCGCTGCAGACACTGACACAAGCGACAGCGTTTTTTTGGAAACCGGTGCGCTTAACATAAACACCGACAGTTTTTTACTGTATAAAAAGTTAAGCGACAAAAGGGTGAGCACAATAGGGCTGACACTTGCGGTTAAGATGGTGGAAAAAAACGATGAGTAATGGTTATAGTTCATAATAAGTTCTGTACCGCGGCCGTGGGTAAACGCAAGTGCGCCTGCGCAAAGAAGGATTATTATAAACGGCAACGACAGAGATAAAAAGCGTTGCTTTAACAGTTTAGTCATCAATATGGTCACCTCCCGCTTCGAATTGAAAAATCTCTTCTAAAGATAACGGGATAAGCTCGAAAATAAGCGGATTGTTTTGGTTTATGCGGGCGGTTATTTCGTCTTTGTCACCCTTTACACATATCTCGTAAATTTTGCCGTGGTTTTTAAGGCTGACAACGGTGATACCGTTAAGTATTTCGGGGGAGAGCGGCGTTTCAAACGCGGTTTGGATTTTAAAGTATGAGTTTTTGATTGAGGCAATATCGGTTGTAACTTTAAAGGTGCCGTCTTTTAACAAAAACAGTTTGTCACAGGTGTCTTCAAGTTCGCGCAGTGAGTGGGTGGTCATAACGGCACACATACCTTTTTCGGTTTTATCAAAGATTAGCGAGCGCACTGTGTTTTTGGCAATCGGGTCAAGCCCATCGAAAGTTTCATCGAGTATTAAAAAGTCGGGGTTTGTTGACAGTGCAAGGATAATGGCACACTGACGGCGCTGGCCTTTTGACAGAGAAGAAAGCGGGGCGCTTGTATCTATTGCCAGAGTTTTTGCATAATCGGACAGTGCTGCCATATCAAAGTCGTTATAAAGAGATATATACAGTTTTGCAGTTTTAATAAGGTTTGCGCCGTTTGGGAAATACGGCTCGTCAGGGACAAATGCGAGTTTTTGTTTGGCGCGCGGGTTGTCAAACACATCTTCGCCGTCGATGTTTACAATGCCGACATCCCCCTTTAAAACACCGCAGATAATTCTGAGCAGGGTGCTTTTGCCCGCACCGTTTATACCTACAATGCCGACAACAGAGCCCCTGTTTAATGTGCAGGATATGTTTTTAAGTACCAAGTGCTTGCCAAAACTTTTTGATATGTTTTCAACTTTAATCATTGTTATTCTCCTTATAAATATCTTCAATTAAACTTAAAAGTGTTTGCTTTTCAACACCGCTAAGCCGTATGCGCTTTAATGTATCGCGCAGAAATTCAAGGCGCTTTTCACTGCGCTTTTCAATTTTCTCTTTGGCATCTTTTGAAACAAACCTGCCTATCCCTGTGACACTGTAGGTAACCCCTGAGTTTTCTAATTCGAGATATGCCTTTTGTACCGTGTTGGGATTTATGGTAAGTTCAAGCGCAAGCGCGCGCACCGACGGTATTTGTGTGTTGGGCAAAAGCGCACCGCTTATTATTAGTTTTTCAAATTGCTCAATAACCTGCTCGTATACAGGGACTCGCGACTGCTTGTCAATTACAATCATTTTTATATCTCCTATATGTGTACTATTACGGTTGGTACACTTTGAATATAACACGAAGGGGTTTGGTTTGTCAATAGGGATAGGCAAAATAATTTTGATAGGGCTAAAAAGTCTTGATTATTGAGGTATTGTGTGATAAAATGACAAAAGGTAAAAAAATATTTTTACATAAAGGAGTAACATTATGAACTATTCACATGAAGTAGAACAGATGTGCCCCGTTGCTAAAGGTCCGCACCACGGTCCTGCTCCCATTCCCGAAGAGGGCAGATGGGTAAAAGCAACCCAGATTTCTGATATCAGCGGTCTTTCGCACGGTATCGGCTGGTGTGCGCCCCAGCAGGGATGCTGTAAGCTGACACTTAACGTTAAAGAGGGTATTATCGAAGAAGCACTTGTTGAAACACTCGGTTGTTCGGGTATGACACACTCTGCTGCTATGGCAGGTGAAATTTTACAGGGTAAAACTTTACTCGAAGCACTTAATACCGACCTTGTTTGTGACGCTATCAACGTTGCTATGAGAGAAATTTTCAAGCAGCTCGTTTACGGCAGAACACAGACTGCTTTTTCAGAAGACGGTTTGCCGATTGGTGCTTCGCTTGAGGACCTTGGCAAAGGCCTACGCTCACAGGTTGGTACAATCTTTGCTACAAACGCAAAGGGCGTGCGTTATCTTGAGATGGCAGAGGGTTACATTCTTTCTGTTGCACTTGACGCTAATAACGAGTGCATTGGTTACAAGTTTGTTCACCTCGGTAAAATGATGGATATGATCCGCAAGGGTGCAGATCCTAAGGATGCATACGAAAAGAACATCGGTCAGTACGGCAGATATGACGAAGCTGTTAAGTACATTGACCCGAGAGCAGAATAAGGAAGGGAGGACAATAATAATGGCTAATTTTGAAGGTTATGAGAGAAGAATTGCTCAGATTGAGCCCGTTTTGGCAAAATACGGTTTTGCTACACTTGAAGAGGCTAGAGATTTTTGTCTTTCCAAAGGCGTAGACGCTGAGTCTATCGTTCGCGGTGTTCAGCCAATCGCGTTTGAAAACGCAGTTTGGGCTTACACACTCGGTTGCGCTATCGCTCTTAAAGAGGGTGCTAAAACCGCAGCTGATGCCGCTGTTGAAATTGGTAAAGGTCTTCAGGCTTTCTGTATCCCCGGTTCTGTTGCAGAAACAAGACAGGTTGGTATAGGTCACGGAAACCTTGCTTCAATGCTTCTTAAAGAAGAAACAAAGTGCTTTGCTTTCCTTGCAGGTCACGAATCGTTTGCTGCTGCTGAAGGCGCTATCGGTATCGCAAGAACTGCTAACAAGGTTAGAAAAACTCCGCTTCAGGTTATTCTTAACGGTCTTGGTAAAGACGCTGCGTTTATCATTTCTAGAATTAACGGTTTTACTTATGTTCAGACTGAGTATGATTTCTATACAAGTGAACTTAAAATAGTAAAAGAAACTGCTTATTCAAAGGGTGATAAGGCTAAAGTTCGTTGCTACGGTGCAAACGATGTTAACGAGGGTGTTGCTATTATGCGCCACGAAAATGTTGACGTTTCTATCACCGGTAACTCAACCAACCCGACAAGATTCCAGCACCCCGTTGCAGGTACCTATAAAAAATGGGCTATCGAAAACGGTAAGGCTTATTTCTCTGTTGCATCAGGCGGCGGTACAGGCAGAACACTCCACCCCGACAACATGGCAGCAGGCCCCGCTTCTTACGGTCTTACAGATACAATGGGCCGTATGCACGGCGATGCTCAGTTTGCAGGCTCGTCTTCAGTTCCTGCACACGTTGAGATGATGGGACTTATCGGTGCAGGTAACAACCCCATGGTTGGTATGACAGTTGCTTGCGCTGTTGCTGTTGAAGAAAGCTTTAAATAAATTTTTAAATACCAAACCGACAACGCCTCTGTTTACAGAGGCGTTATCTTTTAAAGGTAAGCAACCCGTGGCAAAGCCGCAGTTGCTGTTGTATTCAAAATAAAAAATGACCTCACACGAGGTCATTTTTATTTTTACAACAAGGGTGCAGGGCACCCGCAATTTTAATTGCGTTTTTCTATTCTTCGGTTATTTCAAATAAATCGTTAGGTTTGCAGTTTAACAGCAAACACATAGTTTCAATATTCTCATACCGTATTGATTTGGTTTGGTTATTAACCATTTTATTAAAATTTTGATAACTCATACCCAATTGTTTATATAACCAATATTTTGTTTTGCCGTTTTTCTCTAGCAGTTGCAATACTCTTAATTTTATCATAAGTTATCTCCAAATACCTCATTTTTTAAAGAGATAATAACTCAAATTTAATCTTTACATATAGACTTTTACATTATATAATGATAACATCAATATTTTTAGGGAGGTAAATTATGATAATCGACGTAACAGGAGTTGAACTTTCACCGTGGGATAGTGATAAGTGCTTAGGGAATGGGGAGCATATTGATGAAAACGGCAACGAGATTGAATGTTGTTGCGAAGAATGTGATTACTATTTATGTTGTATATCAACTGATGCCAACAAATGTGAAGGTTGCTATGATTTAAAATGTCCGAAAGCCAGCAAAAGACCTGTTAATAGTTTTGGTATGTTTATAAAGAATATAAAATAAAAAAATGACCTCGTAGGGAGACACTTCATAAAAAAGTGTTCTCCCTACTTTCTTTTTATAAAAGAATTGACACTTTCAGTTTGAAAGTGTCATAGTGGGTTACATACTTTGAGAAAGGTAAATACTTTCCGAAAATAGCATTTCTTTTTCGGTGTGTAAAAGTGATATTGCAAACTAAAAGTTTGCAGTGATATTTTTGCATTACAGCAAAAGTGATATTAAAACCTGCGGTTTTAGTGATATTTTATTCGCCCTTAAACTGCCGAAGGCAATACCACTCGGCATTAGCCGAATATCACTGCGAAGCAATATAACTCGCCGTAAGGCGAATAAAACTGGCGTTGTATCCTTACGGGTACAACGCCTAAAAGTCGGTTTTTTTAAACTATTTGCTTTTACATAATCTATTTGATAGCTCGGCGAG
>JAZQJA010000012.1:0-64347 GCA_045541455.1 Eubacteriales bacterium
TAAGGGTTATATTAGTAGTTATTTAAGTTAATTTTTTGATTTGTCTATATACACAACACACTCTTTTATATAACAACTTCTCTCACATTCTTACTACCACAAGATAAATCTTTTTAAATTTAACTTAAAATTTAAAACGCATAGACCTGACTTTGATTTATGGCCTATGCGTGTATACTAACGATTTTAAGTTTACCTCTCCACAGTTCGAAACCGTTAAAAACTGTATTTTGCACAGTGCCGTGCGATTTTGTTTTAATATTTAATTTTTTAATCATCGCAACCACCCTTTCTGTGCAAATTTTTTAACTTTTTCGTTTGCCTGTATCCTCTTTTCACCTATATAATACAAAACATTTAATCTTTTGTCAATACTTTTTAGCAAATTTACTAAAAAATATTTTAAAAAAGGTTTTACTTATTAATAGGGGTGTAGTTGGCATAGAGAGAAATTTAGGCGAATACCATATTAAAAAGGAGTGATTTTTTTGGCTGATGTATATTTATCACCGTCATCAGAGCATTTTAATACAGGGTATGGAAATTACGGCATTGAGGAGCAGAGAATGAACCTCATTGCCGATGTTGTTGAGTACGAATTGCAACGAGCAGGAGTTACTACCGACCGAAACAGTCCAGATATGACGCTAACCGAAATTGTTGCAGACTCCAATGCAAAATCACCTAAAATTCATGTGTCTATTCAGTCACAAAGTTACGACACGGCAACGCGGGGTGCAGAGGTTATATATTACAGAGAGGGCGGAAACGGTCAGCGTTTAGCAAGTGATATTTATAATTTTTTAAGTCCTATAACACCTACAGAGGATATTGGGCTTACAGACGGATCAGATGCGTTTGGCGGGCTTGGATATTATCAGTTGCGAAGAACACGCGCGCCTGCCGTACTTGTAATTGTGGGATTTCACGATAACCCGCTCGACGCTGACTTTATTATAGATAACACTTACGAAATAGGTGTTGCGATTGCAAAAGGAATTTTAGAATATCTAGGCGTACCTTATACCGAGGACACAGAGCAAAACGTTAATAATCTAAAAGCGCAGTACAACGGTGTTATTTTTTAAAGTTTTCAAGGCTTTCAAAAGTATAGCCTTTTTGACGAAGAGTGTCTATAACCTCAGGCAGAATTTCACAATTTGTTTTTGAAGTGGAATGGAGCAAAATTACGGCACCGTTATGAATACGCGAGTAGATTTTTTCTTTAGCACCCGCGGCTGAGGGTTGGTCGTTTGTATCCCAGTCGTAATAGGCAAATGACCAAAAAACAGTTTTAAGTCCTAGTTTTTGGTTATAATCCAGTGCTTGTTTGGAAAACCTGCCGCTAGGAAATCTGAAATATTTTGTAGGGGTATAGCCCAAATCGTAAATAAGTTTTTCCCACTCGGTTATCTGCTTTTCATAAGAAGAATAGTCTATAAGTTTTGTCATATCGGGATGTTTTAGTGTATGGTTACATACAAGGTGTCCCTCGTCGTACATACGTTTTATAAGGTCGGGGTTTGTTTTCACAAAATTCCCATCGACAAAAAACGCAGCCTTTACATTTTTATCCTTAAGTGTATCAAGAATTTTTATATGATAGCCGTTATCATACCCTGCATCAAATGTCAGATAAAGAGTTTGATTGTCGGCATTGCCAAGATAAAGGGTATCATAGTTATCCAAAAAATCGGCTTCGGGAATAACTTGTGGCTGTGTGTTATCGGTTGTAGGTTTAAAATACCAATCATACGGTGCGGTATCTTTACTGCCAGCAAACATTAAAAAAGGGAACGCTGCTGCAAGTACGGGAAGAATAATAAATCCTATAAATCTTTTATACAGTTTTTCCATAGTTTTGCCTTTCTGTTTTTTATATAGTTTTTGCAAAACTGTGTAAATTAAACGTAATTTGAGGAAAAATTATAATGAATACTTTTTTGAGTGCCTTACCTATACTTCTTGTCATCGGTGTGATTTTTGTAAATGGATGGACCGATGCGCCAAGCGCAATAACAAGTTGTGTATGCGCAAAAGTATTATCAATGAAAAAAGCTGTAACACTTGCAGCAGTATGTAATTTTTTTGGAGTATTTATTACAAGCAAACTAAGTTCTGCCGTTGCCGAAAATATTTTTAAAGCAACAGACAGTTCAACCGCTGCGCTTTGTGCATCAATGTCATCAGTTATCACACTTGCTGTATGCGCTTGGATTTTTGGTATTCCTACAAGCGAATCGCATGCGATAATTGCCGCCCTTACCGGCGCCACCCTTGCAAGTGGCAGTAAGGTAAACACAAACGTTCTGATTTTTACCGTAGTAGGTTTAATTTTATCTGTTGCAGTCGGTTTTATACTCGGTTATGCAATCTATGCTTATATTCGTTCAAAGTCGTTCTCGAGCAAAATTATGGCTAGATTTCAAGTTATAGGTGCAGCGTTTATGGCATTTATGCACGGAGCTCAAGACGGACAAAAATTTATTAGTATATACATAGCGGCAGCGGGCGGCGGATTTATAATGTCTAATAAGATAGTTTTAATTTGTTCGGCTGTTATGGCACTGGGCACAGCATTCGGCGGAGGCAGAATTATAAAAACAATAGGGCAGAAAATGGTAGCACTTGACATAGAGCAAGGTACTGCATCTGACATTGCTGGGTCAATAAGTTTATTTTTATCTACTGTACTGGGTATGCCTGTGTCAACAACACATGCAAAAACGGCAGCTGTTATGGGGTGCGGCTTTGTTACAGGCGGAATAAACAAAAAGACCGCAAGCGAAATGCTTGCGGCCTGGGTTATAACCTTCCCTGCTTGTTTTATAATGGGATATTTATTTACAAAACTCTTTAAAGTTCTGATTTGAGATATGCTTTTGTTATAGCCTTATTGTTATGTGTATCTATAACCTCAAAACGAACAAACGCGTATTCATCTTTAATTTCAAACACAGAATGAGTGAGTGAATCATCAAGTGCGCGAATTGCCTTATGATAGCGATTTTGTGCACGCAAAATAACTGCACAGCACGGTTCGGTTTCTACATGTATTTCGCCGTTTTCTACATAAAGAGATTTAATAATAGGACCTGTTGACGCATATAGTTGACCGTCTATCATAGCGTTAATAACTGTATCATACTTAAGGTCTTTTGCCTTAATCATTGTAAAGCCGCCAAAACTGTCAGAATAAGGTCCGTCATAATCAGTCCAGTTATGGTTGTCATCCCCCGCAACAGGAACTACCGACTGGTCGCGGCGCATAATTTGGTTATATTCCTCATCGCCATAGCCGTTTGCGTACTCAACCTCACAACCGGTATTAAATACTTCAAACCCCCACAAGCCTTTAAGTTCTGTAAAGCTGCCACTTTCGTGCTGTGACCATCTTGGGTGATTATACTGAACAAGAAAACCCTCGGCATTGCCTTTTGCGATAATTGCGTTTACATTTTCAACAGTATGAATTTTTTCGTAGTCAAAAAGATAATCTCTGTTTTCATCTTTTGAATAAAAATTGAGATGATACGCCTGTTTGCGCCACTCTGTCACATCATATGCAACACCCGGCTCGATTGCGGTGATAGGTAAAAATTCGTCGTCCTTAAGGTCGGGGTGCGGAACCAATATATCATGGTCGGAAAATGCCACAATGCTGTAGCCGTGCGATTTATACAGTTCCTTTATTTCTGCCGGTGTATATTTACCGTCAGAAACAGTTGTATGACAATGCATATTTGCTTTATACCAGTTGCCCTCGTTAGAGATCAAATATTTTCTTGACATAAGTTTATCTCCTGTATCTATAGCCGAGAACAATAGTTCTCGGCTATTTATTAATTTTTATTTGAAATATAATTCATTATAACATCAACCGCTTTTTGTTCTGTGAGTTTTGACAGATTTAAAGTTATATCATAATTAGAGATATTTCCCCACTCACGATTGGTGTAATAATTATAGTAGCTACGGCGTTTTTTATCAGCCCTTGAAATAATCTTAGCCGCCTCTTGTTCTGTAACGCCTTGTTCGGCAATTACGCGTTTAATACGATCCTCAGTTTTGGCATGAAGGAAAATATTAATACAATTTTCACGGTCACGAAGTATGTAGTCAGAGCATCTGCCTACAAAAACACAGCCGCCCTCTTTTGCCATATCACGAATGATATCGGCTTGAATTTTATAAATTTTATCATCTGTAAGCACATCATCAAGTTTAACGTAGGCGCCACGAGATGAGTACATTCCCATTACTACTGAATAAAGTATACTGTTTGAAGGCTTTTTTTCAGCAGAATCAAAATGTTCTTCATGAATTCCACTTTTTTGTGATGCAAGCGAAATTATTTCACGGTCGTAAAATTTAAAACCTGTTCTGTCTGCCAGATTTTTAGCAAGTTCGTCACCGCCGCAATACGCCTCACGGCTGACAGTTATAATAAGTTTCTCAGACATCAAAATCCCTCCTAATACTATGATAATTATTCAATTGAAAAGATATAGTGATAAACCGGCTGGCCACCAGGGAGCGTAATAACTTCTGCTTCAGGAGCCTTGCTGCTTATCAATTGGCTGATTTTTTCAGCGTCTTGTTCGGTAACACCTTCACCATAATAAACATTAATAAACTCGCCGCCGTCTGCTAGCATTTGGTCAAACATTTGTGATACAACAGATTCCATTGTATCTTCAACATAAGTTACTTTGCCTTCAACAAGGCCGAGAAGTTGACCTTCTTTTATTTCTTTGCCATCAAATTCACTGTCACGGGCAGCGTATGTCACTTGAGATGTACGAACTGTTGTAATACTATCACGCATAGCACTTGCTATTTCTTCAGTACTCATAGACTCATCAAAATTTAAAAGTGCCGTAATACCTTGAGGAATTGTTTTTGTTTCTATTACAATTATTTCTCTATCCGAGAGGGAAACTGCTTGCTGAGCAGCCATAATAATATTTTTATTGTTAGGGAATACAAAAACTGTTTGTGCGGTAGTTTTATTTACCGCAGCCAAAATGTCATCGGTAGAGGGATTCATTGTCTGTCCACCCTCAACAACAACATCTACACCCATATCTTTAAATAAGGCTGCAAGTCCCTCACCTGCTGCAACAGAAACAAAACCATATTTTTTGTCAATAACAGGTGCTTCTGCCTTTTTTTCTTTAAATTGCTCGCGCATATTTTCAATTTTCATATTTACAAGAGGACCGAAACGAATAGCCTCTTCTATAGCGCGGCCGGGATGATTTGTATGCACATGAACTTTAATAATTTCACCGTCGTCTACTACAACAACACAATCACCAATTGACTCAAGATACTTACGAAGTTCACCAGAGTCTTTTTTAGCAGCTTTGCTGTCTTTGTTAACAATATATTCAGTGCAGTAAGCAAAAACAATATCTTCTTCGCTTTCAAAAATATTAAATTCAGAAAAATCTGCCGGAACTTCTTCTTCAACAACATCGCCTGCTTCTACCGGTGCACCGTCAAGGCATGAAAGCATACCTTCCAAAATTGTGGTAAGCCCTTTACCACCGGCATCAACAACATTTGCCTGTTTTAAGACGGGTAGCATTTCCGGAGTTTGATCAAGAGTTTTCTTTGCTTCGTCAAGATAAAAAGCAAAGGTATCACGTGCGCTATGTTCTACTTCGCTGTAAACCTTTGTGTTTTCAGCGGCAACACGCGCAACTGTTAAAATAGTTCCCTCGGTCGGTTTCATAACTGCACCGTAAGCCGCTTTTACACCCGACTCAAAAGCTTTTGCAAGGGCCGCACCGTCAGCAGTGTCAAGACCGGAAAGACCTTTCGCAATGCCACGGAATAACAGTGACAAAATTACGCCGCTGTTACCTCTTGCCCCTTTAAGCAAAGAAGAGGCAACAAGGTTTGATGTTTCTGATATACTTTTATCATTTATTGTGCGCATTGTTTTTGCAGCAGCCGAAATGGTGAGTGACATATTAGTGCCGGTATCACCGTCGGGTACCGGAAAAACATTAAGTGCGTTAATAGCATTTTTTTGGTTTTCAATATTATTTGCAGCGGATATCACCATATCCCTGAACATATTGCCGGTTATCATATATATTAAACTCCTTAGTTTGTCTTCATAGCGTCAATATAAACATTGACTTTCTTAACGGCAAAGCCGGTCATTTTTTCAACAATGTATTTAACCTCTTTTGCAATACTTCTAGAAATTGCAGGAAGATTTACACCGTAACTTACAATTATATGAACATCAATTATTAAATCATTTCCGTCTGATGTTACACGAACACCTTTTTCATAGTTATCTTTTTTAAGCAGAGAAACAATACCTTCTGCCGTATTTTTTGATGCCATACCGACAACACCAAAGCAGTTATTAATAACATTACCGACGATTTGTGCAAAAACGGTTTGTGTTATATTAATTTGACCGTTATGATTTTTAATGTCGAGCATATATATTTCCTCCTTTATGAGTATATACTTTCCGTATTATATATTTCATTATACCATTTTTTGTTTATTTTACAACCTTTTTTTAAAAAATAAAAAAAGCAGTCGTGCGACTGCTTTTAATTATTTGAAAAGTTGATTTATTTTTTCAAAAAACGATGTCTTTTTTGAAAGATTTTTATCGGTCAACGTGTCACTGAATTTTTTAAGTAAATCTTTTTGTTTAGAGGAGAGGTTGCGGGGAATTTCTACACTGACAGTTACATACATATCTCCCCTGCTCTTTGCACCAAGGTGTGTGACGCCTTTACCTTTAAACCTAAAAGTGCTGTCTGTCTGGGTGCCCTCCGGAACAGTATATTTCACCTTGCCATCCAATGTGGGAACTGTAAGTTCGGCACCGAGTGTAGCATCTACAAACGAAATAGGAATTTCACAATAGAGGTCGTCACCGCGGCGTTCGAAAATTTTATGTTCCTTTACCATAACGGTTATAAACACATCTCCTGCCGGGCCGCCATTTCTGCCAGCATTACCTTGAGAACGTAAAGTAAGCGTCTGTCCATTGTCGATTCCTGCAGGGATTTTGACCTTTGTTTTTTTGATTTCGCTTATAATTCCGCCCTGACAGTCGGGACAAGGCACCTTAATACGTTTGCCTGTACCATTACAAGTAGGACAAGTACGTTGAGATTGAACATTACCTAAAATAGTACGCTGAACAGTTGAAACAACACCTCTGCCGCCGCACTGCGAACAGGTTTCAAGTTCGGTACCACCTTTGGCACCGGTGCCATTACATTTTTTGCAAGCACTACGTTTTGTATATTTAATTTCCTTTTCACAACCAAACGCAGCTTCTTCAAATTCAATTGTAACACGAAGATGAATATCGTCACCTTTAGTGGGTGCATTTGCACGGCGTTGCGGGCTTCCACCCATACCGCCACCGAAAAAGGTTTCAAAAATATCTCCAAAACCGCCAAAATCAGCACCAAAGCCGCCAAAGCCACCGCCTGCGCCTGCATTGTAAGACGGGTCTACCCCTGCATGACCAAACTGATCATAGCGTGCTTTTTTATCAGGGTCAGACAAAATTGTATGAGCTTCGTTTATTTCTTTAAACTTAGCCTCAGCCTCAGCATCACCGGGATTAAGGTCCGGATGATATTTACGAGCCATCTTTTTATAGGCTTTTTTTATTTCGTCCTCCGATGCGCCTTTTGAAAGGCCAAGGACCTCGTAATAATCTCTTTTTTCTGCCATACTCTAATACCCTTAAAAGATGGAGAGAAAGATTTTTCTCTCCATCTTTTTGCTTTAATTATTTATTGTCGTCTGCGTCTGTAAAATCTGCATCATAAACATTATTATCAGTTGCGCCTGCCGATTGTGCATCGGCTGCGCCCTGTGGATTTGCCTGCTGATACATTTTTGATGAAAACTCATAGAGTTTAGCCTGAAGCGCATCTGCTGCAGTTTTTATAGCAGCTGTGTCTGTGCCTTTTAGTGCTTCTTTTGTCTTCTCTATTTCTGCATTAATTGCAGCTTTATCATCAGCGGTAAGTTTATCACCGAGTTCGTTAATTGTTTTTTCGGTTTGGTAAACAAGTTGATCTGCATTATTGCGGACTTCAATTTCTTCTTTCTTTTTAGCGTCTTCACTTGCGTAGTTTTCGGCATCTTTTACAGCTTTATCAATATCTTCTTTTGAAAGATTTGTAGAAGCAGTAATTGTAATATTTTGTTCTTTGCCTGTTCCCATATCTTTTGCTGTTACATTAACTATACCGTTGGCATCAATGTCGAATGTAACTTCAATCTGGGGTACACCGCGGGGAGCGGGTGCAATTCCGTCAAGGTGGAATCTGCCGAGAGTTTTATTGTGCTGCGCCATTTCTCTTTCGCCCTGTAAAACATGTATTTCAACAGAGGGCTGATTGTCTGCCGCGGTTGAGAAGATTTGGCTTTTCTTTGTAGGAATAGTTGTATTTCTCTCAATAAGTTTTGTAAAAATGCCACCGAGAGTTTCAAGGCCGAGTGAAAGCGGTGTTACGTCAAGCAAAACAACGCCTTTAACATCGCCGCCAAGAACGCCGCCCTGAATAGCAGCACCCATAGCAACACACTCGTCAGGATTTAAGCCTTTGTGAGCTTCTTTGCCCATATAGCTATTAATAGCTTCGACAACAGCAGGGATTCTTGTAGAACCACCAACAAGCAAAACTTTATGAATTTCGCTCGGTGACAAGCCTGCATCTGAAAGAGCCTGTTTTACAGGGCCCATTGTTTTTTCAACAAGGTCTTGTGTGAGTTTATTAAACTCAGCTCTTGAAAGAGTGAGATCAAGATGTTTAGGGCCGGTTGCATCTGCTGTAATAAAGGGCAAATTGATATTGGTACTCATAACACCAGAAAGGTCTTTTTTAGCCTTTTCTGCAGCTTCTTTAAGTCTTTGATATGCCATGCTGTCATTACGTAAATCAATACCGTTTGTTGCCTTAAATTGTTCAGCCATCCAATTAATTATACGCTCGTCAAAGTCGTCACCGCCAAGACGGTTGTTACCACTTGTCGCCAAAACTTCACAAACTCCGTCGCCAATCTCAAGGATTGATACGTCAAAAGTACCACCGCCAAGGTCATAAATCATTATTTTCTGTTCTGTTTCCTTATCAACGCCATAAGCAAGAGCTGCCGCTGTCGGCTCGTTGATAATACGAAGTACCTCAAGGCCTGCAATTTTACCGGCATCTTTTGTTGCCTGTCTTTGAGAGTCACTAAAATATGCAGGAACAGTAATAACTGCCTGTGTTACTTTTTCGCCAAGAAAAGCCTCTGCATCTGTTTTAAGTTTCATAAGAATAAAAGCAGAAAGTTCTTCGGGTGAATATTTTTTATCATCAATAGCAACTCTTCTGTCAGAGCCCATATCTCTTTTAATTGAGATTATTGTTCTGTCAGGATTTGTTATTGCCTGGTTTTTAGCGTTTTGACCAACAAGGCGCTCACCGTTTTTAGCAAATGCTACAACTGACGGGGTTGTTCTTACGCCCTCAGCATTTGCAATAACTGTAGGCTCGCCGCCTTCCATTACTGCAACGCAGGAATTTGTTGTACCTAAGTCAATACCTATTATTTTGCTCATTATAATTTCCTCCTTAGTTTGCGACCTTAACGACCGCGTGTCTTACTACTGTGTCTTCTTTATATTTATAGCCTTTTTGGAAAACTTCTATTACCTCGTTTTCACCATACTGTGTGTCATCAACATGCATTATTGCGTTATGCAGTTTAGGGTTAAACTCACAGCCTATACATTCAATTTCTTTAACACCAAGTGATTCAAGCGTTGTAAGAAATTGTTTTTTTATCATTTCAATGCCGCCTTTAAATTCCGCGTCTGTGGTTTCGGCAGCAAGCGCGCGTTCTAAATTGTCAATAACCGGCAATATTGTACTAACCGCCTTTACGATACCGTCAGAAAACATACCGTCTTTTTCTTTTTGAGTACGTTTACGATAGTTATCATATTCTGCAAGCATTCGCAGATAGGTATCATTAAGTTCGTTAAATTTCTTTTCGAACTCGTTTTCCTTTTTCTTTTTAGTAGATGTTTTTTTCTCTTTGGGCTTTTCTTGTTCCGGATTTGGAGTTTCAACCGGTTGTTCAACGTTTGTATTTTCTTCCATTATGTCGTACCTCTATCCTTAAGATATCTTTCAATACATTTCATAAAATACTCGACTTGTGAAACAGTTTTGCTGTAATCCATTCGTTTAGGACCGAAAAGACTAAAGGTATACGCATTATGGTCGCCTGTGTATTTGCGTACAACAAGACCCATATCACTCAATGTTTCACCGCCGATTTCACTTCCTATAATAACACTAAGTCTGTCACCGGCGCTTTCACTTAGCACATCGTATATCTGCTGTTCCTCACTTAAAAATGACATTACATTTTTAGCTTTATGAATTTCATAAAACTCAGGATATGACAGCAGCTTATCCTGTCCGCTAACAAATATATGAGGTTTTTTAACCGATGTAACAATATTCTTTATTATACCTGTAAGGAAACCCCAATTTTTTTGTTTTTCAGCAAGTTGATGTTCAAGCAAATCAAATACATCATCGTCCAGATAACCAACACCTGTTTCACCAATGTAATTTTGCAAAGTTTGATTAAGCTGTGCTATATCTTCATCTGTTGCAAGAAAGTACAATCTGCAAAAACTGTTTTTAACAACACCGCTTTTTGTTATAACGACAAGGTTAATATACTCATCCGAGGTTTTAACAACCTCCATTTTAATTATCCTGTCTTCATCGTTATGCGAAATTACAGCCGCACTTGTATATCCGGTTATTTTTGAAAATGCAGAAATTGCAGTTTTAAAAAACTCATCAATACTTGCTGCCGAATTTTGCATAGCAGTTTCAATGTGTAATGCGAGTTGTTCGTCCAATGCCTTTTGTTGCAAGAGGTTATCGACATAGTATCTATAGCCTTGTTCTGTAGGTATTCTACCTGCAGACGTGTGAGGCTGTTCAAGATAACCAAGTCTTTCTAACTCCGCAAGGTCGTTTCGCACTGTAGCAGACGAAACATTCATATTTGGTTCTCTTTCAAGTATCCCCTTACTTGAAACAGGTTCTCCTGTTTCAATATAAGATTCAATGACAGACCTTAAAATTATATTTAGACGTTCTTTCATTGACTTCCCCTAATTTAGTTTTTAGCACTCTAACCCTACGAGTGCTAACGCATATAATTTAGCACTATTTTTCCCATTTGTCAACAGTTTTATTTAAAAATTTAAAATATATTATTGACAGCCATATATCATTAATATATACTATAAGTAAATAATATAATATAGGAGGGCCATTCATGGCGGAATTTACTTTTGAAATTAAAGAAACTTTCGGTAAACTGCCGGAAAATTCCAATGGTTGGGCAAAAGCTCTTAATAAGGTTAGTTGG
Source organism: Eubacteriales bacterium (assembly GCA_045541455.1). GTDB lineage: Bacteria > Bacillota > Clostridia > Oscillospirales > QAKW01 > RGIG9041. Next base: position 11,455 of record JAZQJA010000012.1, read on the forward strand.
ATGGGAAGAGAGCCCAAGTATGACCTTCGCGAGTGGTCACCCGATTCATCAAAGATGAACAAGGGTGTTTCTTTCACTGCCGAAGAACTCGTTGCTTTGCGCGACATACTCAACAATATGGATATTAAATAATAGTTTAATAAAATAAAAACGGCAGCACTCTGCTGTCGTTTTTATTTTTTATCATATACATTATTAATTTAAATGACCGTTAAATTATTTTAGACTATACAAAAAATCTTGCAATGTACCAGCATTGCAAGATTTTTTTAATTTACCTATTATTTATCATATTTTGCCGCTATTTTATCGTATGCATCATTTCCCAATGCAAATAATGCGTAAGTTCTATAATAGCCCTCAATAATTTCTTTTAAGGTTTGGTCACTTTGACTTAATATTGTAGCAGGATTATGAAATTCTTTTAAGAGAAAGAAAGTATCGTCAATTTCAATTCCGCGTTTTTTAAGTTCTGAAAGCTGGTCGTCTGTAAACCATTTATTTTGATTTGCACTGGATCTTTCTTTATCGTACGCTTGTTGTTTACCTATTGTCCAATCACTTAAATCAACATTTTCGAGTTCGGGATACATTTCTTTTGTCATTGAAATCATTTCATTATCAAGTAACCACGTTTTTTCAATAGTTTGATATTCGTAATACGTAATATCAAAATCGGTTATTCCGTGTTGTTTAAGATCTTCAATAATCACATCTTTATTTGCAAGTGTTTCTATTTTCGGAGAGTAAGCAGGCGCTATATTCGATGGGTTGATTCTTGGAAACTCAATGCCCATTGAAGTTTTTTGGTATGTTGTTTGTTCTAAAATATGTTTATTTTGCTCTGTTGGGTTTAACAGTGCCTCGGTTACCTCTTGTGCCGTGATAGCCTCAACGTCAAATTCACTCGAATCGGCAAATACAACTTTTGATTTATAAAGCCAATAGTTTGAAATGTTATTATATATTTCCTTGGCATTTTTGGGGTTTATTACTTTATAACTCAGGGTTGGTTTTACTCCGTCGTTTACCCATACCGATTTAAAATTAGAATCAAAGCAAATGTAAAGCCCTTCTACATATGAATACACAGCATTAACCGAAGCATTCTCTTGTGTTGACTGCAATACCAATGTATTAGTTGCATCTCTATCTTCATCACGGTTTAATGAAATTTCTTTTTTAGATATTTTTATATCGGAAAGTTGCTGTAACAACTCTTTATCAATAGAGCCTACTGAACGATATTCTCTACCATAGGATACAAATATTGTTGTAGTTTCGGTTATTGAATCATAATTTGAATTTTCTATGTTTTTAAGGGTTGTATTATTCGGGTTAGTTAAAAAGCATACTGCTAAAATAATGCTTGTAGCAACTGCGGCTATAATTAACCAAAAAGCAGGCTTTTTATAATTTAAAACTGATTTTACCCTGTGTTTTACGCCTACCTCTCCAAAAGCAAGAGGACAAGCTGAGATTATACGGCGATTAACACTACAAGTTAAAAGTGCCTCGGAATAATCCGCCTTTTGCTCGTTTGAGAAGTCCTTTACTACTTTTTGGTCACAGGCAAGTTCAATATCCCTGCACAACAGCACATAGCCAAGCCACATAAGCGGGTTGAACCAATGCAGCGTTAACATTAAAAACCCGATAAGTTTCCACAAATAGTCTTTACGCTTTATATGTGCTTTTTCGTGATCAATAACGTAAAGCATATCCTGCTCGTTCATACTAAATGGCAGATAAATTTTAGGCTTTATAATACCAAGGACAAATGGTGAAACAACATTTTCGCTTTGGTAAATGTTATCATTATATAATACAGCGATACCTATTTTAGATTTTAAACGAAGATAGCTTATGAGTAAATAAACAAGCAACACCATAACGCCCAAAAGCCATAGGCTTGATATTACAGGAATAACAACTTGCAACGGATTTACACTCGTATCAAGTTGCGGTGTAAAAGATTCTGTAATAATGGGGTTGATTACATTATCAACAGCAGCAATACCAATATCAATTTGAGGAGTTTTATCCATCATAATTGTAGGACTTATAGTTTCAGCGCTTGGAATAAGACTTAAAACACTCTCAAATGAAAACGGCATTATAAGGCGGAACCCAACAACACCCCACAGCACAACATTTATCCATTTTGGAGCCTTTTTAAAAAGCAACCTAAAAACTAATACTGCAACTACTATCCAGCTTGCCGAAATACTCATATTTAACACTTTTAAAAATATGTTAATCATTACTATTCTCCTCTCCTGAATCGATCAATCATTTCTTGCACCGCATCTATTTCCTCATTAGAAATGTTTCGATATTTTGTAAAAGCTGCAACAAATGCAGGAAGAGAGCCTTCGAAAGTTTTTTCTACCATCTCGTCAATTTGCGACGCCTGTACTTCTTCTTTACTTACAAGCGCGGTTACAACTGTGTTTTCGTTTTTTAACACTCCACGCTCTGACAAGCGCTTAATTACGGTATAGGTAGTGGTGGGTTTCCAACCGAGTTGTTCTTTACAAAGACTTACAAGTTCACTGCTTTTAACAGGCTGATGCTCCCACAAAATAAGGCAAAATCGATATTCGCTCTCAAATATTTTTGGTATTTCCATAACAAAAACCTCCCTTAATCTAATTCATTAGAGTATATATACTCTAACACATTAGAGTTATTTTGTCAATATAAAAAGGCTGTTTTATATTATTAAAACAGCCTAAAGTGAACTTTTTTGTAAAAATATAAAAACTGTCAATAGAACAAGAGCATTATGCCAAGCATAATGTGTCGCAAGACAAATAAAAAACACGACCCGAACCCTTATTGTGTTCACAATAAAATTGCCCAACTTCTCATAAGGAAGTTGGGCAAAGATGACTTTTTAAGTTTAGTTTTGCGGATGATATTCGTTATAGGTATCTACAACTGACTGATGGAAATCTTCATCCATTACATAGTAATTTGTAAGATAGTTGCAGAATTTACCGTAATTCTTAGCTTCAACATTATCTATCTGGATTTTGCCGCTATCAACACCGTTTTCAAAGTTTACAATAAGAAGTTTTGCAACATCACAGTATGCCGAAGGTTTAAGTTTTTCGTTAGCCTGAACATACTCAAGGTCACTTGAAAGACCATAAAGTTCGTCAAGTTCTTTGACTACCTGAACATACTCTTTCTTTGCACTCTCTTTAAGAGTGTTTGCCATATATAAATGGAGGTTCTTTCCGTTTTCTTCATAGAATTTTGAGCTTAATTCTAAATATGCATTAAAGTAGCCTGTATACTGAATATAATAATCATCACTGTATTCTGTACAAACAAGGAATGCAATAAATGATGCATCACCATCGTCAGTATAACCACGCTGAACAGCCATTGTTTTAGCCATTTGATAAGCGACAATTACCTCAGGATAATCAGTATTTACGCATACCTCAGCAGTGAAAGGCGAATAAATACTTGCGATTTGGAATTTAGAATAAAGATCAGAAAAGATAAGTTCTTTTGCAGATATTGAGTTACCTTTAAGTGTAGGAATATCCTGCGCTGCGGCATCGAAAGCATCTGAAAGTTTTTTCGCAATTTCTTCTGTAGAACGACCAACAGTTGCATATCTCGAAAGACCGTTTGACTTAAAGTAAATGTTGTCAACACCATCATAAAGAGTATTGTTGATACCATCGATAAGGTACAGCATTGTTTTGCTGAAGTTTAAATTGGTAACCTTACCTGAAAGATATTTGTCCTCTGTTGTGGTAGACAGTTTTGCACGATATGTAAATATGCCGTAACAAAGTGACATAAGAAGTGCAAATACACTTGCTACTGCAAGAAGAGTATAGCCAAACTGTACCCAAAGACCGCCCTTGTGGAACTTGCCTTTTACCTGAATAGTTCTGACTATTATAAACACTAGGTAAGCAAGTATGCCTACAACTGCAGCACAAATGAGAATTTCAAACATTGAAACAGGAATAATACCAAAAAATGATGAAATACCTTTTGATATTCCGCCGAGTGCACCTGCAAACGCTTCACCGGTTGAACGGCTGCTTGTAGCAATAAAATATAATACTACACCGACAAGACCGAGGAATATAAATACCCATTTTGTAATAGCTGACCACAAAGGTTTCATAAGAAGTGTTTTTATCTTCTCGCCTTTTGTCATATCTATTTCGGGATCTACCTCACCGTCGAGTTCGTCAAGCTCAAGCTCAAGTTCTGCTTCTGCTGTTGTATCTGCTGCTTCATCAGCAATTACTTCATCAATTACTGCATCTTCAGCCTGAACGGGAACTTCTTCAACAGGTACCTCATTTACTTCGGCAGGTGTTGTTTTTTCATAGTTTTCGCTCATGAAAAGTCCTCCTTGAACACATATATATTATATACTATACTATTAAAGGGAAAAGTTCAATAGTAAATTTTAATTTTTTATTAAAAATCAACTTTTGTTTAAACATTTTGTTTAAATTAAACATTTCTGCATATAAAATTTTGTTGATTTTTACAAGTTAATTTTCAACTTCAAACAACACGCCCAAGGTGTTCGGACCACAATGGCTGGTGATAACGCAGCCTGCAGTTGTTTCGTATACATTTTCAAAATCAAGTGTATTTTTAACAGCTTCTATAACGTTTTGAACCACAGCGGTGTCACATTTGGTATGTGTAACAAAAACGCGGTTTAGTTTAATGTTGTCTTTTGACAGAACATCTTTTACATAAGTTGCTAAAACTTTTTCGAACTGACCGCGGTATTTTCCGCCCATACCCATAGCACCGTCATTAACCTCTATACGCGGCTTAATTTTTAGCAAGTTTGCGCCAAGTGCTGCAACAGACGAACAACGACCGCCCATATGCAAATACTCCAAAGTATCAGTAACAAAACTTGCGCGTACCAGCCTTGCTTTTACATTAAGCTTTTCAGCAATTTCTTTTGCAGTTAAACCTTCTTTTACCATATCAGCTGCATCAAGCACCAAAAGGCCTGAACCGGTAGAGATATTTGCAGTATCAACAACATAAACATTTCCTATCTCACCAGCCGCAATACAAGCGTTTTGATAACTGGAAGACATTTTTGATGAAATACTGAGATGAACAACCTCATTACCGTCATCAACATTTTTTTTGAAAAGTGTAATATAGTCGTCAACAGAACCTGCCGATGTTTTGGGAAGCATACTTTTTTCTTTAACAAAAGCATAAATTTCATCTGGTGTAATATCTACACCGTCGCGATATGATTTACTATCAAGCACTGTATAAAGCGGCATAATAACAACGCCGGTTTTTTTAACAAGTTCAGGCGATAAATCGCAAGTACTGTCTGCAGTAAGAATAATAGACATAATATTTCTCCGTTCATAATTTATAATATAATTTTATACAAAATATAGATTATTGTCAAGATATACAGCAGTTATTGATTTAACATAAATAACAATTGACTTTTACTATTGTAAAGAGTTATAATATTAAAGCAAATAATTTAACGGAGGAAGTTTAAATGTTAGTATCTGCAAAAGAAATGATGCAAAAAGCTTATGAAGGTCATTATGCAGTAGGACAGTTCAACATCAACAACCTAGAGTGGACAAAAGCTGTTCTGCTCACTGCACAGGAAAATAACTCGCCCGTTATTCTCGGTGTTTCTGAGGGTGCAGGTAAGTATATGTGCGGTTACACTACCATTGTTGGTATGGTAAAAGGTATGATTGAAAATTTAGGTATCACAGTCCCTGTTGCTCTTCATCTTGACCACGGTTCATACGAAGGTGCAAAAGCTGTTATCAGAGACGGTTTTTCATCTGTTATGTTTGACGGTTCGCACTACGGTATTGAAGAAAATATTGAAAAAACAAAAGAGATAATTGCTCTTGCCAATGAAAAGGGTCTTTCAGTTGAAGCCGAAGTTGGTTCAATCGGCGGCGAAGAAGACGGTGTTATCGGCAAAGGTGAAGTTGCAGACGCTGCTGAATGCAAACTCATTGCAGACTTAGGCGTTACAATGCTTGCTGCCGGAATCGGTAACATTCACGGCAAATATCCTGCAAACTGGGCAGGTCTTGATTTTGACGCTCTAAACAAAATTTCAGAGGCTACAAACGGTATGCCACTTGTTTTACATGGTGGTACAGGTATTCCTGCTGATATGATTAAAAAGGCTATTTCTATGGGTGTTGCTAAAATCAATGTTAATACAGAGTGTCAGCTTGCTTTTGCTGATGCAACCAGAAAATATGTAGAAGCAGGCAAAGACCTTGAAGGCAAGGGCTTTGACCCAAGAAAACTTCTCGCTCCCGGTTTTGAGGCTATTAAAGCTACCGTTAAAGAGAAAATGGAATTGTTTGGTTCAATTAACAAAGCATAATTCAATAAAAGTTAAAAAATACTTCAAGGCAAGCCTTGAAGTATTTTTTATCACACAGAAAAAAAGCAGCCAAACGGCTGCTTTTTTGTTAGATTTTCTGTTTAACTTTTGCTGACTTACCAACTCTGTCACGAATATAGTAGAGCTTAGCGCGTCTAACTTTACCGCGGCGGACAACTTCAACTTTTTCTACCTTGGGTGAGTTTACGAGGAATGTTCTTTCAACACCTACACCGTAAGCTACTCTTCTTACCTTAAAGGTTTCAGAAATACCACCGCCGTGTTTAGCAATGATTGTACCCTCGAACACCTGGATTCTTTCACGGTTACCCTCTTTTACTTTTACACTAACACGAACAGTATCACCAACATTCAAAGTAAACTTGTCAGCTCTGATTTGCTCGTCAGTTACAGCTTTCAAATAATCCATTGTAACTTCCTCCTTGATTAATTTACAGGATATTCACAGGCATTCATGCGAGCAAAGCAGAGGACTGCCCGTTGGAATTTCTTCCATAATCTTTAGTATAATAACACAAGTTAATTCAAATTGCAACTATTTTTTTAATTTTCTTCGATATCTATTTTAACTATCTCCGGGAAGTTGTTAATACGAAACGGAGGCATAGTATTTCCGATGCCGCCTGACAGCACCATTGTCGTGCCGTTTTCTGTATAAGCACCTTTTGAGTATTTAGGAAAAAAGCCTTCTTCATGGGTAAACAGTGCGCCGAAAAACGGTATACGTATAAGTCCGCCATGTTCGTGACCGCAAAGTACTAAATCTATATCTCGATCTTTAATATTCAATCCACTAAAAAACTCATACGGCCGATGCACCACTAGTATTTTATAGTTTTTCAATTTTTCAAATACCGACAGCACAGCAATACGGTTTTCTTGTTTTTCTATGCCGTCAGACAAACCAAGCACTGAATAATGTTCGAAAATTTTATATTCATTTTCTAACAACACATCTTTACAATCAAGTTTTTGTATAACATTATCTCTTCCCAATGACTTTTCGTGATTTCCAAAAGCATAATAAACAGGGGCAATTCTACGCAAACCGTCTAAGGTTTGCTTTGCAATATTAAAATCGGTACGCATACGGTCAACAAAATCACCGCTTATAATTATCATATCCGGTGATAAAGCAGCCACTTTATCCGTGATGTAAATATTTGAAGGATTATATTTTTTATTATGCAAATCTGTCAGCAGTACAACACGCAATCTGCCTTTAATTTTTTCGCTTTTCAAAGTGTAACTTTTTACAACTGCGTTATTGTTGTAAATAGCAAGTATTACAGCCAAAAATGATATTAAAGCCAGTAATATAAACGAAAGTTGTGACATGATTTAAGCCTTTCTTATAATAAAAATTTGACAAATTGTGCAGTATATACTATACTTTGGGTATAAAACTAATTGGAGGACTATATGTCAAGAAAATCCGCATCAAAACAAATAGTACTATTTTTAATAGGTAGTGCTGTGAATATATTGATGTTTTCTCTGTCAAAGTATGCAGGGTTTCCGTTTTGGCTTGACTTTACCGGCACATTTTATATTGCTGCGCTGTGCGGCCCCGTGCTTGCTTTTTTATCATTGGCATTACATATTGTTTTACTGACAGTATTAATAGACGGTGTTGTTGCACTATGGCTTGCTTTGCCAATTGCGTTGGTATGCGCAGTAATCATTTTATCCAACAACACTATAAATTCGAACAAGAAAACACTGACTTTGGCTCCGGTAATTATAACCGGTATATCATGCGCTTTTGTCGGAAATTTTATAAGTTTTATTTGTTCAAAAACATTACCCGGCAGGTATTTTGTATACAACGCAGCGTTTGAAGCAATTTGGAATTCACACTCAAAGTTTGTTGCTTCGGTTGTGTTATCTGCGGGAATAACAATTTGCGAGTTAGGTCTAAGTTTGATATTATTGATTATAATGTTAATTATTACACCAAAAAATAAAGACGGGCTTACTTTCAGGAAATAACAGCAAGGGTACATCAAACGATGTACCCTTTCTTTTTTACATCTTTTCAGGTGCTGTAATATTCATAAGTTGAAGAGCGTTTTTAATAACGGTTTTTGCACTAATGACAAGTGCCAATCTGCCTTTTACAACATTTTCAGCCTCTCCTTTAATACGGCATGCGTTATAAAAACTATGAAAAGACGATGCAACATCAATAACATATTTAGTGATTTTTGAAGGTTCTAACGAATTTGCCGAGGATATTATTTCCTCAGGGAATCGTGCAATATTTTTAATAAGTTCACGCTCTTCTACACTTGAGTAGGTATAATTTTCACACGAGTCAACCGAGGTGATACCAAGATTGCGGAGAACAGAGCAAATTCGTGCGTGAGCATATTGAACATAATACATTGGGTTTTCACTATCCTGTTTTACAGCAAGCGACAAATCAAAGTCCATAACAGACTCGCTGCGGTTCATATTAAAGAAAAAGCGTGCTGCATCTGCAGGAATTTCATCTAAAAGGTCGGAAAGGGTAATACTCTTACCTGTACGCTTTGACATACGCACAACTTCACCGTCGCGCATAAGGCGTACAAGTTGCATAAGCACGACTTCCAAACGTTCGGGGTCGATACCAAGAGCTTTCATACCCGCTTTATAGCGAATTGTATGACCATGGTGATCGGCACCAAGAACGTTTATACAACGTTCAAAATTGCGTTTGCAAAACTTGTTGCGATGATAAGCCAAATCAACAGCATAATAAGTATAAAAGCCGTTTGCTTTAACCATTACCTCGTCTTTTTCACAACCATAGTCTGTAGCGCGAAACCATTTTGCGCCTTCATTTTCATATAAAGCGCCTGCTTTTTCAAGCATATCTATAGTTTCTTTTACATAACCGCTTGTATGAAGCGTTGATTCACGGAACCATTTATCATAAATAATTTTATATTTTTCAAGGTCTGTTTGCATTTGTGCAATATTCTTTTCAAGGCCAAACGCAACAAGTTCATCGGTAAGTTGTTCGCGATTATTTAGATCCACCTTGCAATCTTTTAATTCGTAAAACTCTTTTGCAAGACGCTTGATGTCATCGCCGTGATAACCGTCATCAGGAAATTCAATGCTGTCTTCACCGTTTATAAGTTGATACAAACGTGTATAAAGAGATATACCGAATAGTGAAACCTGATTGCCGGCATCATTGACATAAAATTCTTTTTTAACATCTGCACCCGCCCATGACAAAACTGACGAAAGGCAATCACCTATAATACCGCCCCTTGCGTTACCCATGTGCATAGGACCTGTAGGGTTTGCCGAAACAAATTCGACAAGAACAGTTTGATTTTTAAGTGTCTCTGATTTTCCAAACGAATCACCCAAAGACAAAACGCTGTCAACAACTGTAGAATAGTAGTGATCTGACACTTTAAAGTTAATAAAACCGGGGCCGGCAACACTTACGCTTTCAATAAGATCACCGCATTCAAACTTGTCCACAATTGCATTTGCAATTAAAGCGGGAGATTTTCGCAAAAGTTTTACATTTTTCATAGCAAAATTTGTGGAAAACTCGCCGTTTGCATGATCTTTAGGCACCTCTACCTCAAACCCCATTATATCTACTTTATCCAATACACCGTCTGCAACACAGCGGTCATAAGCATTTGTTACTTTTTGAGCAATAAGCGATTTCATATATTCCGACGGATTTTTAAGTGTCATTTTATATCTCCTCAATAATTATGTTCATTACATTTTCACTCACCTGCACACCGTTAAAAAGCAGGCGATATTTTATTACAGTCTTACCTTCTTCAAGTTTCCCTTTTACAAGTGATGTTTTTACTATAACCTGCATAGGCCCTGCAGGAGTTGTATAAGAGCTGCTATGTGTCCCGCCCGATTCAAAAACCAGACGATTGCCCGATTTATGACGAAAAACCGACACAATATTGTCCTTTTGTTTAATCGAACAATTTTCAATGTCAGTGTATGTAACATATACACTTTCGCCTTTTCGATATAACGTTGCATCGTATGTATTTTGTTCACTTACAACCTCACCGTCAACGGTTTGAACAAAGGCAAGAGTGAGTTTTACTTTAGTATTTTTCGATGTCAATTTTATTTACTTCTCCGTTAATAGAGCGATGCATAAAAATACCGCCCAAATTTTCAAAGCCCTCAATACTATCCGACACAAAATAGCGTTGTCGGCCTTTGGTGCTATCTGAGAGCATATTGTTAATTTCAAGATAGTCACGAAGGGATTTTGCCGCTTCCCTACCCGAATTTACAAGCACAACATTTTCACCCATAAACTCACCAATTGCACGCGCAATTATAGGATAATGAGTACAACCGAGAATTACGGTATCCGCACCGAATTCTTTTATTTTAGATAAATACAGTTTTACAGCCTGTTCTGTAATAGGGTCATTTTCACCGATATGACCGTTTTCAACAAGCGGAACAAATAACGGGCACGCAACACTTAAGGTTTCACAAGATGGGTCAAGTTCACACAGTTTTTTAACATAGGCATTTGATTTTACGGTAGCAGGAGTCCCGATAATGCCTATTTTTTTATTTTTTGTTGCTTTAAGTGCTGCTTTTGCAGTGCTTTCAATAACGCCAAAAACAGAAAACGGATAAATATCACACAATTTAGGAAGTGCAACCGCCGATACCGTACCGCAAGCGACAAGCGCTGCTTTTATATTAAAAGTGCTTAGAAAATTCAGGTCCTGGCCTGCATAGCGTATAATGGTACTTTTACTTTTTGCACCATACGGAACACGCGAGGTGTCACCAAAATATACAATATCTTCGTTAGGCAAAATTTTCAAAAGTTCCTTTACAGCGGTAAGACCGCCCAGCCCGCTGTCAAAAACACCTATTGGGTTTTTGTTCATATTCTGTCCTCCGAAAGTGCAAGTTCTATAAGGCGATCAATAAGTGCTGTGCCTTTAAGACCGCTATGTGCCATCAATTTTGGAAACATACTTATATCTGTAAAACCGGGGATTGTATTAATTTCATTAAAAATTATTTTTTCATCATCAGTTACAAAAAAGTCAACCCTTGAAAAGCCCTGACACTCCATTGCAAGATAAACCCTTTTAGCCATTTCACACACGCACTTAATCGCGTTATCACTGATTTTTGCAGGGATAAACAAAAGTGAATTTTCGTCATTATATTTAGAATCATAACTATAAAAATCTGCCGACGGTGCAATTTGGCCGCACGTTGCACATTCGGGCACAGAGTTACCGATAACTGCACACTCAACTTCTGCACCGATAATATTTTCTTCTACAAGTACTTTAAAATCGTGTTTTGCCGCCAAAACAAGACCCGCTTTTAACTGGGTTTTATTATAACATTTTGAAACACCAACACTGGAGCCTGCAGACGATGGTTTTACAAACACAGGGTAGTCAAATCGCGATTCGATTTTTTCTACCACTGAATTAAGATTATTCTTTATATCGCGATCATAGAAAAATTCGAAGTCAGCCTGAGTAATTCCGGCTTTATCACAAATGATTTTGGTAATAACTTTATCCATACTGTTAGCACCACTGGTCATTGTAGTAGTGACTTGTTTTATGCCTGCTAAAGAAAGCAATGCAGCAACCGAACCGTCCTCACCGTTTTTACCATGCATAACGGGAAACGCAACATCTATTTTTATGTTTTCACCACCCGGCACACAAATGCCGTGAACCGAACGGTCGGGAGAAATGAAGGCAACACGGTTTTCAGCATCAAGCCATTTGTTGTTTCTTATTTGTTCAACATCAGCCTGCGTTAAAAACCACTTACCCTTAGGTGTTATACCAAGAACATATACATTATATTTATCTTTATCTATAATAGACAGAACATTTGCTGCTGAAAGACACGAAACCTCATATTCACTTGAAACACCGCCAAAAATTACCGCAATGTTAGGTTTAGTATTTGTCATAAGTATTACCTTCTTAATTAAAATATCACTAATTATAATATCACTATTTATTTGTTATGTAAAGATTAATTTTGTTTGACAACCGTATAAGAGTATAAAGTGAAGGTAAAAGCATAAACACATTAAGAGTGTCTGCAGCAGACCATAAAAAAGAGGGCGGCAAAACAGCGCCGAAAAAGACAAGTGCTGCAAATGCTGCATCGTAAAGGTCGGTTGATTTAAAACTATACAACAGTACCCGCCGCGCAACATAATACCAGCCAATAACAGTTGCAAATACAAAAAGCGACATAGATACTGATAAAAATAAACTTCCAAACGGGTATGACGCAAATGTACTTTTTACTGCAATGTTTGGATTATCACCCAATTTTGCACCGCAAAGAGCAAATGCTATACCTGTAATTGAACACATTACAACAGTATCCCAAAAAGCAGTTGTCATAGCAGACAGCGAGCATTTAACTATATTTTTATCACCGGATTCTGCTGCCAGTACGCCACCACTGCCAAGACCGCTTTCGTTTGAGTACAATCCACGTGTTACACCGCTTTTTACAGCAGCTCCCATAGTGCCGCCAAAAAGCGATGAAATATCAAAAGCCTCACAAAAAATCTGTTTTAATATTGCTGGAACCAAAGACACATTATCAAAAATTATAAAAATACAAAAGCCGAGAAATGAGATTGACATTATTGGCACAAGCAGTGAACTTATTTTTGCAATGCCGTTAAAACCCAAAGAAATTGTTACAATAGTTAAAAAAGCAAGTACAACCCCGCTTTGCCAATTATCAAACGGCAACACTGCTGCAAGCGACGATGACGGAACTGCAGCACCCATAAAAAGTCCGCATGCGGCGCAGGCGAGTGTCCATATTAACGAAAGGGTTGGCTTATTAAGCGTTTTTAGCAGTGTCATTGTACCGCCTACACCGTTATCAGCGTATTTTAAAGCCAGATAACTTTCTGCGTATTTTGTAGACATAGATAAAACTCCGCAGACCCACATCCAAAATATAGAGCCGACACCGCCCGCCGAAATTGCAACTGCAACACCAACGATATTTCCGGGGCCTACAGTTGTACCAAGTGCTGCTGCAAACGCACTGTAAGTACCAATCCCCTGTTCATTTTCTTTTCTTGAAAAGGTATATTTTATACCGCTTAATGTATATCGCTGTATAAACTTAAGTTTTATTGTAAAAAATATATGGCAAACCAAAAGTAAAGTAACAATCAATAATATCACCTAATATCAATATATTGACCTTTTATAAAAAATAGCATATAATATTTATTATGGATGATATTTTTTATATGAAAAAAGCGCTGAATCTTGCAAAACGCGCCGAGAAAATTGGCGAAGTACCAGTTGGTGCAGTTATTGTTAAAGACGGCAAAATAATATCGCGCGGTTTTAACCTACGCGAAAGTAAAGGTGATGCTACGGCACACGCTGAATTTATCGCTATTCAAAAGGCGTGCAAAAAGCTCGGCGGCTGGCGGTTGTGCGGTTGTACTTTGTACGTTACGCTTGAGCCGTGTATAATGTGCGCAGGTGCAATTATCAATTCACGAGTTGACAGAGTGGTGATAGGCGCACGCGACCAAAAATCCGGTGCGTTTGGCTCGATTGTTGATGTCACTAAACTTAAAGTAAATCATTTTCCAAAAGTAGAATTTGGTGTTCTTTCTAATGAATGTTCGGACATTCTAAAGCGGTTTTTTAAAAGACTTCGCAATTAACAAAAAGTTCAAAGTTTGATAACAACTTTTGAAAAAGCGTGTGTTATACTGTAGGAGAGATAAGGATAGTACTTATCTTAATCCCCCTCCTATTTTTAATGCAAAACAGTAAAACAGCGCCGCTTTAAAAGCGACGCTGTTTTACTTTGATATTATTTTAATATTTATAAAGGAGTAATTATTATGGCGTTTATTGATGATATTGTTGCCGGTGCACAAAAAGCAGGAAAGTATGTTTGCGAAAAAGCCGAAGATGCTAAGGATTATGTTTCTCTTGAATACAAAACCGCATCTATCAAAGGTAAAATTAACGAGCAATACAAACAACTTGGTAAATTAGTTTATAACAAAGCAGAAGAACAAAAAATCAACACTGTAATCCAAGAAATCAAAAAGTTAAACGACGAACTCTGTGCTGTTAGTGACGACATGGCCAAATTTAAAAATGTATGTAAAAACTGTAAAGAAACAAACAAGCCGTCAGCTGAATTTTGCTGTAAATGCGGAAATCCGCTAAAATAAGAAAGCAGGTACTTAGTTTGGCACAAAATACTAAAAAGAACTTTTTGGTTGGCGCGATGATATTAAGCGCTGCGCTGGTAATTGTAAAAATCATCGGTTTTTTCTATAAAATACCGTTATTTAATCTTATCGGCGGTGATGGTTGGGGATATTACAACGATGCGTATCAAGTTTATTCGTTGATGTTTGTTATATCTACAGCAGGTATTCCGGTTGCCATTGCAAAACTTATAAGCGAATCCAATGCTATAGGTCGTATACACGAACCGAGAAAGATTTTGAACTTATCACTTATCAGTTTTTCGATTGTTGGTTTTGTGGGAATGTCGGTTCTTATATTGTTTGCAAGAATATTCGCAGAGAATATAGTAAAAACTCCCGAATCTACACTATCTATAATTGCAATTGCGCCAGCAGTATTTTTTGTTTCGCTCGGCTCAACCTTTAAGGGTTATTTTCAAGGCTACAAAAATATGGCTCCAACCGCCATTTATCAAATACTTGAAGCAGTTGCAAAACTATTAGGGCTTGTCATTGTAATTGTAATGATAGCAATGGGATATGACGACCCCGCCCTTCTTTCCTGCGGCGCGATAATGGGTGTAACACTTGGCTCGCTTGTGTCATCAACCTATATGTTTATACGTTTTTATTTTGGAAAAGAACAAATTGAAACTAACGTAGACAAGCCTCTTGAAAGCCGGTCGAACAGCGTTTTATTTCGCGCTATGGTTAAGATTGCAATTCCTGTAACGCTAAGTTCTTCTGTAATGAGTCTTACATCTCTTATTGATATGGTGCTTGTTAAAAACTCACTTATTGCATCAGGACTTACTCCCGAACAATCAAATTTCATTTACGGAAGTTTTTCGGGATGTTGTTATTCACTGTTTAATTTACCACCTACAATAACACAAACCATTGGGATTTCGGTACTGCCTTTTATATCAGGTCTTTTCTCTACCGGCAAAAAGAAAGAGGCATATAATAATATGGATTCGGCGCTACGAATTGTATCGCTTATTGCTGCGCCGTGTGCAATTGGTTTATCGGTTTTTTCAAAGCCTATATTGTCTCTTATTTACGGTTCAAGACCGGACGAGGTGGCAATTGCAGCACCGGCATTTACCATTTTAGCTCTCGGCATATACCTTGTTGCTATGGTTTACCCTACCAACACTTTTTTGCAAGCATGCTCAAAAGCCAAAATGCCTTTATTTACTATGCTGATAGGTGCTATATTAAAAATCATAACCAACTGTACTCTTGTTGCGACACCGACAATACGCATAAACGGTGCACCGTTTGGTACACTGCTTTGTTACGGCTCGATACTTATTTTAAACCTAATAATATTATACAAATTGCAAAAATACAGACCTAATTTTAAATCTGTATTCTTAAAACCAATTTTATGTTCTGCCGTTTCTGTTTTTGCTTCTTATGGTATTTATTTACTGATAAAAGGCTTTATAGCGCCCAAATTTGCAACAATAGTGGCTATAGGTATTGCGGGATTATTATATGTAATTGCTATATTCATTACAAAATCACTTAACAGAGATGATGTTATTTTGCTACCCAAAGGAGAAAAAATAGCAGATTTATTGACTAAAAAGGGACTTATAAAATGAGTAAAAAGGAACTTATGAAAAAAAGCACATACAATTTTTCAGACCTTGTTGAAATTGTAGATTTATTGCGTGCGCCTGACGGCTGTCCGTGGGATAGAGAGCAAACTCACCAATCAATACGAAAAGGGTTGATTGAAGAAACTTATGAGGTTGTAGAAGGAATAGACCGAGACGACAGCGAAATCATGTGCGAAGAACTCGGCGACCTATTACTTCAGGTTGTATTTCATGCAAGTATTGCAAAAGATGATAACAGATTTGACCTTGACAAAATTTGTGATGGCATTTGCAAAAAACTAATATACAGACACCCTCATGTTTTCTCAACGGTTGAAGTTGCAGACTCAGATGAGGTTTTACGCAACTGGGACGAACTTAAACAAAAAGAAAAAAAGCAGCAAAATGTTGCAGATGTACTGGATGGTGTTTCAAGAGCATTACCTTCTTTAATGCGTGCTCAAAAATTAATTAAAAAAGCAGATGATGAAACAGACCGTAATACTGCACTTGAAAACATTTTAAATACTGCAAATAATATGAAAAATGAGCAAGACTTAAACGAAAGTATTGGCAAGTTATTGTTTGAATGTGCTCGTCTTGCAAACACACAAAAAATTGATTTGGAGCAAGCACTTTACAACGAAAATGAAGGTTTTTGTGCCAAAATGCGAAAAAAATATTAAAATTTATATATTTTTTTGAAATTTATATTGCAAAATCAATAATAATTTGAGATAATAAATACATAAAGGTTTCCATTACGGAAATACTACTAGGAGGAAAAACATAATGAACAAAGCAGAACTTATTGCAGCTGTTGCAGCTAATGCAGACATTTCACAGAAAGTAGCTGCTAAAGCAGTAGCAGCAGTTATGGACGAAATTAAAGAAGCTCTTAAAAAGGGCGACAAAGTTCAGCTCGTAGGCTTCGGTTCTTTTGAAGTTAAAAACAAGTCTGAAAGAAAGGGTAAAAACCCCAGAACAGGCGAGGCTATCACAATCCCCGCATCTAAAGCTCCCGCTTTCAAAGCAGGCAAAGCTTTCAAGGATTACATCGCGTAATTCATTAGACCGCAGGTTGAAAAACACCTGCGGTATTTTTTTGGAGAAAGTATATGAGAATTGATAAATACCTAAAAGTGTCACGGCTGATAAAAAGGCGCACCATCGCACAAGAAGCTTGTGATGGCGGTCGCGTTTGCGTTAATGGCCGACAAATTAAACCGTCATACGATGTTAAAGAGGGCGATGTTATCGAAATATCTTTTGGTGCTAAAAAAACACGTGTAAAAGTAACAAAGGTTTGTGACTTTATAAAAGCAGATGAAGCTTTTACTATGTATAGCATTGAGCAATAATGCAGCATATACATTAAAAAGGACTGTAAAATTATATTTTTACAGTCCTTTTTATTTCAGTTTTTCATACAGTATTGATATAAGTTCGCCAGGAGAAAAGTTTTTGGATTTAAAGCCGAGTGAATCTAAGTTTTTAGCACTGCTTATCGCTGTGCGGATTGCCCGTGACACTGCATCTGTCGTAGTACCATTAATAGATGCTATTTTGGGATAAAGGCCCGCTGTAAGATTTGACAGCAGCGTTTTATCGCGAAGTGTAAGACAAAGAGCGTCTGTTATGTAGCCAAACCCCAGTTTTGCAGGAATAAATCCTAACGAAACAAGCAAATTTTCAATATGAGTACGAGCCGCCCAGTTGCTGCTTTGCTTTTGATTTACAGCCTGCAAAACAGAGTTGTGAAGATTATAAAAGTCAGCAGGTAAAAGCGTAAAAACATCGGCAAACTCAGCAAAGTTTTTACTGACACCTATACCGTCGCGTAAGGTACTTACAACAACAAAAATAGTACTGATTTCCGGATTAGATTCTTTAATAAGAGTTATAGCCCTTCCTGCATCAATATCAAAAAGAAAACTGTCTACAAACGCAACCGTTGGGTTATTGTTTAATACTTCGCTTACAAAATCATAACCGTAATTTGTTTTAAAGATGACTTTATAATCAAAGTACTCTACAAAATCTCTTAGTATATCACTTGATGGTTTATCGGAAACTGCAATAACTGCTGTGATTTCATTTGACATATTATTGTTCTTCATCAACAACTATAAATGCATTTGGAATAAAACGCATACCGTCAGCATCTGAACCGCTGGGATTATTTATAATTTCATCTTTATAGGACAATACGGTAGAAGAACCGCCGTCTAGATTTGCTGCGTTGTAACAACCCTGTTCAATCATAATTTCTTGCAATGTTTTTATAGTTACACCTGCAGAATTCACAGAGCGTCCGTCAACAACTACAAAGATTACCGTACCGTCACGGCGTTGGCCGATTGCAGTACGGGGAGCCAAGCCCCAACCGCCGTTACCGGTTATTTCAGCAGCCTCGCCGTTAATTATTAAAAACGGCGTAAATTCGACCGCGTCACGTAAACCAAGTGATTCCAATTCACTATGCTTATATTTTCCGAGCACCAGAACATTACCTTCATTAAAACCGACAATATTATAGTAACTCTTTTTAGGAAGATGAAGTGCATCGCCTTCCGATATAACAAGTCCCATTGGTATACCACCGTTGCCAAAACCGTTGGCATCACCAAAACCGCCGGCATTAATGCCTGCAACTGCATTTGGGTAGTTTTCAAGAAGGTATGGCATTTTTTGACCCTTATATCCAAAATATTTAGATACACCAAGTTTTACTGTAGACGGATCGGATATTTCAAGCATCCACGCCTTGTAAGCACCTTCACTGATATCCGTAAGTTTAATTTCGTTGGTTTTTTTATCTGTATCGATACTTTCAGTATCAGTTACACTATCAAGTTCTTTAACCGTATTACTTGCCATTACTTTTTCTATAACTGAGTCAGGATAAAAGATATGGGAAATATACTTATGATTTATGGTAGTTTCTGTTGATGTAATAAGAAATGTACGGAAACCGGACCATGGACCGTATAACAGCAAAAGGCTTATAGTACCGCAGACAAGCCAAGTACCGAAAAGTGATGTAAAGAATTTGCCATGTGGTTTTTTTACAAACGCGACAAACCACTCTTTAAAACTCTTTTTTCTTTTTCTACTCATTTGTTCTCCTAAGAATTAATCTTGAATATCATTTTTGATATCTTTATGAATCTTGTGCTTATACATTACAATAGAACACATAATTACTATAACAAACACAATTATAACAAGAACTGTTGCACGCATAAACCCTTCGCCCGCAATAAGAACTGCGGTAAGCCCAAGTATTGCAGCTATTGCATACATTATAGTAACAGCCTGCTTTTGAGTAAAACCGAGGTCGATAAGACGATGATGTAAATGCGTTTTATCAGCTGACATAGGTGATTTACCACTAAGCACCCTACGAATTGATACAAAAGCCATATCAAAAATGGGTAAACCGAAAATTAAAAACGGAACTGCGAAAGCAATTATTGCATAAGCCTTAAAAAGCCCCATTACCGATAAAACTGCAAGTGTGTACCCAATAAACATTGAACCGGTATCGCCCATAAACAGTTTTGCAGGGTTAAAGTTATACGGAACAAAACCAAGACAAGCACCTGCAAGAGCTGCTGCGATTATTGCAACAGCCGGTGACTGAAGCAAAATAACAATTACCATAACACAAATTGACATAATAGCCGATACACCAACTGCAAGACCGTCAAGACCGTCAATTAGGTTTACAGAATTTAAGATGCCGAGAAGCCAAATAATTGTAACTACATATTGAAGCGGTGTAGAGAGACTTATATATGCATCGTTTACGCCAAATAAATTAGGTAGTTCTTCAATACGAACACCACAGTAAACGGGAATTGCGGTGGCAAGAAGCTGAAAACCAAATTTTTGTGTGGGTTTAAGAGCCAGCACATCGTCAAAAATGCCTAATGCCACAATTACTATTGAGCCGAGAAGCATTCCGTAAATTTCTTTTGTAATATACTGATTGCAAAAAACCAAAACCGACAGGTAAAAGCCCGAAAATATTGCAAGACCGCCAAGGCGTGGGATTGGTTTTTTATGCATTCTTCGTTTGTCTTTGGGAACATCTATCGCACCAATTTTATATGCAAAATTTTTAGCAATAGGTGTACTTGCAAATGACAGAAGAAGGGCCATTATAAAAGCGCCTGCAAGATAGAAATAATCTGTGTATTTCATAAAAATTATCCTTTATCTTTTGATAAATCCAACTTTTTTTTGAACCTTTGACAACATTCTGTAAGCAAGACGATTAGCGCTGTCAGCACTTTGAGTATAAACTTTTTCAAGGTAGTCCTTATTTTTCATAAGATACTCATATTTTTCACGAAGCGGTGCAAGACCGTCTGCAACAGCCTCACCAACTGCAAGTTTAAAATCACCGTAACCCTTGCCTTCAAAGAACTTTTCTGCCTCTTTAACGGTACAGCCTGTCATTACACTATAGATAGTAAGCAGGTTACTGATACCAGGTTTATCGTCAGCGAAAACAATTTTATTATCGCTGTCAGTAACAGCGCTTTTAAACTTACGGATTATTGTATCCTTGTCTTCTATAATACTGATATATGATTTGGGATTAGGGTCAGACTTACTCATTTTTTTATCTGGTTGAGAAAGAGACATAACCTTCGCGCCGACAGAAGGAATATAACCCTCCGGCACTTTAAAAACATCACCATAAATACCATTAAAACGAATTGCAATATTGCGGGCAAGTTCGAGGTGCTGTTTTTGGTCAACACCTACCGGAACAAGATCAGTACCGTACAATAAAATATCAGCCGCCATAAGCGTAGGATATGTGAAAAGGCCTGCGTTTATATTATCGGCGTGCTGCTTTGATTTATCCTTAAACTGTGTCATTCTGCCAAGTTCGCCGTACATTGTGTAACAGTTAAGAATCCAAGCAAGTTCAGCATGAGCAGGAACATGACTTTGAATAAAAACAAGATTTTTTTCAGGATCAACACCTGTCGCTAAAATAATTGCAAGTGTTGAAAGGGTGCGCGCACGAAGGTCGGCAGGAGTGTTTCTGACTGTTATTGCATGCATATCAACGACAGAAAAAATACCATAACCGAGGTTAGCCGTAAGAGGCCAATTACGAACAGCGCCGATATAGTTACCAAGGGTGATTGTACCGCTTGGCTGGATACCGCTGAAAATTATTTTTTGATTATCCATAAATATCTCCCATAGAACATACTAATACATTATATATTTATTAATTAATAATAACACAATCTTTGCTATTATACAATAATAAAAATACAATTTCAACAAATTTAATTAAAATATCGCCCTTTTAGTAAGGGCGATATTTTAATTAAATTTGTTTATACATATCAGTCAAGTGTTATTACAGTATCCGCAATAATGGTATCCTCAGAATTATGGGTGACAAAAACAATTTGTCTGCCGTCGCTTTTTAAAAGTTGTAACAGCGCACGGCGGTTTTGTGCATCAACTGATGAAAACGGTTCATCAAGTACAAGCAAGTCGGCATCATACACAAGCGCTCTTGCAAGGGCTACACGCTGTTTCATACCACCTGACAATTCATCAGGGTACTTGTCATAATCATTTATACCTACATAATCCAACATTGTCTTTGCTGTGTCAACAGTTGTAATATCGTCATTTAGCACAACATTTACATTTTGAAGTGCAGTAAGCCACGGGAAAAGACGAGGTTCTTGAAACATAAACGATATTTTTTTGTCGCACACTACTTTGCCGGAGTTTAGTTTGACATTGCCTGCAATAGCATTTAAAAGTGTAGTTTTGCCGCTGCCGGACTCACCAACAATGGCAGTGATATTGGAATTTGAAAGATCAATTGAAAAGTTATCAATCACTGTATTATCACCATACCGGACAGTGATATTTTCAAGTTTTAACATACTGTCACCTGCCTTTCAAAACGGCTTCCCATTTTTTTGACCATAGCGCAAAATACATATTCAATAATCACGCTTAGCAAAATTACAACCGTACTCCACGCAAAAAGGTCAACAGTTTCAAGATACATCTTACTACTGTAAATCATTTTTCCGATAGCAAACACAGGAACTGCAAGAACCTCTGCCGCAATAGCAGATTTCCACGCGAGACCAAGCGAAGAGCGGCACGCTGACCAGAAATAAGGGTAAACTGACGGTATATATAACCGTTTCAAACGGCGAAAAAATGAAAATTTATACGCATAAGTTACAGACAGCAGTGATTTATCAACATTTTTTATACCGCCGCATACGTTTGCCCAGACTACAGGCACAACAATAAGTACTGATATAAATACCGGTAATACATCGCGGTTAATCCAAAGCAGAGCAAGCATTATAAACGAAGCGACCGGAGTTGCTTTGATAACATTCATAATCGGCGATATAAGTGCATCTACCAATACATATCGGCTTGTAAATACTGCCAAAATCACGCCTAAAACAATTGAAATAACAATTGCTGCCAAAACACGTACGAACGAAGCTGAAATTATATACCAAAATTCGAAAGTTGAAGCAAAAGTTATAATGCGTAAAAAAACCGTCACAGGAGAAGGGAGCAAAAGTTCGCTCCCTATCACCTGCGACATAATTTGCCACACGGTAAGCCAAAACACCGCAGATATAATATTTTTAATAATTTTTTTGATCATCAATCGATATAGTAAATATCGTCAGCAGGCAATTTGCCGCCGATTGATTTAGCTTGTGCTTCAAACATTATCGAATAAAAAGTACTAAGAGCTGTTTTCATCTCTTCGCCCTTAACAAAGCAGAGATTGCAATTTGGAATTGCTTTCATAGCAATAGGTGCTTTTTCAAAAATTTTATGAGTTGCAATCATTTGTGAAGCGGGTTCTGTGTTCTCGACAACATAAGTTACAGATGCCTCGTATTCTTCGAGAAATTTGTTTAGTTCGTTGGGGTTATTTTCTGCAAAAGTTTTTGTAACTACAATACATCCTTGCACTAAAGAACCTTTTTGAGCAACCTTATCCCATTCGGAAGTAAGATCAAGTGCCACATTTAAATTTGTATTAGCAGTTTTAGCAATAGTAACCATAGGTTCAGGCAATACCGCAAGTTCTACCTTTCCTGCGGCAACAGCTGTACGAAGGTCTGCGGGAGCAGTATATGAAAAATCCAGAGTAATATCCTCGCCTATTTTAAGGCCGTTTTTCTCGCAAAGGAAGTTTGTAATATACTCAGGATTTGAGCCCTGGCCCGGAACATAAAGAGTTTTACCCTTAAGGTCGGCAAAACTTTTTACTGTATTACCGTTTTCAACAACATACAAAACGCCAAGAGTATTAAGGGCTGCAACCTTTACACCACCTTGTGTTTTATTGTAAACAACAGATGCAGCATTAGTTGGCAAAGCTGCGATATCAACTTCACCCTTTATTAAAGCGGCATTGATAACAGACGCATCTGTTTCCACAGAAATATTATAATTGAGTGCTGTTTTATCATTAGCATTGTCATCAATAAGTTTTGCCATGCCAAAACCGGTAGTACCGTTAAGTACCATAACCTTGATTTCCTTTTCAGTATCAAGTTTGGGCGCGCACGCTACAAGCGATAAAGCGAGAGCAATTAAAACTGCAATTGCAATAATTCTTTTTTTCATTTTGTTTTCTCCTTAATATTTTTCAAGCATTAATGCTTTATTTACTATTTTAATTGTTTCACCGTCACGCTCTATACAACCGTCTTTTTCAAAGTTGTCAAGCGCACGATATAAAGATGCCCTACCTATATTCAAAGTATCTGCAAGCGCTGCGAAACTGATATTCATTGTTACAGTATCACTTTGATAGTCGGCAAGAAACACCGCCAACTTACGTTCTGTTGAGCCTGCCGTGAGATAAGTAATTTTCTTATTAAGATAGCATATTCTTCCGCTTAAAAATAAAATATAGTTATACATAACCATTTTATCTGTTTCAAGCATTTTTTGAACAGTATCACGTTCTAAAAACAAAAGTTTTGCACTGCCTTTAGCATAAATACGGCTGACACGGTTACAGTCGGAAAACAAGCTTGCTACACCGAAAATACCGCCCGCCTCTATTTTTCGCAACAGCATACTGCGTTTACTATCAACCGAGCGTGCATATACACAGCCCTCAATAACGATTGCCAGTTTATTTTCGACCGAAATTTCCTCCCCCGAATGAAAACAACATACTACGGCGCCTTTTGAACCCAACACCGTTGTCAGCGTTTTTTCTTCAGCACCCATAAAAAGCGGAGTTTTTGTTACTAAATCATAATATTTATCAGCATTCATTATCCTTATCTCTTTCAAAATTGTATCAAATGGGACATTTTTATAATAAACTGTATATTGATATTTGTCAATAGAAATAACAAAAAACGCTTTTACATTTTTATGCAAAAGCGTTTAAATAAAATAATAGTTTAAATCCCAAGCGGGAATATAAGGGAAATGGCGAAGATACATTTTATAATCCGGATTTAGCGCAAGTATTTGTTTTGGTATTTCAAAGATGTCTTCACTACGGTGATAAGCCGCAATAGAAAGTTTGGGTTTGTAATTTTGTATAGTGAACCGTGCACCCATTATTGCCTGTTTTTCAGCACCTTCAACATCCATTTTTATAAAAGTTGCAGGAGAGCCATTTAATATGTTATCAACAGTATCTGTTTGCACCTTGATGCCGAGATTAGACACGTGCGAATTTCTTCTGCTTTGAGTATCAAAAGTTACAAAACCTGTTTTTTCCCAGATTGCAACATTTAAGCAGACAACATCACTCCCCACATTTTGCACAAGTTTCTTAAAGGACTTACAGTCGGGTTCTACAGCGTATATTTTTTTAGCACCGCCTGCATAGTTTAGAAATTGTTGCACAGTATCACCGCGGTAAGCACCAAGGTCTAAATAAATTTCAGTATCAGTCAAGCGAAGTATATTTTCATACGCCTCAGAAACCTCTGTTTCACATCTGCACAGAGGAATGATATTCCCGCTCAATTTATAGGTGATTATATCATCGAAAACCTCTGCTGATTTTTTATCGGCAAAGCGTGATTTTACAAAGTCAATTGACTCTTTGTTGGCACTGTAAAATTCTTTATCAAAAATATTTTCTCCAAAAACGGGAAGGTCGGGAGAAAAGAGTTGCTGTTCGTTTGAAATTCGCTTTATATTGTCCATAACCTCGGTAAGCTGTGTACCAAATGCTGTTAGAACAATAAAATCACCAAATATATTTTTGGCATCTGAATAGTTCATTAGTTTAAAACCGCGATAAGTTTTATCACGCACAAAACCGTCACTGACAAAAACTCCCGACACCGAAATGCCGAGAGTATTAAGTCTGTTAAATATTTTATCTGCACCGTTACCCATTCCATAAAGAAGAATAGGTTTTTTTGCAGTTTGTAAATATGTCCAAAGGTCTGTCACTCGATTATTTCCTCTTGTGTTTTTTCACAATTACGTGTAAATTCAGATGCAAGAACATATAAAATTGATGTAAATGGGACTGCAAACAGAGCACCGATAGGACCTAAAAGTCCGTTACCGATAATAACTGACAAAAGCACCCAAACACCAGGAAGCCCTACCTGACGTCCGACAACGCGTGGATATATAAAGTTACCTTCGAGTTGTTGAAGCACAACCAAAAATATTAAAAACCACAACGCTTTTATAGGGTCGGATATAAGTATAAGTAAAGCTGATATTGCACCGCCTATCCATGCACCCAAAATTGGAATGAGTGCAAAAGTTCCAATTATCACAGATACAACAGGTGCATATGGTATTTGTAAAATAAGCATTCCAACAAAACAAAGCAAACCTAGTATTACAGCCTCAATAAGCTGACCGCCGATAAAATTTGAAAAGGCTTTTGCAGAAAGATTTACAACACGGCTGGATGTATTAAACATCTTTTCACTAAACAACGCTTTACAAAAACGTTTTATTTGACTTAAAATCAAATCCTTTTGTGCAAGAAAATACACCGAAAGAAAAATGCCAAGGAAAGTATTAACAATAGTTGCGATTACAGAACCGCCAAAAACACTTACTGAATTTATTACATTGCCGACATTATTTTTGATAATATCGGTAACTTTATCCAAGAAATTTTCACCGCCGAGTAGTATTTCCGAAATGCGTTCCGATGTCAAATTAAAGCGCTGCAATATTTCGCGAATAAAAACAAGCGCACGTTGTGTAAATGCCGGAAGTCCCGCCGTTATTGCCGCAGCAGTTCTGCTTATTTGAGGGATAATGACCAAAAGCAAAATTGCAATTGCACCAAAAAACACTAAAAAGGTGGCAACAATAGAAAGAGTGCGCACTATTTTAGGATGCTGTTTTTTCTTGTTAATGAATACGAACACATTATTTTCAAAACGATTAACGAGAATTCCTAAAATAAACGCAAGGCAAACACCCACAAGTATTGGTGTAAATACAGCTGCAACGCCTTTTACCCAGCCCATAACACTTTTAATATTAAGGGCAACAGTAAGCATTGCAATTATTATTGCAGAAATACCGATTATTCTTTTAAAAGTCGTTTTGCTATTCATAATTTTATCCAAAGAAATTTAATATTACACCACCGGCAATAACAGATGCTATCTGACCTGAAACATTTGTACCGATTGAATGCATTAACAGAAAATTCTGATTGTCTTCTTCAAGTCCCATTTTGTGAATAACACGAGCAGACATAGGAAATGCCGAAATGCCTGCCGCACCAATCATAGGATTTACTTTTTTCTTCGAGAAAATATTAATAAACTTTGCAAACATAACACCGCCGGCAGTATCAAATATAAAGGCGATAAGGCCAAGGCCCAAAATCAGCAATGTTTCTTTCTTTAAAAACGCCTCTGCCTGCATCTTTGTAGAAACGCTGAGTCCCAACAATAATGTAACAAGATTTGCCAGTACATTTTGTGCCGTTTCGGAAAGTGAGCGCAAAACACCGCACTCACGAATAAGGTTACCAAACATTAAAAAGCCGATAAGGGAAACAGCTTTTGGAGCAACAATGCCCGTAACAACTGTTACAAGTATAGGAAACATAATTCTAGTAAGACGAGAGATGTCTTTTTCCTCATACTCCATACGAATAAGACGTTCCTTTTTAGATGTCAAAAGACGAATAACCGGCGGCTGAACTATCGGAACCAATGCCATATAAGAATAAGCCGCAACAATGATAGCGCCTTGGTAACTCGAATTTAAATAGTTTGCTATGAATATAGATGTAGGACCATCCGCCGCACCGATTGCCGCGATTGACGCAGCATCGTTAGGTGAAAAGAAAAACGATGCAACAAACAAAGTGAAAAATATACCAAACTGTGCAGCTGCACCGAAAAGCATAAGTTTCGGGTTTGTCAAAAGCGGTCCAAAATCAATCATAGCACCGATTCCGATGAAAAGGAGTAATGGAAAAAGTTCGTTTGCAATACCTGCATTGAACAGAAGGTCGATAACACCTTCTTCGCCTTCTCCCCCTTCGATTACCTGAGTTATTGCGCCTGAATTAGGCAAGTTGACTAAAATAGCGCCAAAGCCCATTGGCAATAGCAATGTTGGTTCCATTTCTTTCTTAATTGCAAGAAAAATAAGTGTACCACCGATAATCCACATAACAAGTTGTTGCCATGTGATATCAAACAAATTTTCGTAAAGAATAGAAAACAATTGCATTTTTTATCTCCTAAATATTTTATTCGTTAATTAGAATATCAAATTTATATTAAAAAAGCAATATTTGTCAAAAAATTATTTATTAACAAAATGATATGCTATGCGAGGAGAACCGTCCAAAAGATAAATTATTCCGCATTCGGTAAATCCGTTACGCTTGAATACATTTTGCATAGGAATGTTCTTATGATGTGTATCACCGCGTACATCCAGCCCAAATGTCTTTGTAAAGTCCAACATCTTGTCAGTAAGACGTTTTACACTTCCATCGGATGCAACACGGTGAATTGCAATATAGGGTTCTTCATTAAGCCATTCACCGTTATCAATAACACGGTATGTAGGGTCTTCACCTTTACACAATACAAAAACACCGCAGATTTTATCATTATTAATACAAACATAACTTTTCTGATCATCAATATCGTCTTTAATTGTTTGTATAGGTGGATGGTGTGTACCCCACTGGTCAGGGTTATCATTTTTTCTCATAAATTCACGCGCAGATTCATAAATTTCACAAATACGCTCAAAATCACACTGTTTTGCCTTGCGTATACCAAAAGCCATATACTGAATAAGATCCTCTCTTAAATTATCAACTTCACCGCGTATAACGCTGTAAAGCATACTTACAAGTTTAGCTTTTATATCAGCACCGCTATAGCCTTGTGCTGCCACATCAGCACCGTTAATTTTAAGATGGCTAAGCGTAAACGGTTCTTTTTTATTGATAATATCAAATACAATATCCCTTGCAGACGATGTATCATAACCAAAAGCTGCCCTAAAATCAAAAAAAGCAAGCATATTTTCTACACCATAAGTGAAAAGTTGACTTTTAAGTTTAGTTCTATCTTGCGTAAGGCTGATATTTTTGCTATCTAGTAAGAATTTTATAAGATTTTTAGATGTGTTTTTTAGTTTCAACGAATTTAGCGATGCAAGTTTATATGACTTTTCTTTGATATTATCAAGTATCAATGCAAGACGTATATCAACATTTGGCAATGCATTAGCTATAGAGTTAGCTAATTTTTGCAATGCGTGTTTTTCTGATATTTGTGCTAAATCAGGCAAAATTACACAAAACACATCAAAATAGTTATACAACACTTTGTGTGCTGCTTTGCCTACTATTAATTTCGACAGTTCGGCAGTAATTCTTTCTCTTGCTATATTACAAAGCAGATGTTTATTTTTAAATATCGCCGATGCGGTGTTACTTTCTATTTCAAAATCAAGAGTTGCAGCAAACCGAAGAGCGCGTAAAATTCGCAAAGAGTCTTCCAAAAATCTTTTGTCAGGGTTCCCAACTGCACGTATAACTTTATTTTCTATATCTTCTTTTCCACCGAAAATATCAATAACGCCGCAAGTTTCATTAAACGCCATGGCATTTATTGTGAAATCACGACGCGAAAGATCATCTTCTATATTTGCAACAAAACTCACATTGTCCGGCCGACGATTGTCAGTGTAATCACCATCTGTACGAAAAGTTGTTATTTCATAAGGTTTACCATCAACAATTGCTGTGACGGTACCATGTTTAATGCCCGTTTCTACATAACGTACACCGTTTTGACTAAGCACCGAAACTGTAACATCGGGGGTACAGGACACCGCAATATCAATATCAGACACTTCGCGGCAAAGCAAACTGTCACGCACGCAACCGCCGACAGCATAAGCCTTATGACCGTTTGATTCAAACAGTGATATTAAGTTTTGTGAAGATTTATCTATACACATATTTACATTTGAGGTTTAGTTAAAAATGCACGAGTTTTATCACTCTGCGGATTATCAAACACTTGTTCGGGTGTACCCATCTCCTCTATAACTCCGTCAGCCATAAATATTATTTTATCAGCGACAAGGCGCGCAAAATCCATTTCGTGAGTGACAACAATCATTGTGCGGTCAGAACTTTTTAGAGAACGAATTGCACGAAGAACCTCACCTGTAAGTTCGGGGTCAAGCGCTGATGTGGGTTCGTCAAAGCAAAGAATTTCCGGTCGCATAGCAAGTGCACGTGCAATTGCAACACGCTGTTGCTGACCGCCCGAAAGTTCGCACGGATATGCGCCCGCCTTATCCGACAGTCCAACAGTTTCTAACAATTCAAGAGCGTTTCGTTTTATTTCTTCTGCTTTAGCACGGCGCTGCTCTGAATTTTTAATCGATTTAAGATACAAAAGTTCGGGAGCTAAAGTTATATTTTTAATTACACTGTATTGAGGAAAAAGGTTAAAGGACTGAAAAACAAGACCAAAATTTAAAATCTTTTCACGAATTTGAACGTCAGTATATTTTTTTGCAGCGTCGTAAATTTCTTCGCCATTTAAATAAATAACGCCCGTGTCCGGTTTTTCAAGAAAGTTAAGGCAACGCAAAAGTGTAGTTTTACCGCTGCCTGACGAACCGATTATTGCAAGCACCTCGCCTTTTTCAAGTGAAAAATCAATTCCGCGCAAAACATTATTATCAGCGAAACTTTTTGTTATATTTTTAATTTCAAGTTGAGCCATAATATTAACCTCTATAATAATCGAGTTTTTTCTCTATATAGCCAAAAAGAAGAGTAAGCAAGCCGTTAAAGAGCAAATAGTAAACTGCCGTGAAGAAAAGCGGCCATATAATACCGTTTGCTTTAATAAAGCTCTGTCCTGCCCAAATGATTTCATATACGAGAATTATTCTGGCAAGAGATGTATCTTTAACAAGTGTTATTATTTCGTTTGACATTGGCGGAATTATGCGCTTAACAACCTGCATAAGTACAACCTTAAAAAACACCTGAGTTTTTGTAAGGCCCAAGACTTTGCCTGCTTCATACTGGCCTTGAGGTATACTTTCAATACCACCGCGATATATTTCAGAAAAATAACACGCATAATTTAAAATAAAACCTACAAGTACGGCAGTATTACGTCCGACCTCTCCTGTGCCCCAAATATTATAACCAAGCAATTTTCCAGGTCCGTAGTAGATTACTAAAAGTTGAAGCATAAGCGGTGTACCACGGATAACCCAAACCAAAACTTTTACCAAATATTTAAGAGGCTTAAATTTACTCATTGAGCCAAACGCTATAATAAGTCCAAGCGGTATTGCACCTATTAAAGTCATTGCAAATATTTCAAGAGTTTTTAAAAAGCCCTCATTTAAAGCGAAGATGACATCTTGCAACATATTTTTCCTCAATTCTCAAGGCAGGAAGAAATCTTCCTGCCTTGATATTAATAATAATATTAGATTACTGAGCAATAATTGATTCTTGAACGCCGTATTTTTTAGCAGTTTCAATCATTGAACCATCTGCATAAGCAGCTTTAAAGAAATCGTTGAGTTTTTGAGCAAGGTCTGAGCCCTTTCTAAAACCAACACCATATTCCTCGGAGTTTAATGATACTGTATATGTAAGGTCTTCATAGTCTGTACCTTCACCTATTGTTGCGCCTGCCATAAGAAGATCAATAACACTTGCTTCTGATGTGCCTGTTGATACCTCTAAAAGTGTATCAGCCTGTGTTGCAGCCTCGATACATTTAATTTCGAGTTCGTCAAGAACTTTTTTACCTGCAGAGCCTGCCTCAACAACAAAGCCTAGTTCTTTAATGCTGTCAACTGTTTGATATTTTTCGGCAACTTCCTTCTTAACAACAACTACCTGAGCGTTATTGCAGTAAGCATTTGATGTTTCCATTCCGGCTTTAACCTCGTCAGTAAGTGTCATACCGTTCCAAACACAGTCGATACCTTTATCATCAAGTTCAGCAATTTTATAATCCCAGTCAATTATTTTAAATTCAACATTAACACCGAGATTTTCTGCAAAAGCTTTTGCCATATCAGCATCAAAGCCAACCCATTCGTTGTTTTCTTTATAGTCCATCGGTTTAAACTCTGTAATGCCTACAACAAGTGTGCCCTTGTCTTTTACATACTCTGCATCTGTCATATCAGCAGGTGCTTTTGAGCAAGAGCCAATCATACAAAGTGCAATAACAAGCACTGAAATAGCTGCAATAATTCTTTTCATTTTCATTGTTTTTCTCCTATAAAACATAATACAAATTCACTTTATCGTGGTAAAGTGTTATCATAATAACACAATAATACTTTTTTTGCAATAGTTTTTAAAAAATTTATCCGTTTTTATTTTCAAAAAAACCGACTATTTGACCTGAAATAACAACGGTTAGTAGCGAATAAACTATTTTACCAAGTGGAATATACGAAAGTGACAATGCAAGAACTATGATATCGAAAAACAGATATACCCACCGAATACTGAGTTTTGTAAGTTTAGCCAAAGCGAGAGCCAGCGCATCGTCACCGCTTGGTGCACCGCCAACTCTAATGCACATACCAACACCGACGCCTACAAACATACCACCTAAAATTGAAGCCAACAGCGGCATGTCGGAAATATTAGGGTACACCCTATCAAAACATTCAAACAATGCATAAAAGCCTGAAAAGCCACCTGCTGCTATTGCCGATTTTATTAAAAACTGTTTGCCGAGAACTTTTATTCCAAAAAAGTAACAAATGACATTTAAAATAGCGCCCGACAATGCAGGAGATATGTAAAGCCAGTGTTCAAAAAGCAAAGTAAGCCCCAGTGCACCGCCCTCTGTTACATTTGAAATTGAATGGATGTTATACATCCCAAACGCTAAAACTGCACTGCCTAAAAGCAGCACAGTTAAATCCTTAATTTTTTGTTTTTGCATTTTAGTATCCCGTAATCATATTTTCAGGTTTTACAATTTCATCAAAACGCTCGCCATCTAAAATTTTTAGTTGCTGACATGCCTGTTTCAAAGTGAGTTTTTTATCAAAAGCGTGTTTTGCAACCTTTGCTGCGTTTTCATAACCTATTTCTGTAGAAAGAGCCGTTACCAACATAAGTGAATTTTGAAGATTATTTTTCATTTTTTCGCAGTTGGGAACAATACCAACAACACAGTTTTTATCAAAAGAATGAGTAACATCTGCAAGAAGGTTTAACGATTGCAAAGTATTATATGCAATAAGAGGCATAAAAACATTGAGCTGAAAATTGCCTTGAGATGATGCAGTAGCAACCGATGTGTTATTACCTGCTACCTGAAGTGCAACCATTGTTACAGCCTCACATTGAGTGGGGTTTACTTTGCCGGGCATAATAGAACTTCCAGGTTCATTTGAAGGAATTGTAATTTCACCTATTCCGCAACGCGGACCACTTGCAAGAAAACGAATATCGTTTGCAATTTTCCACAGGTCAGATGCATAGGTATTAAGCGCACCGTGGAAAAAAGCGACTGCATTTTTACTCGACAGCGATGAAAATTTATTTTGCGACTCGCAAAGTTCACATTCTACATATTCCGAGAGAATTTTGCAAACTTCTTTGCCGAAATTAATAGGCGAGCACACACCTGTTCCGGTGGCAGTCCCTCCCAAAGCAAGAGCACAAAGATATTGAGAAGCGGAATTAATCATAGAAAGCGAGCCCTCTAATGATGCACGCCAGCCGCTTATTTCTTGAGAGAAAGACACAGGGGTTGCATCTTGAAGATGCGTTCTGCCGATTTTTAAAACACCTTGGTATTTTTCCTCAAGCGTTTTTAGTGACAAAATCAATTCGTTTATTGCAGGAATGAGTTTGTTTTTTGTGCAAAGCAAGGCAGACAAATGTATTGCTGACGGAAAGACATCATTTGACGACTGTGACATATTAACATCGTCGTTAGGGTGTAAAAGATTTTGTCCTATTATTTGATTTGCACGATTAGCGATAACCTCATTGACATTCATATTGGTTTGGGTACCGCTGCCCGTTTGCCATACTGCAAGCGGGAAATGGGCATCAAGCGCACCGGAGAGAATTTCATCGCAGGCTGTGGTTATTGCCATACACTTTTGCTCTGTCATTTTTTTAGGATTAAGATTAAGATTTGCCTTAGCCGATGCTTTTTTAATAAGAGTCAGTGCATAAATGATTTCAATCGGCATTTTTTCAGTACCGATTTTAAAATTCTCAAAACTGCGCTGTGTTACAGCACCCCAGTATTTATCTACGGGAACTTTGATTTGTCCCATGCTATCATGCTCTATTCTGTAATCAGACATTTTCATTTACCTTTATTTATATATGATTTTACCGCATTTGCAATACGGCCATAGTCGTTTGTTAAAATTGTATCTATACCCATATCTAAATATTCTTTTGCAAGGTTTACATCGTCAGCAAAAAAGACATTACAAATAATACCGTGGGCGTGCGCTTTATCTATCATTTGCTGATTAAAATAGGGTTTGAAAAGTTGGACTTTTTTACAGTCAAGTTCTATTGCCCGCTCGACAATAGACCACTTATCATCACCTGCACCGCAGCAACGGCAGATGTCGGGCGCTAATTGTTTTGCAAGTTTCAAAACGTTGCTGTTACCGCTCATAAAATAAACATATTTTTCACAGTCATACTTTTTAATGAGATTAACTATCTTTTGCATAAGGTCCTTATCATACTCACAAGTGTTATTGACCGTTTTAATATGTATATTCATTATAGTGTGACAAGCAAACTTTTTGAGAATTTCTTCAAACTTAATTATTTTAATACCCTCAAATGCATCACCTGATTTCGCACCAAAATCAAACTGCAAAAGTTGCTCATAAGTATAATCATAAACCAAGCCCGTTCCGTTTGAAACGCGGTCTAAAGTTTTGTCATGAATTGAAACGATTTCGCCGTCTTTTGTATACCATAAATCAAACTCTATTTCCTGTGCCCCCATTCCTACTGCAGCACCGAATGCAGCAAGACTGTTTTCAGGTGCTATGGTATTAAAACCGCGGTGTGCACATACACGCGGATACGGCATAACATCATCATTTAATGTAATTGCACTGCCGGCAGGACGATATTTCCACGGGCGGCGTCCTTTTTCAATGTATTCATAATGAGCAGCAAGTTCACCACCAAAGCCTGCAGGTTTAAAATATTTCTTTTTAGGGTCGATATCAACCGATGCCATACCAACCTTACTTTTCAAATTTACAAGTACATCGCCATTTGGTGCCACAACCATACTGCCACCGCCAATATCGGCGTTTTCATCCATACTGACCGACGAGCGAACAACATAAGTATTGGTGTTATATGCCAAAAACCGCGACATTATTTCAATAGCCGAATGAGTATCGCTTCGTTGATGTGAACAACCTATAATAAAATCGAGATTGTATCTTGCTAGATTTGCATAGTTTTCATAAAAATAGAAATCGTAACAAGTTAAAAAGCCATAGCGCAAACCATCTATTTCGACCACTGTAGGTGCTGTATGTTCAAAAACATATCCCGAATCGAGTTTGCGGTTATAAATCTCACCGGGAGTAAGCTGTTCTTTATAGTACCTGCCGACAACTTCACCGTTACGGTTAAATGCGTGGGTAGTGTTTCGGAAATTGTTATTAAAGGGATGATATGCATTAACAAAAACCACTGCATTACACCTTTTTGCAGTATCGGAAACCACTTTTAAAAGTTTATTGTTATATTTTTTCACACTTGCTTCAAATTGTTCTTTCGTATGCGCAAGAGCAGGAACGTCTGCCGCCTCGGGCAAAACAATAAGGTCAATACTGTCGTCACATTTTTCAAGCAATTCAAGTTGACATTCAAAGCACTCATCCGATTCTGAGAAGTCTGTAGAATATTTAGGCTGAATAATACAAACTTTCATTAAAGTTACCATCCTTTTATTTAATAGTTAAATTATACCACCCGCTAAGCAAAAATCAAGTTATACATCGCCTTTTGGCAAAACTGTTTTAAGGTCTGAAAGGTGACTGTCAAAATTAACGGTTTTAAAATGCCAACTGCCGTTGTCGTAAACAAGAGTTGAAACAGAAGCGTTTGATACCCACGGGATTTGGTTCATATTATCAATATTACCACCCTGTTGCACAAAGCATTGCATAGCACGGATGGGGGTGGCATGTGTTGCAATAAGTACCGTTTGGGAATCGTGTTTTTCGGCGATTTTTGTAAGAGTGGTTACAACGCGGTTATATAGTTCCCTTACAGACTCACCGCCAGTACAACGTGCGTTTCCGATATCGTTAATCCACACATTGTAATCGTTTGCAAAGCGGGTTTTGATTTCATCAAAGGCAACGCCCTCCCACTCTCCTGCTTGTATTTCGCGAAGGTTTTTATCGGTAATTATTTCAACACCTGCAAGTTGTGCAATACATTTTCCTGTATTAAAAGCTCGGCTAAGATCACTTGCATAAGCAATGTCAATTTTGTAATTATCTATGATATATTGGGCGGTTTTCAATGCCTGTTTACGCCCCGTTTCAACAAGCGGCGTATCTATGTTTCCTGCAAAAAAGTGACCGTCATTTGCAAAACTTAAACCGTGGCGAACAAGAATAAATGTTGTCATTCTTTAAAATTCCTTTTTATATTTTTGTATATATAAAAACCCCCGTTCAAAAAGAACGGGGATTTTTATGGTGGACCAACAGGGACTCGAACCCCGGACCGACCGGTTATGAGCCGGTTGCTCTAACCAACTGAGCTATTGGTCCTTAATTAATGCCTAATTAGTATAGCAAAGTGTTCGGGGTTTGTCAATATAATTTTTAAAATTTAAAGGTTTAATAGATACAAAATCGCATTGAATACAAAGCATAGCAATGCGCCAAACAATGTTGGCAATATAAAAGCTAAAGCAGTCCATTTTATGCTACCGGATTCTTTTTTTATGGTCAAAATAGTTGTAGAGCAAGGCCAATGCATAAGAGAAAAAATCAAAACGCTTACTGCTGTTGACCAATCCCACCCGTTCGCCAACAAAATCTGGCGAATTTGAGTTATATTATCAATATCGGTGAGTACACCATTTGACATATATGCCATAAGAGTAATGGGTATTACAATTTCGTTGGCAGGAAAACCGAGAATAAATGCCATTAGAATTGTACCATCCATACCGAGAAGTTTACCTAAAGGATCTAAAACTTCACTGCAACGGGACAAAAGAGTAGTTCCGTCTACCGTCACATTTGCCATTATCCATATTACAGCGCCTGCCGGTGCTGCAACAGCAACTGCACGGCCCAGTACAAATAATGTTCGGTCGAAAATTGAGCGTACTATCACCTTTAAAACCTGAGGTTTACGAAATGGCGGCAGTTCTAAAGTAAAAGACGACGGCACCCCGCGAAGAGCAGTTTTTGACAATAACGCAGACGTTGCGAATGTTGCTAAAATACCACATAAAATTACCGCAGTCAAAACCAAAGCAGATAAAAACGAACCGTAAATTCCGCCAACTGTTACAAAAAAAACGCTTATGATTGTAAGCATTGCAGGGAACCTGCCATTACAGGGTACAAAGTTATTTGTAAGCATTGCAATAAGCCGCTCACGAGGTGAGTCTATTATTCGACAGCCCACGATACCGGCTGCATTACAGCCAAAGCCCATACATGTTGTAAGGGCTTGCTTACCGCATGCACCACAGTTTTTAAAAGGTCTATCCAGATTAAAAGCGACTCGAGGTAGATAGCCCAAATCCTCGAGCAGAGTAAAAAGCGGAAAGAAAATTGCCATTGGCGGCAGCATTACCGACACTACCCACGACAACACCCTATAAATTCCGTAAACCGAAACAGAAATAAACCAATTAGGAGCATTAAGCAAAACAAAAAGTTTAGCAAGCACACTTTCAAATGAATACAACAACTGCCAAAGTAATTTCGAAGGATAATTTGCGCCGCTAATCGTAATCCAAAAAATCACAGCAAGCATTGCTATCATAATAGGAAATCCTGCCGATTTACTTGTAATTAATCTATCTATTTTACGGTCTATTTCACTATACTTAGTACTTTCTATTTTTACTACATCGTGACAAATACTTTCTGCAGTAACAACAAGACTTGACACTATTTGTTCTTTAAACTGCTCGCCCGTCACGCCCTCATTTTCAAGATATAATTTTGTTTTATTAACAGCTTTTTGTATTTCGCTATCAAAAAAATCAGCACCAAGCATATTTTCTATTTCTCTTTGTAATGAAGCATCTGCATCGAGCAGACGGAGTGCCAGCCAACGAGAATTAATTTTACCGCTACACTTTTTTTCAAGAGATTGTTCAAGCATTGCAACAGCGTTTTCAATTACAGGGCCGTAATTAACTTGCAAGGGAGTTTCTTTGGCATTAGAGTGTGCAATTGAATGTAGTGCTGACAACAATGCTTTTGTTGACTTTTTGTCACGGGCAACGGTGCCTACTACTGCAACGCCCAACCGTTTAGACAAAAGAGCAAGATCTATTGAAATGTGCTTGCGTTTTGCTTCATCTATGAGATTAACACAAACTACTGTTTTTTTTGATATTTCTATTGTTTGTAAAACAAGATTTAAATTGCGTTCAAGGCAGGTTGCATCGCACACTACAACAGTAGCATCGGGATTACCAAAACATATAAAGTTTCGTGCAACTTCCTCTTCGGCAGAATGAGCCATAAGTGAATAAGTACCGGGAATATCTACAAATACAAAGCCATCACAATATCCTTGTGCATTTGACACGGTTTTACCGGGCCAATTACCAGTATGCTGATTCATACCGGTAAGATTATTAAACAAAGTACTTTTGCCAACATTAGGGTTACCGGCAATTGCTATAACAAGGTCATTTGGCGACTGTTTTTTTATCACAAGGCCCGAATCTATGGCGTTTATTCCTACAGAAGAACTAGTAAGGCCCATATATTATTCTCCTTTCCGAATAATAATGTTTTTACCGTCCTCTTGGCGAATTGCAATAACTGCGCCTCTTATCAAATATGCTTTAGGATCTCCTGCCGGACTTTTGCCAACACATTCTACAAGCGTATCTTTAACAAGACCAATATCAAGAAGGCGCCTGCGTATAGAACCGCTTGACACCACATCTTTTACTCGCCCTGTCTGACCGGGCTCTATATCACATAAAGTATATACTTTTTCCATTTTTAAAAATCACCTTTAGTTCTATTATATTTTACAAAAAGGTGTTTGACACAAAATAAAAAAAGATAGCAAAGCTATCTTTTTAATTAATTTTTTTAGCGATAATTGCCAGGCGCCCGTTATCTACCGAATATTCACAAGTAGAAATTGTTAAAAGTTTGTCGCCGTAATTTGCACTGACACCGGTATCATACAACGAATAGGACTTAATATCATAAATATAGTTTGCAAAATGGTCTTTATCCCACGCGTTGATAAACCCGTAATATTGGAAAGTCTGTTCGAGTTTGGGTGACGATTTCATAACAGCAATCACCTCATAGGTACCATATTCCTCTAAGGTATTAAACGTGATATATTTATGTGTTTCATAAAAATCTTTATTTTTATACTTGTCAACAGCCGACAGCATTGAGCCGTCGAGCATATTATGTCCGTAAATGATTATATTGTCTGAAACACCTATATCACACGCCTCTTCTACATACGGCACACCGTGGTAACTATACTTTTTATCAAATCCCCGTCTTAGATAGTAGTCGGGGCTTTCTTTTGTCTGCATTACAGGATAACTTATGTTTGTACCGTCTATGGCAAGCCAACCGACAAAATCGTTATTTTGTGAGTAAAGTGCAGAATACTGCTCCATAGGTGTTACGGGTTTTGGTTGTGTTTCGGGTTGTGTTTGAAAGTTATCATCAATCTGCGAAGCGGCAAGCTTTGAAAGATGGTCAAACTGCTTTGATGCAGTATAAGAATCGCAATAGTACTTACCTATCATAAACACCGAAAGTACAAACGTAGTTATGAATACAGTAAGTAACGATATAAATAAAATGTTTTTCTTTTTCATAAAAATTTCACCACAAGTTCAGTTATAAGTACGGCAGTGCAAGACAAAACCGCTACAGTTAACAAACTTCGTTCAAAATAAGCAGCAACTACAGCAACTGCACAACCGATAGATGCAGAAAGCAGCAAAGATGTCGAATAAAAAATAGCAGGAACAGTCATAACACCTAAAACTGCATAGGGTATATAGTGCAAAAAGGATAGTATAAATTTATTTTTAATTTCATTTTTTACAAGTACTAACGGTAACATTCGTACAAGGTATGTAACACCCGCCATTACTGTAAGATAAACAGCAAAACCCATCATTCCGCCTCCTCAATTGGTTTTAACCAAGCAAACAAAGCGCTTGCAACAACCGAACAAATAATAATTACAAAGCCCTGCGGAGTTTTGTTTATCACCGGCAGATATTCAAACATACAGCCAAGACCGATTGCAACTGCAACACAAAGAGCAGTAGACAAACTTTTTTTGGCTTTTGGTATAATAATCGCTATAAACATACCGTAAATTGCAATACCGAGTGAAGAAATAATAACCTGAGGGAAAATGTTTCCGACAACAGCGCCGACAAGAGTTCCTGCACTCCAACCAATATATGGAGTGATAATAAGGCCATAAAGGTACTTTTTGCCTACCTTACCCTTTCTTCCCGATGACACTGCAAACACCTCATCGGTATTAACAAAAGAGATAACAAATCGATCTAAAAGGCTAACGCTTGTATCTAATTTTTGCGAAAGCGACACAGACATAAGAGAATAGCGCAGATTAATAACAAGTTGTGTTAATGCAAGTTCAAAAAGAGAACCGCCCGCCGCTATTATTGGCACCCCTGCAAGTTGTCCTGCTGAAGTGACATTTGTCATTGAAACGAGCAGTGCCTCTAAAACCGTAAGACCACTTTCTGTTGCAAAAATTCCAAATGCGAACGACACAGAGAGGTAGCCAAGACAGATTGGCAAACCATCAGTTATTCCTTTCAAAAAATCGTTTTTCTTCAAAATATATCTCCACAAATTAATTTATTATAGTATAAAACTTAAACTTAAAAAAGTAAAGGCATAATTTAGAGGCTTGTAATATTAGGAGGTATATTATATAATCAATTCTGGAGGGCGTGATTATGAAAATTAAAATCAAACATGTTTCGTATGAGCAAGTTTTGCAGATGAAAAAGCCAAAACACAAACGACCAAAAAAGCCTTCATTTTTGTTTTCGACTATCATACGGGCATTAGCCATACCTGATTTAATAGCAACTCGTTTTAAATATACAAAAGAAAGAATGGAACCTGCACCAACCGGACCATATCTTATTTTGATGAATCACTCCAGTTTTATTGACCTTAAAATTGCTTCAAAAATATTTTATCCTATGCCATACAATATCGTCTGCACATCAGACGCACTTGTAGGTAAAGAGTGGCTTATGCGAAATATAGGTTGTATTCCAACGCAAAAATTCGTGTCGGATATTACTCTTATAAGCGATATAATACACTCTATAAAAAAGAACAGGACAAGTGTTCTTATGTATCCTGAGGCGGGTTATACTTTTGACGGTTGTGCCACACCACTTCCGCGTGGGCTTGGCCGATTATTTAAAAAACTTGATGTGCCGATACTTACTGTAATTACAGATGGAGCTTTTTTAAGGGACCCGTTATATAACAATTTACAGTTAAGAAAAGTAAATGTAACTGCCACTCTTAAATGTCTTTTTACACAGCAAGAAGTACGCGATTTGTCGGTTGAACAGTTAGATGCACGGCTTGATGAGGCCTTTACATTTGACAATTTTGAAAATCAATTTAAAACAAAAACCGTGATTGACGAACCCTTTCGGGCAGACGGCTTAGAAAGGCTTTTATACCGTTGCAGCGAATGTGAAACCGAAGACAAAATGGAAGGGCTTGGCACTGTTATCACCTGTAAAAAGTGCTCAAAGCAGCACACTTTGAACATTTACGGTAAGCTTGAGGCAAAAGACGGCAAAACACGCTTTTCACATATCCCTGATTGGTACAACTGGCAACGCGAGTGTGTCAAACATGAGATAGAAAGTGGAAAGTACAAACTTGATATTGATGTCAAAATAGGTGTTTTAAAAGATTATAAAGCAATTTATATGGTAGGTGACGGACACCTTTATCACGATATCAACGGGTTTAAACTAACAGGTTGTGAGGGCAAACTTGAATACACCCAGTCACCGCTTGCGTCTTACGAGTTGAATGCCGACTACTATTGGTATGAAATCGGTGATGTCATAAGCATTGGAAACAAAGACCTTTTATACTACTGTTTCCCTAAAGATAAGGTAAATGTAGCAAAAGTTCGTTTTGCTGCTGAAGAAATATACAAAATACAAAAAGAAAGAACAAGGAAAATAAAAAATGGATAGTATTAATCTTTGGAAAAGTACACCGGGAATGGTGCTTGAAACACCGACAATCACCCCGTTTATACCTGAAAACAAAAAAACAGATGCTGCCGTTATTATATTCCCAGGCGGTGCTTACGCTAAGCGCGCAGCCCACGAAGGTGATGTTTATGCCGAATTTTTGGCAAGTGAGGGTATTACCGCATTTGTCGTTGCATACAGAGTACACCCTCACAGATTCCCCTGCCAATTACTTGATGCAAGGCGTGCAATCCGCTGGGTGCGGGCGCACGCAAAAGAATACGGAATCGATAAAAACAAAGTTGCAGTTATGGGTTCTTCGGCAGGCGGACATTTGGCGGCAATGGTATCTACATACAAAAAAGCCATTGACTTTGAAGGCATTGACAGTATTGACAGAGAAGACTGTATGCCTAACGCACAAATACTGTGTTATCCCGTTATTTTATCTCCTGCAAATAACAATCCGTCGCACAGCGGAAGTTACCGAAACCTTACCGGAACAAAAGAAGCTGACATTTGTAAAGAGTTTGACCCAGAACTCAATGCGGATAATAATACACCGCCAGCTTTTATTTGGCACACTTCACAAGACCCGGCTGTAAATGTTATAAACAGTTATCGCTATGCAACCGCTCTTAAAATCAATGATATACCGATTGAAATGCACATTTTTCCGTTTGGAAGACACGGTTTAGGACTTGCACCACAAAATCCTCATATAAATCAATGGTGTATCCTTCTTATAAATTGGTTTAAAGAAATAAACTGGTTATAAAAAAATCCGTATTGTAACGTATAGACGTTACATTACGGATTTTTTATTGTGAAAACAACAAAATTCCGGAATACCCTACCGTAATTTTAATTGCGTATGTCATTAATCTTCCCATTCACTTGGAAGGTATGCCCGTGTCATAGCCTTTTGGCCATGGGTATTTCCAACTTCAAAACGAATAAACTTAGGCTTTACAGCAAGTTTTGAAAGATCAAACTTTGCATTTGTTAAACTGTCATCGTCTGCAAGTACACGCCAAGTTGTGCGGTCCTCAGTTCTGAAAACAATTGCATTTGCAGGTTCGGTTTCTATGTGAACTATATTATCCTCTATATAAAGGCTTTTAATTATCGGACCGTTAGTACCGTAAACATCACGGTTTTCCATAGCCTCTATTATACCTTTATATGTAAGTTCTTTTGCTTTAATCATAGTAAATGCGATAAAACTGTCACAGTATGCTGTGTTTTCAAGCGGATACACATTATGGTTATCATCACTTGCTGTAGTTACGGGATACTGTCCGTTTCGGATAAGGGTTACATATTCAATATCTCCCCAACCTTGAAGTTCGTTACGAAGTGTTGCACCGTTAATTATTTCAAAACCCCAAAAGCCCTCCAACGTTACATAATCGACTGTTGTATGCTGAGACCAACGCGGATGATTATACTGTGCCAAAAAGCCCGCTTCGTTTGCTTTTTTAACAAGTTCGTTTATAACTTTTGTAGAGTAGTTTTTCTTGTATTCGTCTTTTGGGAAATCGACAAATTTATCACATAGTTCATTTTTTGCAAAAAAGTTTAAATGATAAGAGGGGCGGTGGCGCACAGTCATATCACGATAGTCGGAAATATCAATTTCCGTAGCTGTAATTGCAACAAAGTTTTTATCGGTAAGTTCGGGATGAGGCACAAGCACATTGTGATCTGAAAAAGCGACAACAGAATAGCCCTTATCCATATATGCCTTTTTCATTTGGGCAGGTGTAAGTGCGCCGTCAGAATCGGTCGAATGTGAATGAAGGTTTGCCTTGTACCATTTTCCTTCGTTTGAAATGAGATAATGTTTTGACATAGTTTTTATCCTCTTTTATTTATTTACTAAATCAAGTTTAGTTTTACGGCGATTTTTCACCTCATCAGTAATTGGTGTGATTTCACCTGCCAATGCAAGTGCCTGACGGGTAAGCAAAGGCCCAAACAGTTCATAAATCAAAACTGCAAAAAGTGTTATATTTCTAATAAGGTTGCCTTGCTCGCCAAGTTGCATAGCGGTGGCACACATTCCAAGCGCCACGCCGGCTTGTGGAAAAAGAGTTACGCCAAGATATTTACAAATTTCATCAGAACATTTTGTGATTTTTGCACTGAAAAAGGTGCCGATATATTTACCTATACAACGGAAAATTATATATACAATACCTATAACCACTATTGCCCAGTGGCAAAATACAGACAGTTCCAGTTCTGCGCCGCTGATTACAAAAAACAATGCAAACAAGGGAGAAGTCCACTTATCAGATGCTGACATAAGGTCAAAAGAAAGGGGACATATATTGCAAAACACTGTACCGAGCATCATACAAACAA
Source organism: Eubacteriales bacterium (assembly GCA_045541455.1). Lineage (GTDB taxonomy): Bacteria > Bacillota > Clostridia > Oscillospirales > QAKW01 > RGIG9041. Next base: position 56,158 of record JAZQJA010000012.1, read on the forward strand.
GAAGTGATGAAAAACGTATATGTATAAAACCTACATGAAAATCAAGCATTGACAAAGATGCAGTTAAAAATACAATTGCTATTGTAAGATTAAGTCGGTTTGTATTTGAGTTAAACAGTTTTTCAAGTTGAGTTAATATCCAACCCATAATAGCGCCAAGAGCAAGAGAGCATATAATCTCAACAAGCGGATTTATAAATATTGATACAAAATCAACACTGCCGCTTACAAGCGTTCTGGAAATGCCAAAAGATACCGCAAAAACTATAAGGCCTACCGCATCGTCAAGTGCAACGATTGGTAAAAGTAGTTTTGTAAGAGGACCACGTGCTTTATATTGACGTACAACCATTAATGTTGCAGCGGGTGCTGTGGCCGTTGCAATGGCACCAAGTGTTATTGCCTGCGCCAATGTGAGTTGGTTAGGCATTAGCAGATGAACAGCGTAAAGAGCTACATCAACAAGTAAAGTTGCACATAGAGCTTGAATTACACCTATTGTAAAAGCTTGTCTGCCTGTCTTTTTAAGATCATCCAGCCTGAATTCGTTACCAATTGAAAAAGCAATAAAGCCAAGCGCTACCTCGGCAACAAGTGACAGGCTTGATACATCGTCCATAGATTCAAAGCCAATGCCGTTAATTCCAAATCTACCAAGACAATACGGACCAATAAGCACACCTGCTATAAGATATGCGGTAACCGAGGGGAGTTTTAACGGCTTAAAAAAGCGCGTCATTATCAGTCCCGCAAGTAACGCTATTGACACCGATAAGAGAATGTTCATTTTTTATCCTCACTTTTATATAAAATTATATTGTTAAATGCAACATAAAAAGCAACAAGAGTTAAACTAATAAGCACGCCGCCGATAATATCGGTAAACCAATGTACGCCTGAAAAAAGCCTTGCCAAAACTGTTAAGACAATTACTGAAATACAGATGGTTTTTCCGGTAATTCTTGTTTTTTGGTTATTTAAACGGGTATTGAATTGTATAAAAGCCGAAGACATTATACAACACACCAGCATTGTATGAGAAGATGGGTAAGACGCTTCAAGTTCGCCATCTACAAGTATAGGACGGAAGTTTACAACAAACACCTCAAAAATGAGATAAACAACAATCATAACAGCATAGAATGCCGCAAGTAAATATATGTCCTTATCAATTTTCTTGAAACTTTTTCTGGTAATAAGTTGGTATAAGCCGAAAATGGCAAAACCAAACATTACGGCAAACGAAAAATAGCCCAAAATTTCACTTACATTATACCAAAAATCGTTACTGCCTATGGTTTTATACACATAGTCATTTACAGAAGAAAGGCCCACTAAAGAATTTAAAGGACCAATTGCCGATACATCTACAAACATCACCGAAACTGTAAATATGATAAATACAGCAAGAAAAAGAAATGCAAGTAAAAGCAATTGTTTTGTGTTTGATTTCATTAGATTTACTCCTCAATTTAATTTTAAAAGGTCAATTGCCTGTAAAAAATCATCAAGTTTTGCAAAAAGAACACTTTCGGTTTGCTTGTCAAACGGCATAACATCGGGAATAGCAATGCATTTCATACCTGCAGACACCGCAGATTTTATACCGTTTACAGAATCTTCAAAAACAATACAATCACGCGGATTTGCACCAAGCATTGACGCAGCCTTTAAGAAAATGTCGGGTGCGGGTTTCCCGTTTTCAACCATATCGCCGCCCAAAACAACATCAAAACTTTCAAGCACATTCAGTTTTTTTAGATTTGATTTTACCGTTTCGGTAGAAGAGCCTGATGCAACAGCCATTTTTATATTGTTTTGTTTTAAATATTCAATCAGTTCCGGTGCACCTTTCTTAAATGCCAAAACAATATTTTCTTTTACATACCGCCTTGAATCATCGTTGAATTTATCAACATCAAGAGTCGGAAAGTTTTTAGCAAGATAAGCTGACCAACCGGCTTTATTCATTCCGCAAACGAACGGTATATGTTCACCCACATTTTCAAAGCCTTGAAGTTCACCTGCGTATGTCCACGCAGGAATGCAAATTTTTTGAGTATCAAGCAGTGTACCATCCATATCAAATATTACATTTATCATTATATCACCACCGCAAAGATTATAGCACGCGTTATATTTTTATTCAAGACATATCGACAAAAAATACAGTTATAAGTTGATAGCTTTTTATAAGTGCTATTTACTTAAACAACAACACAAATCTATTTTTATTTTATTTTTAAAAAGATATTGACTTTGAAAAATAAAGAGAGTACAATTAGCAAAAAGGTTGTATTGAGGTTTAAAATGACATACCAACGAACGCGAAAAGAACACACATTTTTTCGACAGGCTAATGTCTGCCTTAATTTCACGTTTTAATTTTTGGGAACTTGCCATACTAAGTATGGTAAGTTCCCTTTTGATTTATAGGAGGGGTTTTTATGATTAAAGATATGACAAAAGGATCTGTAGTAACCAATATTGTAACCTTCTCCATTCCGGTTATGATAACCCTTTTGTGTCAAAGTCTGTTTACTACGGTAGATTCAATGACTGTAGGCAGGTTGGTTGATGCCAATGCGCTTGGCAGTGTCGCTTCGTGCAGTTCTATAACAAATTTATTTATGCTGCTGGCAAACGGGTTCTCGGTTGGGTATAAAATTATTATCGGACAGTTTTTCGGTGCTGGTAAAGATAAAGATACCAAGCAGGCTATATACACCTCTCTTATAATTATGGGCGCAATTTCGTTGGTCATTACAGTTTCCGGTGTATTATTAGCATCGCCTATGCTGAAATTACTAGATACAATAGACGAGTTGTTTGAAGGCGCAAAATTGTATCTGACTCTTATTTTTGCTGGCATTTCACTCATTATATTCCGAAGCGGAATTAATAACATATTTTATGCACTCGGTGATACAAAAACACCTATGTACTTACAGATAGCACAGCTTGGTTTGCACATTTTGCTTGACTTCATACTGCTTGGTAAGTTTGAAATGGGCATTATGGGGCTTGCAGTTGCAGGTTGGATAAGCCGTGGTGTCACCATTATTCCGTTGATTTATCTTTTGATTAAGAGAATTAAAGAATTCTCTAATCCTGAACATTATTTTAACATTGACACATTTAAAAAAATCAGCAAAATTGCAATACCGTCTTGCATTGCACATGCTGCAAGTGCACTGCAGGTTCTCCTGGTAAACAGGCTTATTAACTCTTTTGGCGTACATGTAGTTACAGGTAATAATATCGCAAGTAACATTAACGGCTTCTTTTTACTAATCGTTAACGCTATTGCATCGGCAGCAGGTGCATTTGCCTCACAAAACTATGGTGCAAAGCACATAAAACGTATTAAGCAGTGTGGTTTGATTTGCCTTGCAATCAATATTTTATACAGTATTTTTATGGTGCTCGTTATAATTATATTTGGCAGACAACTCATTCATCTGTTCTTATCAGACACTACAGCTCCTACGCTATATGCCCAAATCACCGATTATGCTCAAAGGTATATGCTGGTGTATGCTTCATTTATTGTTATATACAACACAGGTCATGTTTACAGTGAAATATTGCGTTCTGTAGGTAAAATCCGTATAACTGTAGTATCTTCATTGATAGGAATCACCATGCGAGTAGTATGTACCTACTCACTTGCGTACCTTATTGGCGAGGCTGCTATTTATTGGGGATTGCCTTTCACTTGGTTTTTCTACTATTCTATTATTATTGTATATTTCTTTGTCGGCAAGTGGGTGCCCCACTATCGCTCAGTTCATAAATAAAAAAACACCCAATCGGGTGTTTTTTTATTATACTAATCTAATTGTAACACTAATGTATCATCTTTTTCACAAATTGGTATAATAACTGCTTTTTCTATAGTTTTATTAGGCGAATGGATGCACAAGTACATTTTCGAGTCAACATCACTGAAAATCATACCGTGACCGCCGTCGGTACCTGTCATTTCTTTAGAATACAGCAGTTTTTCCTGTTGAATCCACTTTCCGTCTACTTTACCGTTTTCACTTCTTGCTATACCAACACAATAGCCGTCTTTATCAAAGTTAGACCAAATCATTAAAAGGCTGCCGTTTTTTGTAGTATACATAAAGCAACCGTCTGTAACTCTATGTCCGCACGCCCATTTTGGATCGTCTGCACGAAAGAGTTCAATTGGTTCACTTATTAAATGAGTTAAGTCATCTGATAATTTAGCTGCTGCCATTCTTCCGATACCGTCATCGGTACAAGTCCACTCATGCACAAAAATTAACCACGGTGTATTATCAGAATCTATATACAGCGTGCCGTCAATAGCGTCCCAATCACGCGGGGTTATAGTGCCGTCGGATATTTCTACAAACGGGCCTTCCGGAGAATCGGATTTCAATATAGTACAGCCTCTACGATTTAACTTTTTAGAATAATATGTTGTAAACATATAATATGCATCTTTATATTTATGCACCTCGGGCGCCCATCTGTTTTTTAAGGAGTCTTCGGGAACCACTGCTATCGGCTTACCAAGTTTTTTCCATTCACCATCAAGACTTCCGGTATCATTTTTATAACAATCCCACCACGATTGCTCGTTCCAATCGCCCTCAACATTTGTGCCGTACATATAATATACACCGTTATCAACAAGAATAAACGGGTCTCTGAGTTTCGTTACATTAGTTATTATCATAAAATTTACCTCCATAAATATAATGCGAATTTGTTTAAATAGATTTGCATATACTGCATAACCCAAGTCATAACACTTAAATTAAAAAACTATCTTTTTCTGATTTTTCCTTGTACTTATCCCATGCAGGAACACATATTTTTTCAAAAAAGTCATCTACCTTTTCTGGATGTACTGCTCCACACAACGCATCTCCTATACGGGTGTATACAGCTTTACCAACCGGGAAATAAGCTTCGGAATGATATTTTTGTTCATTATAATAAATATCAACCGGTCCGGCGCATTTTTTAAAATAAGTGTCAAAATCACACATATTAATCAATCCCAATGATTGAAGTTCAATTAAATCGTCAAGTATTACCCCTATAGATTTATAATAGTCAGAAAAATCATTATAAAAAACTATCGGACAATATTCTGTTTTTCCTTCATCTACATATTTCACTGAAATTTTTGCCAATTTCATAAACACAAGCGCTGCATTTTTATCCATTTGTTCTACTGTATGTAACAAACCTTTTGGAATTGTCCCCGGAGCGTTGCATTCTTCAGCTAATATATTCGCCCAAATTATTTGAAACTCCAAATCAGATACAAGACGAGTCTTATCCATAAACTGAGCAAGCCAATCGGAGTCGATTTTCTCGGGTTCTGCCGTCGGAGTAATCATTTCTAAAGCTTTATTAACAATGTCGTATTGATTACAATACTCTTTAACGGTTTTCTTTGCTTTGCTAATAAGTGCAGCTTTTGTCACTGGGTCATAATTACTGTTTTGAATATCCTCAATATATGTATCTATAGCAATTTTTGTGGGTGTTTTGTGTGTTGCCACCCATCCCACAGCATTAGAAAGTCTGTCAATCAAATTATTAGCTACATCTGCAAAACCATCCAATGATATTAAACTTTCCATATAGATCCCCCCTATTTTAAATCCACCATATCGGTATTTTACATCTCAATTTTATAATACAATTCATTTTAAATTCATAGTTTTTGAATACACAGTCATGCCTATACCGTAATCAAACACCAAAATATCCTTTGGCATTTTTGAAAATTTTATAGTTACAAATAAATCGCCCGCTGCACCCGAAATATTAACTACCTGTAATATGTATACTACCCAAAACCATTGAGCAGGAACAACAGCATTTAAAATTGCAAAAACAACAGCAAACACAATAACAGGCGCAAGCGCAATTGTAATATAACTACGTTTATCGTAATAATCATCACTACCTGCAAAAGCATACATACCCGTAAAACCATATTTTACCTTTTTAGTTCCAAAGTATTTCATAGTAATGCCGTGAATAAGTTCATGTAAAACCATATATAAAGCAGCGCTTATTGACAAAACGATAAATCTGATAGAATATGAAAGCAAACCTTGCTGCATATCAAAAAGTTTTGTAATCGGAATATAAAAATGCATTGGTACTGTCATTACAACTGCAATAACTATCGCAAGCACATTAACAAATACTGCTATTTTCTTGTTTTTTTGAAGGTTTACAGAATAAATTTCCGCGTATTCTTCAGGTAGATTCTGTAAGGATTTCATAATATTCTCCTCTGATATAAGTATGCAATGTATATATTTAAAAAAATATTAACACATTTTTTATTACATTACAAGACTAAGTATTTACTATAAATTCTACTACAGGTAGATGTTTGCATTCTTGTACTACGAACAGATGAGTTCGTTATAAATAATAACAATATGAAGATGGGACTATACAAGTATTATTACTTGATGTCATACCGTTGCTAAGTAAATAGATTATATACTGGCTCACACGAATTACATATCATTCCTTAGGATTGGATAAAAAAACGAAGATTTCTCTTCGTTCTTTTTTGTGACCGACACTCAAAATAGAACCGGTCTAAAAACCTGATTTTCTTTAATTCTATTCGAATATATTTTCTATTGGATTGCTAAACTCAAATCTTATAATTTTAATACCGAAATATTCTTCCAATTGTTCATTTGTAAGGGGAGTAACTTCGTTATGTGTTACTTTCTCCGAAGTTTTATATTCCTCGACATAATTAATACAAGGAACTCGTTCAGAATCCTCTGGATCACCTAAATAATATCCACCAGAACCATAAAACAAATTCACCTTTGACTCAGTATTAATTCTACCTTTAACAAGTACTGATTCTGTATTTTCTTCAAGTTCTAAAATCAACCTTTTTTGTTCTTCTCCGCTTTTTAAAGATTGATACCAAGTACGCGAATAATCGAGAAACGGAAACGGATTCGAAAGGTCATAACCATCAAATTTGCAAACAACTGTATCCTCAATTATATGTCTTTCACCATTAATTTCATATTCTAAAACAAAAGGAAACTCACCTTCCGTTATTTGTGGTGTAGGCTCGTATCCTTTTTCACAACCAGAAAGGCAAAAAATCATTATGAAAACAATTATTATTGAAAAGAATCTTTTCATCACATCACCGACCCTTTAGTGTATTATAACATAAAAACGGTAAAGCCACAAGAGTTAGTGAAATATTCGGCTTACGCCGAATGTGAAATAATGACCTGCGGTCATTGTGAAATTTTCTGCTACGCAGAAAGTGAAATGAAATTCGCCTCTTAACATTTGCGAAGCAAATATTTCACAGAGAAGCTATTTCATTTGGCGAAGCCAAATTTCACTCGCCGCAGGCGAATTTCGTTGAAAAAAGAGAGCAAGTCTTTTGACTTGCTCTCTTTTTTCTGGCTCCCCCTGTTGGACTCGAACCAACGACAACTCGGTTAACAGCCGAGTGCTCTACCGACTGAGCTAAGGAGGAATGTTTTATCTGGTGACCCCTAGGAGAATCGAACTCCTGTTTTCAGCGTGAGAGGCTGACGTCTTAACCGCTTGACCAAGGGGCCATTGGTGCACCATCAGGGACTCGAACCCGGGACCCACTGATTAAGAGTCAGTTGCTCTACCAACTGAGCTAATGGTGCATTTAAGTCGGCATAACATATCTTCCCGGGCCGTCGCCAGCCAAGTATTGTCTGCACAACGAAGCTTAACTACCGTGTTCGGAATGGGAACGGGTGGGACCTTCGTGTAATCTACACCGACTAAAAATGAATTGAGGAATATACCCTCAAAACTGAATAGAAACTTCTGTTTAAGTTTGCGCCTTATCTCTTTTAACACTTTTCTTTGGTCAAGCCCTCGACCTATTAGTATCAGTCAGCTAAACATATTACTATGCTTACACCTCTGACCTATCAACCTCGTAGTCTTCAAGGGGTCTTACTAGCTTGTGCTATGGGAAGTCTTATCTTAAGGCTGGCTTCACGCTTAGATGCTTTCAGCGTTTATCCAATCCATACTTGGCTACCCAGCTGTGCCACTGGCGTGACAACTGGTGCACCAGAGGTATGTCCATCCCGGTCCTCTCGTACTAAGGACAGCTCCTTTCAAACTTCCTGCGCCCACGACAGATAG
>JAZQJA010000013.1:0-31261 GCA_045541455.1 Eubacteriales bacterium
GAAAAAGCAGTTAAAGAAACAGCAATTAAAACTGCAAATCAAGGTAAAAAGAAGAAAAGAGGTATATCATACGAAAGCAAACAAAGTTTTGTAGGATTTATGTTTGTTCTTCCTTGGTTTATTGGCTTTTTGATGTTCTTCTTTGTACCAGCTATTAAATCAATACAGTTTTCCTTTTCGGATGTAAAAATATTTGAAGATTATGCAACTGAATGGAATAATTTTTACAACTATACTCATATTTTCTTGAGAAATGCTAAGTTTTTACAGAATCTTTCGAAAACATTCGGAGATCTTGCTGTAAATGTGCCGATTTTGCTTGTATTCAGCTTGTTTGTTGCAGTACTTCTTAATCGTAAATTCATTGGACGCGGCATTGCCAGGGCTGTATTCTTTCTCCCGGTTATTGTTACTACCGGTGTTGTTATGACTGCTTTTAATGGTGCATCTGATAGTTCCAAAGTATTTGAAGGCGATGTATCAAATGGTATCTTGTTTACAACAATGAATTCTACTGCAATTCTAACAGAGTTAGGATTACCTGCTGAAATAACGAATTATATGATTCAAATTTCTGATAGAATTTTTGATGTTGTATGGGATTCGGGTATTCAAATTATTCTATTCCTGGCAGCTCTTCAAGGCATTTCGCCGGCTTTATACGAAGCTTCTGATGTTGAAGGTGCAACTGCTTGGGAAAAATTCTGGCTTATTACGTTCCCGAATGTATCACCAATCATTCTTGTTAATGTAGTTTATACTATTGTTGATACATTCTCTGATCCGTCAAACCCCGTTCTTTCGATGGTTGATAACTTAATTACAACTTCGTTTGACTATGGTACTGCGGCGGCAATGACCTGGGTATATTTCATTATAGTTCTTGCTATTATCGGACTTGTTTTCCTTGTATGTAAGAAACTAATATTCTATTCTGTAGATTAAGGAGGTGGATTGTTAATGAATATTACGAAAGCAGTTATTTCGCAGTTTACATCGCTTAAAGGCAAGAAAACAGATAAGCGTTTGTGGTTTAACATTATTTCTAATTTTATTGGTAAATTTGCTGTAGCATTGATTCTTATCGGTCTTGCTTATGTAATTCTTTATCCTATCATTTTCTGCGTATCTCAGGCAATCCGCGAACCTATGGATATGTATGATGCACAGGTAATCTATATCCCTAAAAACTTTACTTTACAGAATTTTAAAGATGCTTTTGATTTTCTTGAGTATCCTAAGATTCTTATGAATACTGTAAACGTAGCTCTTTGGCCAACGCTTTTGCAACTAGTTACTTGTTCATTAGCTGGTTATGGATTTGCAAGATTTAAGTTTAAGGGTAAAGGTATTTTGTTTGCATTGGTTCTTCTTACATTTATAGTTCCTCCGCAGACAATTTCTGTTACAACATATACAACTTTCCGCTATTTTGATCCGTTCTATATCTGTTCAGGTCTTAATATGGTTGGTGCTTTACCCACTCCGTATATTGATATTACAGATACATTGTGGTCGTTTATCCTTCCTGCTCTTTTTGCAAATGGTATTAAAGGCGGTCTATTTATATTTGTATACAGACAGTTCTTTAGAGGTTTCCCAAAAGAACTTGAAGAAGCTGCTTACATTGATGGTTGCGGTTCGTTCGCTACATTTATCAGAATTCTTGTACCTAACACCGCCCCTGCATTTGTAACAGTATTCCTTCTTAGTCTTGTGTGGTATTACAATGACTATTATACAGTTCCGTTGTTCTTACCAAGAACTGACGTTCTGTCAAATTCACTTAGTGATATGTTTACTAATATGACCACTACCGGCGGACTTTATGCTGGTGTCGACCCGCTTCTTATTTATCCTATCTGGCGTGCAGGTATTTTGCTTTATATCTTACCTCTGCTGATAATATTCTTGATAGGTCAGCGTAAGTTTACTGAATCTATTGCAAGAACCGGTATCGTTGGTTAAGTATATTTATTACACTGTAATAAAGCCTTTGTTCGAAAGAACAAAGGCTTTTTGTATTATGCTTTAAATTTATGCGTTATTATTGACAATAAATCTAGGATCATAAATATTATTACCGAAATACCAAAGATAAGTTTTATGCTGTTAAAGGTGCTTAGAAGTATTGGATTTAAAAATTTTATGCATGATAGAGCAGTTATTCCCCATATGACTGAAAACAAAGGACAAATATAACCACCTAGATTAAATTTATTGTTTTTATAATTCCACATTACTTTATTTAGGACTTTATCAAATAAAATACCGGTTATCAGCTCAAATGAGGTGCATACTAATGCACACAATAGAAATGATATAAGTGCTCCATATTTATTATTTTGTACTAATAGAGTGCAAATTACTAAAGAAAAACCATAAAGAGGACAATATACACCATTTAGTATTCCACGCTTGTGAAATTTAGTTGTTTTTATTAAAAAATAAACCGTTTCGACTATCCAACCTAGTATTGAGTATATACTAAATAAGTATATTATGTTAATCATTTTTTACCTCCGCTGTTTTATTATGAATATTTTAGTCAAATTTAAAAAAAATATTATTATTTAGGGAGGATAAATAATGGCAATAAATAAAAGTAATTATAATGATTATGTTAAGAAAAAGACTCCTAATTCACCAATAGCGAAAGATTGTTTAAAGGCTTTTTTAGTTGGCGGATTAATTTGTGTTATAGGGCAGATTATACGTGAGCTTTCTATTTTTATGGGCGTAGGCTTAGAGGAGACAAAGTCTGTTACACCAATAATTTTAATATTTATTGGTGCCTTATTAACAGCATTTGGTTTTTACGATAAACTTGGAAAATTCGCCGGCGCAGGAAGTATTATTCCAATTACAGGATTTGCTAATTCAATAGTTTCATCTGCCATGGAATTTAAAAAAGAGGGGTTCATAATGGGTCTTGGTGCAAAGATGTTCACCATAGCAGGTCCGGTTATTGTTTATGGCACCGTGGCCAGTGTGGTGTATGGGATTATTTATTGGATAACGACTTTATTTTAGAAAAGGCCCCCTTGTGTAAAGGGGGCTGGATTTTTGCAAAGCAAAAAGACTGGGGGATTGTTTTGTTTTTTAACAATCACTCCGTCAAAATTTAAAATTTTGCCACCTCCCTTTACACAAGGGAGGCTAAGAAAAAGCTTGACCAAATCGGTCAAGCTTTTTATGTTAAAAGTAAAACAGTTCTTCAAATTTTTTATCTAATGCAACACATAAAATTAGAGCAAGTTTCGCAGTAGGGCAAAATTGACCTGTTTCAATCGAACTGATGGTGTTTCGAGAAACACCAACAAGTTCCGCAAGTTGAGATTGAGACAACCCTAATCGTATACGGTTTTCCTTAATATTGTTTTTTAGTATCAAAGTATCTTTCATATTTATATCACTACTTTTACTAGCATAATAGTAGATGCAATTAGCATAGCAGTATCAAATACGGTAGAAAACCATTCTGTTTTTGCCTTTGTCCCAATTACTACAATCCAATCTTCAATTGCATTCATTCCAAATGCTATAGTTAACGCCGTCCAACCAATTGCAGCAATATCTAACCAAATAGCATCAATTAAGACCAAAAGAAAAGCGATAGAAACTCCAACCGCTTTACAAATTTTTCCTGCTCTTAACCGAATATGGGTTTCATATTCGTCTGCGATTTTGTTTTCTTTGCGACTTTTTGATAGAATTTCATCTTTATTCATAATAAATCTCCTTTGCCCGCTCTTCTTTAATGCGGTTTTTAGTGTAAGCTTGTTTTTCATACATAGCCTCAAATCAGTTCAAATAGTAATTTTGTCATAAAGAGAATAAAGAAGACCACATTCACAATTGCACCTAGCCAGCCTAGTTTTTTCTTTTCAAATATGGCGAGCACTAGCCCGTTGCTTGCGGTGATGCCCCAGTAAATGCTGAAACAACCGTAAAAAAGAATAACAGAATCTCCAAATATACCTTCCAGAAACGCGACAATGCAACACAAAGCCAGACCGACTACGCTGGCGATTGTTCCGGCTTTTTGTTGCAAATGCTTTTGCCGTTCATCCGCAGATTTGTTTTCTTCCCGACTCTTTGCCAATATTTCATCCTTATTCATAACAAATCTCCTTTGCCAAGTTTTCTGTGCACAATCGTATTATAACATCGCCAAGTAAACTTGTCAATACTTTTTTGCAAAGTTTTCTTGGCAAAAATGGTGTGTCCTATATTGACAGCAGCAGAGGGGTTTATAATGGGTCTAGGTGCAAAGATGTTCACCATAGCAGGTCCGGTTATTGTTTATGGCACCGTGGCCAGTGTGGTGTATGGGATTATTTATTGGATCACAACCTTGTTTTAAATTTCTTATTTCTTAGTTATTCAATATTCTTTATTATTTAAAAGAATAAAGCCATCGTTTTCTGCAGTCTGTCGGGATCATCAACAAGACAAATTTGTTATAGAAAAGAGCCCTCCCCTTTGATACAATAAAAGCAGATGGGAGGGTTTTTATTATGAACAACAAAAGCTGCAACCGCGTTATCGCCGAATACCTCATCGAGAATACCGAAAAAAGCGATATCATTATGGCGGTTTTTGAATACTTCAAATTGGACTGCTTGGAGCGAAGCAACATTTATCAGCCCCAGCTGGATGCCAAGATCGCCGAATTCAACGAAGCCGAAGGCTGCGACGCAGAGATCCTGACCGCGATCATTGATATTGTGAAGGCAGGGCGAACCAACACCCGAAGCCTTGAAAACGACCTGATCCAGCGGGTGGTCACCTATATCAACGCTCATCTGACCGAAGACATCAGAATTGAAGAGATCGCCAAAGAGATCAATATCAGCTATTACTATATGTGCCATCTGTTCAAGAGCGTATACGGTGTTTCGGTCAATACCTTCCGCACCCAGAAGAGATTGGAGGCCGCCATCAAAAGGCTCCTCACCACCGATGAAAAGATCGCCGATATCGCCATTACCTATGGCTTCAATAATGTCAGCTATTTCACCGAGGTCTTCACTAAGATGGTGGGGCTTTCTCCCACCGCCTTCAAGAGCCAATACTCGGGAATTCATCTTCATGATTTCTATGAATTCAACGATATCCTCTCGGCCAAAAAATACCCCTTCCTTTCTATGATGGGCCCCACACTGCAAGAACTTGATCTTCCTTTCGAGAAGATCTCTGTGCAGGAGCCGAACCGCCAATTCCGCTTTCTCCATGAGGCAGCGATCATTGAATACCGCGGTGTTTTATATGCCTCCTGGTACCATTGCCATAAATTCGAACTGCAGGGTTATACCCCCATCTACGGCAAGCGCTCCTATGACGGCGGAAAGACCTGGAGTCGGCTGGAGCTGCTCTGCGAAGACCAAGCCAAAAAGATCATCTATTGCCCTCCAGTCTACGGCATCTGCGATGATACCCTCTATCTGCTGGTCAACCAAATGGTTGCCCCCGACCATATCCATTCTCTGGATCTCTTCCGCCTGAATAATGATACAGGAAAATTTGAGTTTTTATGGTCCCGCCCCATTCCCTTCAAGCTGAACACCAATGTGGTGGCTCTTCCCAACGGAAAGCTGATGCTTCCGGGCCGGGTGGGCGAATTGGACGGCTTCCCCAATACCCCTGCCGTATTGATCTCCGACAGCGGAAAGATCGACGCTGAATGGCGGTTGGTAAAGATCGCTGAAAACGGGGACCTGCCCGACGGCACCGAGCTGCGCCATCCCGAGATCTCGGTAATGCAGGCGGGAGATCGGCTGTATATGTTCAACCGCAACGATCGGCGAAAGGTTCCCCTCCTCTATCTTTCCGAGGATCTGGGCGAAAGCTGGAGCGAGGCCTACAGCCACGATATTCCCTATGTCAACTCCAAAATGTATGCTGGAAATCTTGCAGACGGCAGAAAGTATCTGGTGGCCAATATTGACCGCCCCGACCGCTCCTGCCTGGCCATCTATTTCACCGAGCCCCGGGGCGAAAAATTCACCCGTAAGCAGATCCTTTTCGACGGCCAACCCACTGCCACCCAAAATACGCCCGCCTGCCACTACCCGGTGGCCCATGAAAGCAACGGAAAGCTTTATATCATCGCCACCGTCAGCTATGAGCCCACCACCCGCGGCGCTACGCTCTTTATCATTGATCTGAAAGAACTGTAAAAATAACAACCGGATAAAAATATTAAATAAACAGTAAAGAAACAAAGAATATATTTTTTCAATAGTATCACATTTTTATTTCATTGTCCCACACCGCTGTTTCAATGTAAATGTTTTTGCTAAATCACTGTGTCCTATATTGACAGCAGCAGAGGGGTTTATAATGGGTCTTGGTGCAAAGATGTTCACCATAGCAGGTCCGGTTATTGTTTATGGCACCGTGGCGAGTGTAATTTATGGGGTTGTGTATTGGATAACAACTTTATTTTAACGAAAACGGCTTGACCGTATCGGTAAAGCCGTTTTTAAATGTAATTTATATATTTTCTGAAGATTTCCGAATTTCCATTGGCGTTTTTTGTGTAAATTTGTAAAGCAATTTTCTAAAATATGAGGTTGAACTGAATTCTAAACTGTCGCTAATTTCCTCGACGGATTTATTGGTTGTTGTAAGCATAACTACCGCCTTTTCACAACGGATTTTTTGAATTAATTCGTTAGGTGTAAAGTCGCTTTCTTTTTTAAAAATATTGTATAATCCGGATTCGCTTAGCAAGCAGTGCTTGGCTATATCCGATACCTTACAGCTTGTGTTTTCTAAAACATATTTTTCGGCTTTTTCCAAAATATGTTTTTTAGAATTATGTACTTTATATTCTAACAAAGGAATAAGCGAGGCTAAAATAGAATAAAATTCCCCTAAAATAAAACTGTCGGTTTTTATTTCGGTGGGAATTTTTTTAATTCTCGCCTTTAAAATCTCATCCATATTTATTTTTTGTAAAAGAAATTCTTTATTGCCACTCTCGGGAAAAAAATGAAAGCCAAGAGATAAAAAGCGTATTTCATCTTCCGAATACCAATATGATTGATAGGGCAAGCCTTCGGGAATGTAGAAAAAATCCCCTGCCTTAATGTTTATGGTAATATCGTTTGAAACAATTTTGCTGCTGCCTCTTTCCATATATGCCAAATAATGATATGGAGAGCCTTTGCGGTTGTCGCTGTATTTGTACCTCTTTAAAATAAAAAAATTAAAATTAAAATTATTGGATAAAATTATATCTTTCATTGCATTAGCTCCGGAATAATTGTAGGATTTTACCTCTTTTTATACAGAATAACATATTTTGGTGCGCTTTTCAATACTTTATACTTTAATTGAGGTATTTATACTCAGAAAGGATATGATGATTAATGGATTCAAGAAATATCGTGTTCGTAAGAGAAAATGTTGCAAAACTCATAAGCGAACCTGTTAGAAAGCCAAGTGCCAATGAAGTTATTGTAAAACTTGCAGTTTCAACTATCAGCAGTGGCACCGAGAGAGCTAATCTCACAGGCAGTAAAACAGTTAGTTGGACAACAAAAGAACTTGAAAAAGCAATATTCCCTAGAAGACAGGGTTATAGTTCTGCCGGTGTTATAACAGAAGTTGGAAGTAATGTTACTGACTATAAAGTTGGTGACAGAGTAGCAACTTGGTGGGGCATTCATAATGAATACCTAACAATCAACCGAGAGAATATTTTTAAAATTGATGATGTTAGTTTTGAAGATGCAGCAATTTTCCATATTGCTACATTCCCATTAGCAGCAATTAGAAAGTGTCGTCTTGAAATAGGCGAAAGCGCAATCGTTATGGGAATGGGCGTTTTGGGGCTTGTGGGACTTAAACTTTTAAAAGCGGCAGGTGCTACACCTATTATCGCAGTAGACCCAAATCCTGAAAAACGTCAAAAGGCAATGAAATGTGGAGCAGATTACGCACTTGATCCTTTTGAAGAGGATTTTGCTCAAAAAGCAAAAGAAATAACAAATGGCGGCGCTAATGTTGGAATTGAGGTTACCGGCATAGGCACAGGTCTTGACGGAATACTTGATTGTATGGCACTTAAAGGTAGAGTCGCACTACTGGGTTGCACAAGAAACAGTGATTTCACTATTGATTATTATAGAAAAGTCCATGGTCCTGGAATAACTATTGTAGGAGCACATACAAATGCGCGTCCCTTAAGTGAGTCTTCTAACGGCTGGTGGACACAACGTGATGATATCAACACACTTTATAAACTTGTTAAATCCGGAAGGTTTCAACTTGCAGATATGGTGGATGAGGTTCATTCACCAAGTGAATCAACAGAGATTTATACAAGGCTTGCAACTGAAAAAACATTTCCCATTATTCAATTTGATTGGAGAACATTAAAATGAGAAAGATAAAAATTGCTCAGATAGGTATCAATACTTACAGCCATTCAAATGAAATTTTCGACAGTATTTACAAGCAATCAGATATATTTGAAGTTGTCGGTTACGTTTTACTATGATGAAATCCTTTGCCGAATATGTTAGCGGTGAAAAAAGCAACCCTTATTCACTTGATTATTAATTAGAATTATATAAAACAATTTTGAAATGCTGTGGTGAAGTTTAAATGAAAGCAATACTTGTAAATGATGACAAATCTTTAAGATGGGATAATGTACCTGACACTGTTTTAGGGAATGACGATTGTCTTATTAAAATTGAAGCAGCCGCACTAAACAGAGCAGATTATAGCAGACCTTGTTAAAAACGTATGGCCAAAGGTTGAGAGCGGAGAGGTAAAGCCCACAATTTACATGGTTTTACCTATAACCGAGGCAGAAGCTGCCCACGATATTCTCTATAAAGGACAAAATGTAGGCAAGGTAGTTCTCACAGTAGATTAATGGGTCCTAAGTTGACATACTCAGAAGGGTTTATAATGGGTCTTGGTGCAAAGATGTTCACCATAGCAGGTTCGGTTATTGTTTATGGCACGGTGGCGAGTGTAATTTATGGGATTATTTATTGGATTACTACATTATTTTAACACAAAAGGCTTGATCAATCGGTCGAGCCTTTTGTGTTAAAAGTAAAACAGCTCCTCAAATTTTTCATCTAATGCGATGCACAGGATCAATGCCGGTTTTGCAGTATCTATGATACTCTTGGTAAACAACATTCTTGCGCATGTTCGCAGCATCCCTTTGTCATATGAACGCAGTCTTATTTTTACAAATCACATCATAATACAAACAAATTATTTTTTTTAGTATTTTTCTAAAAATAATTATAAAAATAAATATAGATGAAAATAAAAATGCAAATATGAAAAGAGGGTTATATGGGTAATAAAATAGGAAAAAGAACTTTAGAATTTAACAATGGAATTTACATTCAGAGTTACGGTAATGTTGTAGGTAAATTTGAAGGCGAAGGTCCACTGTCAAAGTGCTTTGATATGATTATTAATGATGAGTATTTTGGTGAAAAAACTTATGAAAAAGCTGAAACAAAATTACAAAAAACTGCATTATCATCTGCTTTGCAAAAAGGATTATTAAATATTAGTCAACTAGACTTAATAGCATCAGGAGATTTGCTTAATCAATGTATATCATCTAGTTATAGTGTTAGGGATAATGATATACCTTTTGTTGGATTATTCGGTGCATGTTCGACAATGGCGTTATCAACTATAATAGCATCTATGTCAGTAGAGTGCGGATATTCAAATTTAGCCGCCGGTGTTACCTCATCACATTTTTGTAGTGCTGAACGTCAATTTCGGCAGCCTCTTGAGTATGGTGGACAACGCCCTCCCAGTTCACAAAGAACTGTAACAGCAGGTGCGGCAGTAATTGTAGGTAACAATAAAACAAAAGCCAAAATTTCAAAAATTACTTTTGGCAGTGTAATTGATTTTTTGATTACAGATGCAAATAATATGGGAGCGGCAATGGCGCCTGCAGCAGTTGATACAATGTCAAATTTCTTTCTGGATACAAATACAAATCCCTCTGATTATGATTTGATTTTGACGGGTGATCTAGGATATGTGGGGTCCTCTTTATTTAAAGACATGATTAAAGAAAAAGGTTACTCCATGGGTCGAGAGTATAACGATTGTGGAAATATGATTTTTGATGCAAATAAACAAGATACTCATTCAGGTGGTTCGGGATGCGGATGTAGTGGTGCAGTTTTAACAGGTTTTGTATTACCTAAGATTAGTAGCGGTGAACTAAAAAATGTATTATTTATGTCTACAGGGGCATTAATGAGTCCGACGTCTTCAATGCAAGGTGATAGTATCCCTTCAGTTGCACATCTTATAAATATAGTGGGTGAATAATAATGCAGTATTTAAATGCTTTTATAGTTGGAGGTATTATTTGTGTTATTGCACAAATTCTTATTGATAAAACAAAATTGACACCGGCAAGAATTGTTGTACTATTTGTAACTTCAGGTGTTTTATTAACAGCAGTTGGAATTTACGAACCATTAGTTAAGTTTGCAGGTGCCGGAGCTACCGTTCCTATTATTGGTTTTGGCTATTCTCTTGCAAAAGGGGTTGAAACTGCAATTAAGGAAATAGGCTTTTTAGGTATTTTTACAGGAGGTATAACCGCTACAGCGGGAGGAATAACAGCTGCAATTGTATTTGGCTATATATTTTCTTTGTTTTCTAATCCTAAAATGAAATAAAGGTTTGAAGTAAAACTTCAAACCTTTATTAATTATCGGCTTTTGCGAATTTTATTGATAATTATTGCAAGTGCTAATACTGTTATAGGGATTAATATTACCATTAAGATAAACATAACTGTTGTTGCGCTTTTAGGAACAGCAACACTTGTTGTATACATATTTTTTGAGTGAACACTAATAGAACTATCTTTATCACATAACCATGCAACTGCATTAGTAAATAAATCATAATTTGCCCCTGCCACTGTGTTGTTGATATTTGAATCAAGAAATTGTGATGTTGAGAATATAACAGCTTTTGTTTTATCCATTGTTGCTGTCGTTGCAAAAGTAAACGGGCCATCAATATCTTCATCGGTTTTGTTGAGATTTTTGCTGTTTATATCTATTTTTGAATAAGATGTTTCACTTGAATAAATAAATTCATTAAGTTCAACATTTTCATTTTCATAATCTTTAACTGTCATCCCCTGTGCAAGAGGGAAGAGGATATTTAAGTTTTGTTCTATGATAGGATCGATTATTTCGTGTGTATTTACTTGAGGATAAATAAAATAGGGATATTTTGCAATGTGATTATTTCCATTACTTTCTAAAACAATTCCTTCATTAACTTTCAAATTGTAATATTCTATTATTTTATTGAAATAATAGAGTTTGCTGTCGTTATAATCAGTTGTTATAAGTATTTTTCCGCCTTCTTCAAGATATGTTTTTAGCATATTATACTCATTTTCAGATATATCCCTACTTGGTGAAATCAGTAAAACAGCATCAGCATCCTGTGGGATAGAGTTAAACTTTGGCAGAGAAATAGAAACAATTTCAAAATTTTGATTTTCCAGCATATTTGTTAATTGCGTAGGCAATGTTTGTTCTGAGTGACCCTCTATTATATATAGCTTTGGTAAGTATTTACTGGTTACATAATCAAGTGCTCCCGTAAGAAGAGTTTCACCATTAAAAATATCGTAATAGCCATAATAGGCATACTCATCATTTGATGCTTGATATATGTCATAGTAGTTAATAACTTTACTTCTTTCTTCACTTTCTACGATTAAACTGTTATCTGAAACGGCTAGATCTGTATACTGGTTTGAAAAGTTGGGATAAATTGATGTATCTTTTACTGAAATATTAATTTTATCGTTTATTGACGCATAACGCTTTAAAAGCTCGGTGATATTTTCATCACCGATGCCACCGGCACATAAGTGATAAATTGTAATTTGCTTATCAATTTTCTTTATAATTTCAACTGTCTGTTTTGATAATGTGAACAGTTTTTCTTTTGTTGTATCAATTCGAGTATAGCTAGAAGGTAAAATATTGACTAATACATTAATTAAAATTACTATAATAGTAGTGATTGTAATAAAGAAAGACAGTTTTGCCCCTGTTTTGAAAATTATATTGTTTTTTGATTTCATTAACTCCACCTCCGTTTTTCAAAAGCCTGTACGGTGAAGAAAACAAATAGAGTAGTAAGTGAAATATAATATACAATTGCAGTAATATCGAAAATTCCATTTACAAAATAGTACAAGTAATCAAAAAGCGATATTGAGTTTAATACTTTTTGTATGGCTCCCTCTAATAAGGTTGGATAAAAAATATAAATCAAAGTATCTATTGATAGTAAAATAGTTGCGATGATCATTCCAAATGAAACTTTTTTTGTAAATAAACCAAATAATATCGATATTATAATTGATATTATACCTATGGCAGCGAACGAGGCAAACGCCGTTGTAGAAATTCCATTTGCGATTGTTGGTGATAAGTATGCAATAAATATTATTACAAATGTAATAGATGCTGCAACAAATTGATTATCCGACAAAGATGATATAAATATTCCTATTGAAATTAAACAAATACCTAAAAGGTAAAAACCCATAATTGTTGAATAGCACGTTAATAGAGATATTGTTCCAAATAAGGATAGAATCAGCGGATAGATAGATATTATTATAAGCGGTATAAACAGTAATGTTACTAAAGCAGCAAATTTACCTATAATAATTTGTGTTGATTTTAGAGGAAGCGAATATAATAATTTATCAGTTTTTTGGCGGCGTTCTTCTGCAATAATATGCATAGTAATTATAGGAACTATTATTAGATATATAAAATTTAAGTTATAAATTATGTATTCGAATTTTGGACTTTGATTTAAGAAGTTTATATACCAAGAGTAAATACCGGTGGCAAGAAGTATAAAGGAAATAAAAATATATCCAAGATATGACGTGAAATAAGATTTCATTTCGCGCTTATAAATCGATTTCATTTTTATCACCGCTTTCTTTAACAATATAAGGATCACTGTATTCTTGTTTTAAAGTGAGTTTGGCAAATACTTCTTCTAAAGTTGCTGTTTTTGCAGTCATTTCAACAATGGGTGCTTTTAAGTCTGAAAATTTAAAAAACAATTTTTCTCTAAAATCTTGTTGTCCCATGTTTATATTTACTGTAATATATCCATCATTTTCTTTGATGTTGTCAATTTTAAGAGTTTCATCTATACTCTCGATTGACTCAATTAATAAGTTCATATCATCAAACTTTGCTGTTATACATAAAATATTATTTTCATATAAAGATTCTATTAAATTTTCAGATGTATCCGAAGCAACAAGTTTTCCATTTGAAATGACCAGTATTTCATCACAAATGTTTGAAATTTCTGAAAGAATGTGACTTGACAATATCACAGTGCTTTCTTTAGTAAGTGAACGAATTAAATTTCTGATTTCAGTTATTTGATTTGGGTCCAAACCAACAGTGGGTTCGTCGAGAATTATGTATTCCGGTTTTCCTAAAATTGCCTGAGCAATTCCAACTCGTTGACAATAACCTTTTGAAAGAAATTTGATTAATCTGTCTTTTACATTTTCAATGCCGGTAACTGCCATAACTTCGCTAATTTCTTGGCTTATTTTTGATTTTGAAAGACCTTTCGCCATAGCAACGAATTTCAAATATTCTTCAACTGTCATATTGCTATATAATGGAGGAGTTTCTGGTAAGTACCCCAAAAGTTGTTTAGCTTTAACAGCATCTTTTAATATATCAAACCCATTAACTAAAACTCTTCCGTCGGTCGCAGCTAAACATCCTGTAATTATGTTAAGAGTTGTTGTTTTTCCTGCACCGTTAGGCCCTAATAAGCCGTATATTTTTCTCGGCATTAAATTGATATTTAAATTTGAAACAGCTGTCCTGTTACCGTAATTTTTAGAAACGTTTATTATTTCAATCAAATTATAACCTCCTAAATCATATTAAAACTTAGTATACAATAAATTAATGTATTTGCCAACCTAATAATTGTTAAAATATATTGAATAAACCCGTCTTTGAATGTATAATTATTTTAATATTATAGTGGGAGGTATATTAATGAATATAGTTTTAATTGGTATGCCGGGTTGTGGAAAGAGTACAATTGGTGTTATATTAGCAAAGTCTTTACTTTGCAATTTCATTGATACTGATATTCTTATACAGAATAAATATAAGAAAAGTCTTTGTGAGATTATTGAGTCGGTAGGAATTAAGGAATTTAAAAAAATTGAAAACGAAGTTATATCAAATATAAAATGTGACAATTGTGTTATTGCGACTGGTGGAAGTGCAGTTTATGGGGCTGAAGCTATGAAAAATTTAAAATCAAATGGAAAAATTTTTTATTTGCAATTGACAAACGAGGAAATTCAAAGTCGTATTAAAAATATTAAATCAAGAGGAGTTGTTATGAATAAACATTGTACGTTACAAGACCTATTTAATGAGCGTACTCCTCTTTACGAACTATATTCAGATATAACTGTTAATTGCAGTGGCCTTAGTGTAGAGCAGTGTGTTAACATTATTGTTGACAAAATTTATAAGATGACTTAAAATTATTAGTGTGTCTCCGTAGCTCAGCAGGATAGAGCGTTCGCCTCCTAAGCGAAAGGCCGTGGGTTCGAATCCCGCCGGGGACGCCAGCTTTATTATAATGGAGGATATATTATGAAATGTCCGTTTTGTGGTTACACCGAAAGCAAAGTTAACGATTCAAGACCTACTGACGATGGTGCTAAAATT
Source organism: Eubacteriales bacterium (assembly GCA_045541455.1). GTDB lineage: Bacteria > Bacillota > Clostridia > Oscillospirales > QAKW01 > RGIG9041. Next base: position 14,802 of record JAZQJA010000013.1, read on the forward strand.
AGACGCCGCCGTGAATGTATTAATTGTCAGAAACGTTTTACTACATTTGAAGCTATTGAGACAATCCCACTTTATGTTATAAAAAAAGATGAAACAAGGGAAAGGTTTTCCAGAGATAAGATACTTGGCGGTCTTATGAGAGCATGTGAAAAAAGACCTGTTTCGATTGAGGAAATGGAAAAAATTGCTGATGACATTGAAACTACTATTGCCAACTCTCTCGAAAAAGAAATTACAACTAACTATATAGGTGAATTGGTTATGCAACATTTAAAGGATATTGATGAAGTATCATATGTTAGATTTGCATCGGTTCACAGACAGTTTAAAGATATTAATTCACTATACGATGAAGTAATTAAAATACTTAAGAAATAAGGGTGTATTATGATTGATTTATTTATAAATAAATATGAAGGTGAAATGCTTTTCAATATTGAAGATGTTTCTCATACATCTGATTTATATACTTTTATTATTAAAGCGAATTATAATGGTAACACGGTTGGTGCTAAAGTTGAACTCCCGGTTATCATTAGAAAATCGTTGTTTAAGACAATTAAGTTGATTAAAAACAATTCGCAAATCAGGTTTACTTCTATAGGTGAGGAAAGTGATGCTTTAATTTGTGCACTTGAAGATTTGTTAAAACCTCCTTATAAATCAACAAAAAGATTTTCAGAAGAGCCTGAAGGCATCGATTTTACAGTGCTTAACCGTGAAATGTATGAACTTGATAATGATAAGATTTATATTAGACTTTATAACGGGGAAGACCAGTCGGATTTTGAAGAAGATGAGAAAATAAATCTTGAAATGCAGTTTTCATTTAATTTTGCTTCTAAACGTGCTTCGCTTAGTGAAGTTAGAGATGGCTTTAGTGCTGATATAATTGCAATTTTAATGAAATAATCAAAATTTGCGCAACTTACATATTGAAGTTGCGCAGTTTTATTTATTAATATAAGGAACAGCTAATATAAGTGTTATGAAAAAATTTATAATAGAAAAAAACGACTCGGGACAGCGTCTTGATAAATTTGTTTTAAAAGTTGCAACAGGTCTAAATACATCACTTATGTATAAGTATATACGAAAAAAATCAATTAAAGTCAACGGGAAACGTGCAGAAATTTCCTATAGGCTTATTGAGGGCGATATTATTGAAATGTATATCAATGATGAATTTTTCGAGGAGAAAAAGAGTAATTTTCTTGATATTTCGTATGATCCCCAAATTAACGTAGTTTACGAAGATGAAAATCTGCTTTTGGTCGACAAAAAAGCAGGTGTATTGGTTCATGAAGATGCAAGAGAACAAAGAGATACGCTTATTAATCAAGTTTTGTTGTATCTATATAAAAATGGGGAATATAATCCTGAAAAGGAAAATAGCTTTACACCTTCACTTTGCAATAGGCTGGATAAAAACACAGGAGGTATTGTTATTGTTGCTAAAAATGCGCAATCTCAGCGTCTTTTATACGATATTATTAAAACAAGGCAAATAGAAAAAAAGTATCTGACTTTAGCTTTTGGTAATTTTACCGGCAAAGAGGATACCCTTAAAGCTTTCTTAAAAAAAGATTCAACTGAAAACATAGTAGAAATAAGAAATAATTACTTTGAAGGTGCCAAAGAAATAATTACAAAATATAAAGTGTTAGAGTACAAGGATAACATTTCTTTAGTTGAGGTTGAACTAATTACAGGGCGCACTCACCAGATACGTGCTCATTTTTCTCATATTGGGCACCCTATATTAGGTGATTGTAAATACGGAAAAGCACGATATAATAAGCAATTGCCATTTAAACATCAAGCTCTTTATGCATATTCGTTGAAATTTAATATTAAGGATAAAGATAATCCGATGTATTATCTTAATGATAAGATATTTAAAGTAAAAGACATTTATTTCCTGGATTTTTTTAAAAATCATAAAAATTAAGCAATTTAGAGAAATAACGAGAAAAAAAGAGTTTTTTCGAGAAAACTACAAAGCCAATTAGGTTGAATGCGAAAAAACTCTTTTTTTTATTGAAAAATTACTAGATTTTTATTGACAAATTGATACAAAGAATTTATATTTATGATTAGTATTTAAAAAGGGGAGTACCGAAAATTGAATAAAAATATTATTCAACTTAAAAATATACATATCGCTTTTGATAGTGACACAATTATCGAAGATCTCACTTTAAATATAAAGGATAAAGAATTCGTTACTTTACTTGGCCCGTCAGGTTGCGGTAAAACTACCACATTAAGAACTATTGCCGGTTTTGTTATTCCTGACCGTGGTGACGTTATTTTTGATGGGGTTAGAATCAATAATCTTCCGCCTCATAAGCGTCAGGTTAATACAGTCTTTCAAAAGTATGCGTTGTTTACTCATTTAAATGTTTATGAAAATATTGCTTTTGGATTGCGTATAAAGAAAACTCCTCAGGATGAGATAGATAAGAAAATACAAGAAATACTTGAAATTGTCAATTTAAAAGGGTACCAGAAGCGTTCTATAGATGCTTTGTCGGGCGGTCAACAGCAGCGCGTTGCTATTGCCAGGGCTCTTGTCAACAGTCCAAGAGTTTTGTTACTGGATGAACCTCTAGGTGCTCTTGATTTGAAGTTAAGAAAAGATATGCAAATAGAACTTAAACGCATTCAACAGCAGACAGGTATCACTTTTGTATATGTTACTCACGATCAAGAAGAAGCTCTTACAATGAGTGATACGGTTGTTGTAATGAAAGATGGTTTTATTCAGCAAATTGGAACACCTGAAGACATCTATAACGAGCCTACTAATGCTTTTGTTGCTGACTTTATTGGTGAAAGCAATATTATCGACGGTATAATGCTTAAGGATTATGCGGTTGAATTTGAAAATTCACGGTTTGTTTGTGTGGATAAAGGATTTGGGGAAAATGAACCGGTTGATGTTGTTGTACGTCCCGAAGATATAACTATTTGTGAACCGCACGATGGTGCTATTAAAGGTATTGTTAAAACTGTAACTTTCAAGGGCGTACATTACGAAATGATTGTTGATACCGGAAATTATATGTGGAAAATTCATTCTATTGTTTGCAAACCCGAAGGTGCAATGATAGGAATGAATGTAATTCCTGAATATATTCATATAATGAAAAAAGGGGGCGGGAACTGCTAGTTGAAAAGCAAGGTTATTGCCGTACCGTATGTAGTATGGGCGTGTATATTTATAATCGTACCTACTTTATTTGTAGGTTACTTTGCGTTTACTGATAATGTCGGTAATTTTACACTCGAAAATGTAAAGCAAATAAGTAAATACACAAGTGTAATTATTCGAAGCATTTATTATGCTGCTATTGCAACTGTGGTATGCTTAGTAATTGGTTATATGCTTGCCTTTCTTATGTCCAAGTTGTCGGAAGGTATGAAGTCTGTTTGCTTAGTTCTTCTTATGCTTCCAATGTGGATTAATTTTGTTCTCAGAACCCAGGCATTACAAAATTTACTTATGGATAACGGTATTTTGAATCAACTGTTATCTTACTTTAATTTGCCAAATATACAGTTGCTTGATACATCTTTTGCAGTTGTTTTAGGTTTGGTATATAATTATTTACCTTTTATGGTTTTGCCAATTTTCACTTCTCTTGAAAAACTTGATTGTAAAGTTATTGAGGCAGCGCAAGACCTTGGTGCCAATAATAGTTATGTATTCAGAAAAGTGATTTTGTCTCTTTCTATGCAAGGTATTTATTCCGGTATCATTATGGTTTTTATACCTTGTCTTTCAACCTTTGTAATCTCCGAAAAATTAGGCGGAGGTAAAGTGTATCTTATAGGTAATGTTATTAACGATATGTTTAACCAAAACTATAATTTTAATGTAGGTGCAGCTATAAGCCTTGTGATGATGATAGTTATGGTTATTACTTTAGTTATATTCAGTTTTCTTGATGATGAGACAAAGGAGGGACTGATATGAAAAAGTTTCTCTCGGCGTCTTATATGGTAATAGTTTTTGGGTTTTTATACGCCCCGATTTTATTGCTGATTTTTTTCTCTTTCAATTCATCTAATTCAAATGTTAACTTTGACGGTTTTTCTTTTAGATGGTATATTGAATTGTTTAACGATAGCGAAATTTTAAGTGCTTTGTTAAACACTTTAGTTATAGCAACGCTTTCTTCTGTTATTTCGACAATTATCGGAACTGCGGCAGCTATCGGTTTGTCTAATTTTAAAAAATGGCACAAAAAGGCTGTTATGAATGTAACTTATATACCCGTGCTCAATCCTGATATTATTACCGGTATTTCATTACTGCTTTTGTTCATAGCTTTTCAAATTCCAACAGGTTTTTTGACTGTTTTGCTTGCGCATATTACATTTGATATACCATATGTTATTTTGTCTGTCACTCCAAGATTGCGTCATGTTGATCCTCGCTTGTATGAAGCGGCTCAAGACTTAGGTGCTCCACCTGTTAGGGCTTTCTTTAAAGGTGTTTTTCCGCAATTAATTCCAGGTATTATGTCGGCATTTTTAATGGCTTTTACACTCTCAATCGATGATTTTATTGTTACTTTTTTTGTAAGAGGGAATGCTTTTTCAACCCTATCTACAGTCATATATACAATAACTAAAAGAAAAATTCCGCTAAGTATAAATGCGCTTTGTGCATTAATGTTAGTTGCAGTTTTGTTGGTTTTGATTGCGGTTAATATTTTTGACAGTAAGAAGGCGAGGGGAAATGCCAAATGAGAAAAGTATCTTTGCTTACAGCGATAAATATTATTTTAGTACTTTTTATGTCGTCGTGTCATACTTACCAACAAAATGAGGTTTTGTATGTATACAATTGGGGTGAGTATATCGATGGCACCGTAAATGAACTTTTTGAAAAAGAATACGGCATCAAAGTGATTTATGACGAGTATGATAATAACGAATCTATGTATGCAACATTAAAAAATGGTGCTGCAAAATATGATGTTATTTTTCCGTCGGATTATATGGTTTCAAGATTAATAGATGAAGAAATGATTGAACCGCTGAACTTTGATAATATACCTAATTTCAAAAATATCATGACTCGATTTAAAGGATTCGAGTATGATTCAGAAAACCTTTATTCTGTTCCGTACACATGGGGAGTTATAGGTTTATTGTATAATACTAACTATGTAACAGAAACTCCAGAAGGTTGGTCTGTTTTATGGGATAAGCAGTACAAGGGAAAGGTTCTCATGTATAATAACTCACGAGATGCATTAGGACTTACTCTGATAAAAAATGGAGAAAGTGTTAATACAACAGACAAGAATATTTTGGATCATGCTGCACAAGAAGTTAAAGAGTTAAAGAAAAATTTACAAGCCTTTGTATCAGATGAGATATTTAATCGAATGGAAAGCGGATCTGCATATATTACTCCGGCTTACGGTGGCGATGCATTGGCTATGATGGAAGAAAACGAAGATTTAAGTTATGTTATTCCAGAAGAGGGAACTAACTTATATGTTGATGCGATGTGTGTTGTTAAAGGTTCTAAAAATAAGGAAGCAGCTGAAAAATATATTAATTTTATGTGTAGGGAAGATATAGCTAAATTAAATCGTGAAGAAACATGCTACTCAACACCTCATCAACTTGTTTATGATGATTTGGACATGGAAACAAAAAATGAACTTTTGGCATATCCAACTGACGAAATTTTGGATAAAACACAAGTGTATACAAATTTACCTAAAGATATTTTAGAGTATTATTCAACTTTGTGGATAGATATTAAAAACGCATAAAATAAAGAGCAGTTATCAACTGCTCTTTATTTTATGGTTTTATTTATTGCTCTGTACTGTAAAGCTTCTAGTAAATTACGTTTTGAAATGTTTTCGCTGCCCTCAAGATCGGCTATAGTTCTTGCTATTTTTAATATTTTGTTGTAACCTCTGCCGGTTAAATTCATTTTGTCAAAATTCTCTTTAAGTACTTGTTCTGCCTCATCTGATAATTTGCAGAATTGTTTTATAAGTTTTGGGGTTAAATCGGAATTTTTGTATATACCGGTATCTTTATAACGCTTAAATTGTATTCTTCTTGCATTAATTACACGTTTTTTTATGTCTTCGGATTTTTCGGCCGGAATACTTGAACTGATTTCTTGATATTCTACGGCAGGAACTTCTATATGAATATCAATTCTATCAAGCATCGGTCCTGATATTTTTGATTGGTATTTTGCAATCTGTGAAGGCGAGCATATACATGGTTTAGTAGGATGTCCTAAATATCCACATTTACATGGATTCATAGCACATACTAGCATAATGTTAGAAGGATATGTTACAGAACCAGCGGCTCTTGATATAGTGATTTTACCATCTTCAAGTGGGGCTCTTAAACTATCAATTGCAGAAGAAGGAAATTCAGGGAATTCATCAAGAAATAATATTCCACCATGCGCTAAAGAAATTTCTCCTGGCTTTGGGTTTTTTCCTCCTCCACAAAGTGCCACACTGCTTATGTTATGGTGAGGTGATCTGAATGGCCGATGTGTTATCAAATTGTTGCAATCCAGTTTACCTGCAACTGAATAAATTCGAGTACATTCCAATGCTTCTTTGAATGACAGAGAAGGTAAAATTGTCGGTAATCTTTTTGCAATCATACTTTTACCGCTTCCGGGTGGCCCTATCATTAATATGTTATGCCCTCCTGCAGCGGCTATTTCAATTGCGCGCTTTGCAACATATTGTCCCATAACATCCGAATAATTTATTGGAAATTTATTGTATTCTGTCACTGAAAATTTCTTTGGAATAATAGGAACTATTTCTTGTTCTCCAATTAAATGAGATAGGATTTGACGTACTGATTTTACGGGGAAAATATTAATTCCTTCAATGTATTGTGCTTCACCAACATTGCTTTCTGGTATAAAAATACCATCTAACCCTAATTCTTTTGCTGCCAAAACCATTGATAAAACACCTGCTGTTTTTCGAATGTCACCCATAAGAGATAATTCTCCAACAAAAGCGAAGTTGTCTGTATTAAGGTTAATTGTTCCTGCTGATTTTAAAATTCCCAATAAGATAGGTAAATCAAAAACAGAGCCCTCCTTTTTAATGTTAGCAGGGGCCAAGTTGATTGTTATTCTACTTGCCGGAAAATTAAAGCCGGAATTTTTATATGCACTTCTAACGCGTTCTTTTGACTCTTTTACAGCGGTATCAGGCATCCCTACAATATCAAACGCAGGAAGTCCTCTTGAAACATCAGCTTCAACGTCTACTTTAAATGCATCAATTCCGTTTATACCAAAAGATGTTAATCTGTTTACCATAATTAACCTGCCTTAAATGTTTTATTCATTTTATTACATTTTAGTTCATTTTACAAGCCGATCAATGAACAAACGATAAATTTCTTTAAAAATTATAATTTTTGCACTTTACAGATAGGTTTTTAGATGTTAAAATATAAAATGATAATTTATGTAATAATTATTATTTTTTATATTTTAAGGAGGACAAAATTCATGGCAAGAAAAATGAAAACCATGGATGGTAACAATGCTGCGGCTCACGTAGCATATGCATTTACCGATGTCGCCGGCATTTATCCTATTACTCCATCATCAGTAATGGCTGAAGTAACAGATAAATGGTCAGCTGACGGACGCGTGAACGTTTTTGGTCAAAAGGTAAAGGTAGTTGAACTTCAATCTGAGGGTGGTGCTGCTGGTACAGTACATGGCTCACTTGCTTCAGGTGCGCTTACTACTACTTATACTGCTTCGCAGGGTCTTTTATTGATGATTCCTAACATGTATAAAATTGCCGGTGAACAGCTTCCTGGCGTTATTCATTGTTCGGCACGTGCTCTTGCATCACATGCACTTTCAATCTTTGGAGACCATTCTGATGTAATGGCATGTCGTCAGACTGGATTTGCTATGCTTTGTGCAGGTAATGTTCAAGAGGTAATGGATCTTGCTGCTGTTGCACACCTTTCTGCTATTAAAGGTAAGGTTCCGTTCCTTCATTTCTTTGATGGTTTCCGTACATCTCATGAACTTCAGAAAATCGAAGTATGGGATTATGAAGATCTTGCTGACATGCTTGATTTTGACGCTGTAAAAGAATTTAGAAAAAAAGCTCTTAATCCGGAAAATCCTGTTCTTAGAGGTTCTGCTCAGAACCCCGACATATTCTTCCAAGCAAGAGAAAGCTGTAATAAATATTATGATGCTCTCCCAGCTGTTGTTGAAGAGTATATGAATAAGGTTAATTCAAAAATCGGCACAAACTACAAACCATTTAACTATTATGGTGCTGATGATGCAGAACGTGTTATAGTTGCAATGGGCTCTGTTTGTGATACTATTGAGGAGGTTGTTGACTTCCTTAACGCTCGTGGCGAAAAAGTAGGTCTTATTAAAGTTCGTCTTTACAGACCTTTCTCTGTAAAACATCTTCTTGAGGTTATGCCTAAAACAGTAAAAAGTGTTGCTGTTCTCGATAGAACTAAAGAACCTGGTGCAATCGGCGAACCGCTCTTCCTTGATGTTGTTGCTGCAGTTGCAGGCACTGAATTTGCAAATGTTAAAATTGTTGGTGGTAGATATGGTCTTGGTTCTAAAGACACAACTCCCGGTAACATTTGTTCTGTATATGCAAATCTTGCTTCAGATACTCCTAAACATGAATTTACTATTGGTATAGTAGATGATGTTACTAACTTATCACTTGAAGATAAAGAAGATCCTGATACAACTGCTGCAGGTACTGTATCTTGTAAATTCTGGGGTCTCGGTTCTGACGGTACTGTTGGTGCTAATAAAAACTCAATTAAAATTATTGGTGATCACACTGATAAATATGTTCAGGCATATTTCTCATACGACTCTAAAAAATCAGGCGGTGTTACTGTTTCTCACTTGAGATTTGGTGATAACCCAATTAAATCAACATATTTTATTAAGAAGGCTGACTTTGTTGCTTGTCATAATCCCTCTTATGTTGGTAAGTATGATATGGTCACCGACGTTAAAAAGGGCGGCGCATTCCTTCTTAACTGTCCGTGGAGCAAAGAAGAACTTGACAGCAGACTTCCTAACGATATGAAAAAATACCTCGCTGAAAATGATATTGATTTTTATATCATTGACGGTATTGATATTGCTGGAAAAATCGGCCTTGGCGGTAGAATCAATACAATTTTACAGGCGGCTTTCTTTAAGATTGCTAACATTATTCCAGAGACTGAAGCTGTTCAGTATATGAAGGATGCAGCAACATATTCTTATAGCAAAAAAGGCCAGGCTATTGTTGACATGAACCATGCTGCTATTGAAGCTGGTGTAAAGGGTGCTGTCAAAGTAGAAGTACCTGCTGAATGGAAAAATCTTGAGGTGACAACAACAAAAGAAACTGTTGAAACAGACAGAAAAGACCTTAAGGATTATGTTGAGAATATTCTTATTCCTGTTAATAAACAAGAAGGAGACAAGCTACCTGTATCTGCATTCAATGAGTATGTTGATGGTCATATGGTTCAGGGTGCTGCAGCATTTGAAAAGAGGGGCGTTGCTGTTAAAGTTCCGGAGTGGAATGTTGACAAGTGCGTACAGTGTAATAAATGCTCAATTGTTTGTCCCCATGCTGTAATCCGTCCATTCGTACTTAATGCTGATGAGGTTGCTGCAGCTCCTGCTGGTATTGCAACTAAGAAGATGATCGGTAAAGGTCTTGATAATTATCAGTTTACAATGGGCGTATCAGTTCTTGACTGTACTGGATGTGGTGTATGTATCACAAGTTGTAAAACAAATGCTATTGAGATGAAGTCTCTCGATTCACAAATTGAAAAGCAGAAATACTTCAATTACTGTGTAAACAAAGTTGAAGACAAAGCTGATGTGTTTGATTCAATTAAACTTGAAACAGTTAAAGGCTCACAGTTTAAGCAGCCGCTTCTTGAGTATTCAGGCGCATGTGCAGGCTGTGGTGAAACTCCGTATGCTAAACTTATGACACAACTCTTTGGTGATAGAATGTATATTTCTAATGCTACTGGTTGTTCATCAATTTGGGGTGGTAGTTCTCCTGCAACTCCTTATACTGTAAACAAGAAAGGATACGGTCCCGCTTGGGCTAACTCTCTCTTTGAAGACAATGCAGAGCATGGTTACGGTATGTACCTCGGTGCAACTCAGCTCCGTGAGAAAGTTACAGATCTTATAGATGAACTCTATGCAAAGACATCGGATGAAAACTATAAGGCAGCTGTTGATGCTTGGAAAGCAACCTATAACGACAGCAAAGCCAATCGTGCAGATTCTGACAACCTTATAGCTGCTCTTGAAAAAATCAATTGCTGTGAAGAAGGCAAAGCTCTTGCAGCTGAAATTCTTGAAAGTAAAGAGCATATTGCTAAGAAATCGGTATGGATTCTTGGTGGTGACGGTTGGGCATACGATATTGGCTTTGGTGGACTTGATCATGTTATTGCATCAAATGAGGATGTAAACATTCTTGTATTTGATACAGAAGTTTATTCTAATACTGGTGGCCAGGCTTCTAAATCAACTCCTTCAGGAAGTGTTGCTCAGTTTGCTGCTGCTGGTAAAACTACCAAGAAAAAAGACCTTGGTGCTATTGCACGCTCATACGGTTATGTATATGTTGCTCAGGTTTCAATGGGCGCTGATGATGCGCAGTGTGTAAAAGCATTTGCAGAAGCTGAGGCTTATAATGGTCCTTCAATAATTATAGCATATGCTCCCTGTATCAACCATGGTATAAAGACAGGTATGGGATCATCAATGATCGAGGCTAAAAAGGCAGTAGAAGCAGGTTATTGGCAGCTTTATCGCTATAATCCTACTCTTGCTGAAGAGGGTAAGAACCCGCTTACACTTGATTCAAAAGAGCCTAAAGCTGATTTCAGAGAGTTCATTATGAACGAAGTTCGTTATAATTCTCTTACTCGTACATTCCCCGAAAGAGCAGAAGTTTTGTTCGAAGCGGCTGAAAAGAGTGCAAAAGAGAAACTTGAAACACTTAAAAAATTATCTGAAATGTAATTTAATTAAGACGGTAGCCTGTGGCTACCGTCTTTTAATTTTCAAATAACATTTTGATTAATTTATTTATATAATATTTATTGAAAAAACATATTAATTCTGCTATAATTAATCGAATGATTTTGAAAGGTAACAATTTATGATTTGTGAATCAATTCTTGACGCTATAGGCAAAACTCCTATTATTCGTCTTAAAAATATAGTTGATGATGATAGTGCTCGGATTTTAGTAAAATTTGAAGGATTGAATGTTGGCGGTTCTATAAAAACACGTACGGCTTATAATATGATATGTGATGCTGAGAAAAATGGCATTATAAATAAAGATACTATAATCGTTGAGCCTACAAGCGGTAATCAGGGAATAGGCCTTGCATTAGTTGGTGCAGTAAAAGGGTATAAAGTAAAAATTATTATGCCTGACTCGGTTAGTGAAGAACGAAGAAAACTTGTTCGTCATTATGGAGCTGAGGTTATTTTAATGCATGATGCGGGTAATATTGGTCAATGTATTGAGGAGTGCTTGAATTACGCTTTAAAATTACGAGAAGAAGACCCAAATGTATTTGTGCCTCAACAGTTTGAAAATCCAGCAAATACTGCAATACAACGTTTTCAAACCGGTGTAGAGATATTAGAACAAGTTAATGGCCCAATTCATGGCTTTTGCTCCGGTATTGGAACAGGTGGAACTATCACAGGTATTGGAGAAGCACTAAAATCTAAAAATCCTGATATGACAATTTGGGCTGTCGAACCTGAAAATGCTGCTATTCTTTCGGGTGGTTCAATTGGAACTCACATTCAAATGGGTATTGGTGACGGAATAATTCCAAAAATATTAAACCAAAGTATTTATGATGACCTTTGTATTATTAAAGATGATGAGGCTCTTTTTGTGTCAAAGCAACTTGCGTCAAAAGAGGGGATTATGTGTGGAATAAGCAGTGGTACTAACGTTGCTGCTGCAATTAAACTTGCTAAAAAACTTGGAAAAGGTAAAACTGTTGTGACGGTTTTGCCTGACACTGCTGAAAGGTATTTTTCTACGCCACTTTTTGATTAACTATTGATTTATCAATAAATTTAGTATAAAATAATGTATTGGTATAAAACAATTATATAGTTAATTATTTACTCTATTATGAAGGGAACGATATTTAATGGAAGTTAAAGAACGCAAAGTTGGTACAGTCTCAAGGGGTATTCGTTGTCCAATTATCCGCGAAGGCGATAATCTTGCGGCAATTGTTACTGAAAGTGTACTTGAAGCGGCAAAATCAGATGGCTTTGAACTTCGTGACAAGGATGTAATTTCACTTACTGAATCTATTGTGGCACGCGCACAAGGCAACTACGCATCGATTGATGATATTGCAACGGATGTCAAAGCAAAGCTAGGTGGTGAAACAATAGGTGTGATTTTTCCTATCCTCTCACGTAATAGATTTGCTATTTGCCTTAAAGGCATTGCAAAGGGTGCAAAAAAGCTAGTTCTTATGCTAAGTTATCCTTCTGACGAGGTTGGAAATGAACTTGTTAGTCTTGATAAAATTGATGAGGCTGGAATTAACCCATACAGTGATGTACTGACCGAACAACGTTATCGTGAACTTTTTGGAGAAAACAAGCACGAATTTACCGGTGTTGATTATGTTCAGTATTACGGCGATTTAATTAGAGAATGCGGCGCAGAAGTTGAAATAATTTTTGCAAATCAAGCTAAAACCATTCTTGACTATACTGATAAAGTGATTACCTGTGATATTCATACTAGGGCACGTACCAAACGCATTTTAAAAGCTGCTGGTGCCAAGGTTGTTATTGGTCTTGATGATATATTAAACGCACCGATTAGTTGCGGTTATAATGAAAAGTATGGTCTTCTTGGTTCAAATAAGTCAACAGAGGATAAAGTTAAACTTTTCCCTCGTGAATGTAAAGATCTTGTTTTAGATATACAAGCTCGTATATTAAAAGAAACAGGAAAGCATGTTGAAGTAATGGTTTATGGCGATGGTGCATTTAAAGATCCTCAAGGAAAGATATGGGAACTTGCCGATCCGGTTGTTTCACCTGCTTTTACCGATGGTCTTATTGGCACTCCTAATGAGTTGAAACTTAAATATTTAGCTGATAATGATTATAAAGATTTAAGTGGTGATGAATTAAAAAAAGCTATTTCTGACAGTATACGTTCAAAACAGGCTAATCTTGTTGGCAATATGGCAGCTCAAGGTACCACTCCAAGACAATTAACCGATCTAATAGGTTCGCTTTGTGATTTAACAAGTGGATCAGGAGATAAAGGCACACCTGTTGTGCTGGTACAGGGTTATTTTGACAATTACACCAACTAATAAAAGGAGATAGAATATGGATAGCAATAAACGTCCTAAAGAAATGTTACGTATAATTAATAAAGAACTTGCTGATATCTTTATAGCTGATCAAGTAGAAAAGGTTCGCAAACAGGTTGGCAACAAGAAAGTTTTACTTGCTTTATCTGGCGGTGTTGATTCTTCAGTTGTTGCTGCACTCTTAATTAAGGCTATTGGTAAGCAACTAGTTTGCGTACATGTAAACCATGGTCTTATGCGTAAAGGGGAGAGCGAACAGGTAATTGAAATTTTCAAAGAAGGTCTTGATGCTAATCTTATTTATATTGATGCTACAGATCGTTTTCTTGATAAACTTGCGGGGGTTGCAGAACCTGAAAAAAAGAGAAAAATAATCGGTGGCGAGTTTATAAGAGTATTTGAAGAAGAAGCTAGAAAACTTGAGGGGATTTCATTTTTAGCACAAGGCACTATCTATCCAGATATACTTGAAAGTGATGGCGTTAAAGCTCATCACAATGTTGGTGGCTTACCTGATGATATGCAGTTTGAAGGTCTTGTTGAACCTGTAAAACTTCTTTATAAAGATGAGGTTCGTGTTGTTGGTAAGGCGCTTGGTCTTCCTGAAAATATGGTTGAACGACAGCCTTTCCCGGGCCCTGGACTTGGTGTTCGTTGTTTAGGAGCAATTACAAGAGATAGATTACATGCTCTTCGCGAAGCAGATGCAATATTGAGGGAAGAATTCGATAATTGCGGACTTGCAAAAAAAGTATGGCAGTATTTTATTGCTGTGCCGGATATGAAAAGCGTTGGTGTTAAAGATGATAAAAGATATGAAGGATGGCCTGCAATTATTCGTGCAGTTAATACAAGTGATGCCATGACTGCAACAATAGAGGAGATCCCGTATGATATTTTGCATACAATCACTAAGCGTATAACAAGCGAGGTAGATGGTATTAATCGCGTTCTTCTTGACCTTACACCTAAACCTGTTGGAACAATTGAGTGGGAATAATATAGGTGTTTCAGCAAAAATGATTTATCCTCTTCGGGGCAATTTCTTTTATCCTTTCTCGATTAGATAAACCACTGCAAAAGCAAACAATATAGTAATTTTGAAGACCTTGTGTCATCGGAAACGATGACCAAGGTCTTCTTTTTTGTCGCAAGAGAGACCTTGACCACAAACCTTTTGCAAGATTAGACCTATCCTTGCCAAAAGTGGCATCATCCTCGCTAGAAATGCAGAGGAAATGCAGAAAGGAAAAGGATAAAAAGTTTTGCCTTGATGAAACTAAAAGGAAAATGGCGAGATAATAGGGGAGAAAGTATGTTAAGGTGACAGTATAAGAAAAGAATCTTTGATAGTGCTTGAATTAGTTGTTTTATTTTATCAATTTCTTATAAACCATTGTATTTATTTTAAAGCTATGCTAAAATTAATTTAATAAATTATAAATTAAGGAGTTGGTTTGTTCGTGGATGACAGTTCTGCGGGTTATTTAATCTCAATTTTTGTTTTATTATTGTTAGCTGCATATTTTGCCGGTGCTGAGATTGCTTTAGCATCAGTTAATCGTATTAGATTGACCAATCGAGCAGAAGATGGTGATAAGAATGCTAAACGAGTGATTTATATTTTGGATAATTTTGACAAGGCTTTGACGACTTTGCTGATTGGTACGAATGTAACTCACGCAGGAATTGCTACTCTTTCTACCGTATTTACATACACCTTGTTCGATAGTATTGAATCAATGCCTGATTATGCGGTTACTATTTCTACTATAATTTCAACAGTAGTAGTTTTTTTACTTGGAGAGATGATTCCTAAAGCTTTTGGCAAAGCATGTAACGAAAAGTTTTCTGTTGCTATAGCTGGTTCATTGGTGTTTCTTATGAAGGTTATGACTCCTATTAGTTTCTTTTTTTCAACTATCAGTGATTTGGCTAGCCGGCCATTTAAGAAGAAAGCAATGGAGACACCAACTGTTACGGAGGATGAACTTTATGATATTATCGAAACTTTTGTAGAAGAAAACGATATTGACGAAGAAACAGAAGAGTTGGTACAAAATGCCATTGAGTTTTCTGAAAGAACCGCTAAGGCTGTAATGACACCTTGGAAAAAGGTTTTGCACATACATGAAAATGATAGTAATGAAAAGGTTTTGGATCTTATACGCAGCAGTACTTATTCTCGTTTGCCTGTTGTTAATGATGAAGGCTGGGTAGTAGGAACTTTAAGTATCCGTACCTTTCTTAAATGCTATTATAAAAATGATAAATTTAATGTGCGCCAAATTATGCGCAGCGCCACTATGATTAATGATTCAACACCAGTGGATGATTTGCTTAGCACCCTTTCCGCTAATCGTACCCATATCGCTTATGTGCAATCTGCAGGTAAAATTCTTGGAATTATTACTGTAGAGGATATTTTAGAAGAGTTGGTAGGCGAAATTTATGATGAACAGGAAGGGGATGTTCTGAATGCTTAATGTGATAGTGATTGTTGTTTGCCTAATACTGTCGGCGTTTTTTTCCTCTTCTGAGATCGCTTTTGCTTCTTCTAATAAGGTTCGACTTAAAAGGGCTGCAGAAGAAAAGGGAACCACCTCATCTAAGTTGGCTTATAAGATTTACAATAATTATGAAAGCGCATTGGCAACCATTTTGATTGGAAATAATTTAGTGAATATTGCCTCGGAATCGGTTGCAACCTTAATTGTTATTAGTGTTTTGGGCTCCTCTAACGCATGGGTCGCTACAATTGTGATGACCGTGATTGTATTGATATGTGGTGAAATTGTACCTAAGGTAGTTGTAAAGACTATGCCCGAAACTTTTTCAACCATATTTTCAATACCTCTTTACTCGTTAATGATTATTACTAAACCTATAGTTGTGGTAGTAGATGGAATTATAAAAATTCTTTCACATCTATGGAAAAGCGGAGTGGATACAACCCCTATTAGTGAAGAAGAATTGGAGACTATTTTGGATACTGTAGAAGATGAGGG
>JAZQJA010000014.1:0-43224 GCA_045541455.1 Eubacteriales bacterium
GTTTCTTTAACTGCTTTTTCTTTTTTTACTTTAGCGGGTTTAATCTTCTTTGAAGCTGTAACATCAACTTCGGGAGTATTATCTTCAGTTGAATTAACAACATCATTATTTAAAATATCAGTCATTATTTAGCACCTCCCACTACAGTATAGCTTCTTGCTGCCACGCTCACACCACTTACTGATGTATCGGTATATCCATAGTTTACATAAACCTTAGCACCATTTGAGAATGTCGAAATTCTAACATCATCAAGTATTTCATGGTTGATAATTTCACTTGCACCTACGGCATTATAAACTTTTTCCATTCTGCCATAAGTTTCAGATAATATTTCATAATAATCATCAAATGAACATGCATAATAATCAGAGAATGAAGTATCCTGGAACTCTGTCGATTCTGCTTTCATAAGTTGATAATACAAACTTATGCCAGACTCTGCACACTTAAGTTCAAGTTCTGAAACTTCTGAAGAAAGATTAAGTGCAGGAGATGCCATATTTACATAACCACGAAGTGCAATTTGATAGAATGGAACCGATGTCTGAGAAATAATAAGATAGCTTGAGTAAACTGGTGTTTCAACAATGTTATTAACACTGCCCAATACATAGGAATTACCAACTTTAGTACTTAAAATACCTTCAACTTTTTCATTTGCATTAACAAACATCTCTTGAGTAAGTTCGGTAGATTCATCTCTTGTAAGCATATTGTCCTTATTGTATGTAGCATAAGGATCAACACCGGCTGACTGGAATGAAAAGTTTTTAATGCCTTTTTTAAGTGCGTTGTCAATATATGTATTAGTAAACTCAATCATATATTGAGGATGAATAAGATGATAAAAACTACCGGCAATAGTAGATCTATTAAGAGATTTTGAAAAAGGATAAACAGTTACAGGTGTATTTGAAAGAGCAAACGCTGTATGCTGGAATTTCTTTATTTTTGATGTACCTGCATAGAAATTCTGCATATCTGCATCAAACGAAATATTTACATTTTGTTCATCAGCAAAATCTAAAAGGGCTTGAGCTTCTTTCACGCTACCAACTTTTGATTCTGTTTTAAAGTCAAGAGGTACGGCCGATTCTAAACCACCAGAACTCCAACCGGTAAGGTTAATAAGCATATTGCTTATATTTTTCTCTTTTAATTTAGCAACAATACCTTCTACTTCAGAAAAACTTGTAAGTTCTTTAACACCTGTGTAAGGAATGCCTAGGAAATGAGTAGGAGTTTTAACTGCACAGAACAAATCAATATTGAGTGCATTTACATACGAAGCATTCTCATCAAGTTTTGCTAAATTCTGTGTTTCAACAAGATAATCCTGATATTTCTGAGCCATACCTACATAGGTAGAATTATCATCACCTAAAGGATAAACTCTAAGCGATATATTACCGCAAGTTTTATCACTGTAATAAACACCGTCACCAGAACCTGCTGCAGAATTTCTTCTTGACTGCGTATCACGTACAATATAATGTGAAGTAACGCTGTTATATGAATTAAAGAGTTTACTTACATTTGCCTTAATGGCGCCAGTGCCAGCACCCTCAGTGATTACAGTAAGGAAACCTGCACCATTTTTATAAACACCATATACAGGAAGGCTAACAGTCTCGTTTAGATCTACATAAGATGCATTATCAGATGATGCTGTGCGGTCTCTGTTGTAAATATAACCTGTATACTGAGAAAGGTTTTTACATACTTTATTAAAAGTCATAAGTGAGCCGCTTCCATCAGGAATCAGCGCATAACCGGTGTCTTTAAGACCGCCGGCACCCATGTGAGGAAGAAGAGTAATCTGAGTAATTCTTGCATCAGAATTCTCTTCGATGCTATCCATCATAACTTTAATATCAAGATAATCTTCTTTTAACTCATAACAAATCGGGATAGAGAAGTTTCTTGTAGCACCGCTGAAAACATAAGTGAAAATCTGCTGATTTCCTTTATGCTCAGAAACAATATGTGCTTCAGTTGATGGAATAGTAAGAATATCAAAACTAGCGTTAAGATAAGTAACAATTAATTGGGATTGTAATTTGTCCATGTTTGTGGAAAGAGCAATTTGGTCTTTCTCATAGTCCATGGGGTTCGAAAACCAAATTGCATCGGTTTTCTTATTATGAATTGCAAAGAAACCTGTAATATCGTTAATATAAAACGCAAGGTTTTCGTTTTCATCGGCCAAAGTAAAACTCTTAAGATACTCTTTGTTACCCTTTGTACCATCACCGGTCATACCGGACTCATCAATAATAATCTCAGTAGGGTCAATTACTTCGCCGTCTTCACCGATTATAACATTTTCATCTTCAGATGCATTTTCATTTTCCTCAACATCTTCAGTTCCGGTCGTTGTAGTATCAGTTGTCTCTTCAACACCATCTGCATAAGAAAAAGCTGAGAGCATTGAGAACATCATACAAAATACGAGTAAAAATACTAATAATCTTTTAATTTTCATATCAACACTCTCCTTTCTATCTCATTATCATTTCTGTAAAAATGGTTGCAAAGAAAATATATAATTGCTGAATAAGCACAACAAACAAAAAGATTATAAAGAAAATAATCGCCATACCAACAATAGTCATTAATGCATTAAATAAAGTTTTCTTTAATGTATAGTTATGTATTGTTTTCAATGAAAAAAGGAGTAAAACTATAAACCAAGCATTAAAACACAAAGCAATCATTGAAACAAATACATATTCACCTGCAGTTAAAACATTAGAAGCAATAGCCTCAAAGAATCTAATGACAACCAGTGGTATCAAACAATAACAAGTTGATATATAGATATCAATCATTCTTCCCTCGCCATCAAGCAAAGTACACAATGCCCAATTGGCTACAACAAAAAGCAATACCATAAATAGCGATCTCGAAAGAACCATAAAAATATTAAAGTCTTCAATACGAGAAGTATTAAATATAAAGCCTTTTGTTACAGTTAAAAGAATTTCGGAAAAAGTAAAAATCAAAAGTATTATTGTTGCAGAAATTATAGATCCATTTTTCTTTTCCTTAAGACTTTCTATTGTTTCAATAGGATGATTTATAATTCTAAGAGGATTTATAGTACCTTTAAGACCAAAAGATTTATCCATTTATGGCACCTCCCTCTTTCTTTTCTTTTATGTTGGCATAAATTTTCTTTCCAAATAATCGCCAACAAAATGCTAAAACGACAAGAACAACAAGCAAGGTCGCTATCATTCCAAAAGCATCCCTAATTTCTTGCTTTCTATAAAGTTCATAAGATCTTGAATAATTTTCACGGTCATTAGCGAGCTTAAACTCTTTCATAGCGTTTTCATACTCACCGTTCATATAATAAACTTTACCTATACCAACGTGAGCTAAATCTGAGTTAGCATTATAAGCGAGAACCTCACGCCACAACGGCTCTGCCTCAGCGTATAACCCTTCGTTATAATAAACTACAGCTTCATGTAGTGCCTTACCATAATCTGAAAGATCATAAACTGTTATTGCACACAAAACTTTATCTATTACAAGTGTTTTGGTACCAAGTTTTGCCATAGCAGATGCCTGCTCAAGTGTACCCACCTGCTGACCTTCACCACCATAAACAAATACTAAATTGCCTTCTGCATCGTATTCAAATATTTTAGAAAGGTTTGTATCGAGAACAGAGAAAAATCCATCATCGTCAACAACAATATCGACAAAGTTATTATCCTTAGTTGGAATTATTTGTAAATCACCATAGTTAGATGACAAAGCATCGGAAACCTTCTTAGTACTCTTAGTTGTAGGACTTAAAACATTTGCGCCTGTAAAGTTAAGTTTAGAAACCTCATTAGTTGACGATTCATTGGCGATTACGTTGGTAAACATAAAGCCATTTTTATCTATCTCAAGATTTTCAAATTCAGTAGGAACATAAGTTACAAAAACATCGTCTATTTTCGCACCAAATAGTGAACGATAAATTTGTCTCCAATATATTTCCACATAATCTCCGACAGAAAGTTGAATTCTAGGTGCACCAAAAAATCGTACAAAGTCGCCTTTGGTATTAAACTCCAAAATACCATCAAGACATCCACGTGAAATTACATAGGCCGAACCATTAATACCTATAGCAATTTTGAATGGCTGATAAGTATAGGATTCATCGAAAATATCATCACCCGGTTGTTCGTATTTCATTACAATTTGACCTTCTTTGGTCATTTTAAGAACCGAACCGTTATCAGTATCACAAATATAGATATAACCATTTTTATCAGTTGTGACACCACCTGGGTTTCTCATGTAATATACCGAACCATCTATATCAGTGAGAGCCTCATATTGTTTAATCAACTTAAAGTTTTGATCAAAAACACAAAGTCGTCCTCTACTAGCGTGACCACCTAGGTCAAGTAAATAGATTTCGTTTTTATCACTAACATAAATATCGTTGGGGTTATGAATAGAATTTATACCAAGGTCTTGTGAAAGATAAATAGCTTCAGGATAATAACCAGAAGGGCTACCTACTGTCTCACCATAAAAATTAAATCCGTATGTATTATATGGTATATAAGCGAAAGCAGGAATTGCAATTGTTACTACCATTATTAATATAATGAAAGAAACAATTAATTTTTTAACATTTTTCATTATAACATTCCCCTCCCTTAACCTTTAATACCGGCATGCGCCATTGTCTTAACCGTACTACTCTGTGCCAATATAAAGAATATTATAGGCGGTATGAGCATTAATACCGAAGCAGCATAAGCCTCGCCAGCACGAGCAACAGAACCTGCTGTAGTAATCTGACTGAGTGCCGCAGGAAGCATTTTAATTGTTTCTGTATATACATACGATGAAGATGTTTCATTCCAGTTACGTTGGAAGGAAAATATTGCAAGTGTAAGCCATGCCGGCTTAACAGCAGGCATTGCAATTTTCCAAAGAATAGTCCACTCATTTGCACCATCAATACGCGCAGCCTCAATCATAGCATTTGGGATTTGCGCCATATTCTGCTTAAGCAAGAATGTACCCATTGTGGCAGCAATTTCAGGTAATAAATATACCCAGAAAGTATTAATAATACCCATTGTAGACATAACAAGGTATACAGGAATTTCAGTAACGCTACCAGAAAACAAAAGTGACCATACTATTACATTGAATATACCTTTTTTACCCGGGAAATTATTTTTAGCAAGCGGATAAGCACACATAGCCGCAGCAAAAATATGGATTACAGTACTTAAAACCGTATTCAAAACTGTGTTAAATACATATCTTGAAAACGGAACCCACGTTGATGAAGTAAGGTCAAACAATTGTGAAAAGTTTGCAAGTGTGGGGTTTCTTGCAAAAAAGCGAGGTGGGAAAATAAACAGCTCATTATATGGTTTAAACGCCTGAATAACAGAATAGATAAGCGGTAAAGCCATGAATGCGCCGTAAAGTAACAGCATTACATATGTAGTAATATCGCCGGCTATAGCGACTTTATTACGTCTTAATTTTGACATTTACAATACGCTCCTTTCTATTAATCATGTGAAATGGGTTTTAATAACTTATTAACAATACCCTTAGTACCTAACATAAGTGCAAAAAGTACAACAGATAAAGCAGATGCATATCCAAGTTCAAAGCGCGTATGACCAAAGTCTGAAATATGCAACGTTATTGTATGAGCAGCATAGTCAACCGACGGGAAGCCAACAAGTGCAGAAGAAATACTACCAACCGAGAAAGCTGATGAAATTTGCATAACCGCACCAAACATTAATGATCCGCCCATCTGAGGAAGAATAATATAGATAAGTTCCTGGAATCTATTTTTGATACCATCAATAGCACCAGCTTCAACAAGTGAAGGATCAAGGTTTTGGAGACCGGCAACAAAAGCAAGGAAGCCAGTACCCAAGCTACACCAAAGCTGAACAAAAATTACTATGTTTAACATATAATTAGTGTTTGTAAGCCACTGTATAGGTTCATTGATAAATCCAAACTGCATCAATGTAGAGTTCAAAAGACCATACATATCACCACTAAAAATAAATTGCCAAATAAAATATATATTAGCAAGTGTAGGAGCATAGAAAATAACGGTAAACGTAGCTCTTGCAACTGGAGGTAAATCGTTAATAAACCATGCAAATACAAAGCAGAGGAAATATGACACAGGTCCTGTTATAATAGCGAACTGGAATGTATTCTTTAACGCAATAAGAAATACCTCATCTTCAAGAAACATTCTAACATAGTTATCCCAACCAACAAAAACCGGCGAATTCAAAATATCGTATCTGGTAAAAGATAAAATCATTGAAGATCCTACTGGTAAAATCGTAAAGAGAAAGAAAAATAAAAGAAACGGAGCCATAAGGAAATAGTTAACTTTATTTTCTTTGATTTTATTCCAAGTAAGATGAGCTTTTTCTCCGAAAGTCAGACGTGACTTTTTAAGCAATTCAACTTCTTTACTTGTAATTTTAGCCATTATTTCTTCGCCTCCTCCGGAACCGCAAGATTATATTCCATACGTTTACGCCAGATTTCATCATTGATTTGGTCGTTATAATAGAACAACATTTCTCTTGGGTTAGTATAATTATTTGTTACATTTCTAAAGGCATTAATAATAGAACGACTTACATAGTAACCACCAACAAGTTCAGGATACTCTTTAACCCATTCACGCTGTGCCTTAATAGCACTCGCCTCATCTGAAGTCCAATTTAAAAGTTCAAATGCTTCAAGGTTAGCTGTTGTATATCTAGCAACAGGACCAATAGCCATTTCAATTCTATTACCATAATCAGACATTGTATCTGCCTGAGTCCACCATTTTAAGAATTCCCATGAATCTGCTTCTTTTCTGGCTTTTACTTCTGCATCCTTAGACTTATTATTAATAATGCAGCACGCTGTAAGACCAACGGAACCTTCTGTTCTGTTTATCTTTCCAGTAGAATCAACAGTTCCCGGAATTGGAGCTACACCCCATAATCCACTAAGTTCAGGAGCAGATTCTGCAAGATATGTAATATTTGAATAAGATTCAAATACAAGCGGCATTTCACCGCTTCTAAAACGTGTATACCAGCTATATGAAAGTGGGAAATCATATAATGTATAATAATTTGTCCATTTAGTAAATGCATCAACAACATATTGTTCTTCAAACTTGGTCTGTGACCCGTCTGAATAATAAATATCTCCGCCACTCTGCATAATAAATGTAAAGAACAGGTTGGTTGAAATTGCTGATTCAATACCAACTGTCATATTATTCTCTTGTATAATAGGAAGAATCTGGTCAAACTCATCCCATGTATTAGGAACGGTGATTCCAAGTTCTTCAAATACATCTTTGCGGTAAAATAGCATAGAGAAATTTTGAGTTTCAGGAAGAGCAAAAGCTTTATTGATTTTGTTTCCTTTATCATCAACAGTATCCATCGTATATGGAACAGTAGCATATGTCGTGAAACGTTTGGTTATTTCATCATAATCGTCAAACTCTTTTAAGTTTACAAGAGCATTACGGAAACCAAGGTTCATGGGTTCAGTTCTCGAAACATGAAGCGCCACATCAGGACCTCTTCCCGCAACAATTGCTTTTGACAATACACCCAAAGGAACAAGCGACACGTTAACCTTAATACCACTATTAGGAGTAAAATCATTATCAACAAGTGTTTTAAGGGCAATAGCCTGGTCACGTCCTGTACCAACCCAAGCTGTAATCATTCTATCTTCGTCAGTAGAAGAACCGCCGATTGCAGTGTAATCATCTATAAATGAAGAAACAAATGCGTTTATCTCATGTCCGGCCTTTTCAATAAAGTTAGACTTATAGTTAGGAGTTTTAACACCAGACCCTGCAAATATCAACTTATCAAGCTGAAGAGGAATATCTCTGATATTAATCATCCACGAACCGAGAGTACTTATATTGTCCTTAAATGTTGAAAGACGATCAGGAATGGTGTAGGGTTTCTCAAGAAAACTATCTATTTGAACATATAGAGTTTTAAGAATTTCACTTTCACCGCCAGTGTTGGTGGAAACAGCATCTACTTCAGACTTAATTTGCTTAAGTGTTTCAGAAACCTGAAGGAACATAGCTTCAAGATTAGCTACATTCTCTAAAAGTTCGTAGTCACGGTAAGTATCCGGAGATGTACCGGTAATCATGATTATTTTACGATAAATATAGTTGAGCTTATAAACAGCAGTTTCAACATCACGGCTAGCCTTAGCCATATCACCGATAACAGCTTCTAGTGATAAATCGTGTGTTCCTTTCTCAAGGTAAATCTTATATGGCTCAAATTTTCCGTTTTCATCTGTAGTGCCAGCCTTACAGTATTGATAACCGTTGCCATAATCGAATGAAATTGCTTTGGCTTCAGCAAAAGGTACTACATTATCAATATAAAGTTTTCTATATATTGTTACACCACGCTGAAAAGACTGTCTATATCTAAACGACAATTCATAATAACCGGATTCTTTAACATCGATTGTATAGTTTACTCTACCAAGACTTGAATTCCAGTTAGAACCACCAAAAGTATTATAAACAGTTTTACTTACACTGTAAGGAGTAACCTTAGGGTCGCTTCTGTCATAAACATTTTGGAGAATAGATTCTGTTTTATCAATATAATCTTCTGCTTCTAATTCAAAATATGTAGTTGCATCTTTTGCACCTTTAGCGTCATACTCCGAAATATAATCAGCATATGATTTAAGTTCTCCATCGTTATGCAGTCTTATTTTTGAAATCGCATAAGTACCTGAAACAGATTTAATTGTAATCTTATGTGTACCGGCAGTAAGGTAATACATAAGCGGCTCATTATAGTTACCGTTAGGTTCATAAAAATCTGTCGTTACCCATTTAGGCGTAATTACCTGATTGGGAAGTAATTCGTTTCCTACCGAGTCGGTTTGAACTTCTTTTGACTCATCAGCCCAGTTACGTTTGAGAATCAAACTCTCAGAAGTATTAAAGGGTGAAGCATCATCAATAAGAATGGAAAATTCCAAGTCTCTTGTAACCCTATCAGCCTCTGCAAAGTATGTAAATTCAACATTGTACATACCGGTTTCCGGAACAGTAACTGTGTAAACAAATTCACCATTCTTTTGAACCTTAAGCACGTTCTTTTCGCCATTGTACTCATCAACTTTTGTTACAGTTGCAGTAGTAGAATCGTACGCAGAAGGGTCGATAACAACTTCAGGCATTTTTTTGTTGTACGCAGAATACTTTTCAACATAATCTGCATATTCACCTGTGCGTTCAAAACCACTGATGTAAAGTTGCATTAACTCTTCTACATCAGGCTCATCTGCCTCGCCACTTTCTCCATCCATAGAAATAGCGTTTTTGGAATCATCAGAGGTTAAAGCATCATCTTCAACCGATTCCACAGAAACGTCAGTTTCTAAATCAACATCTTCACCATCTGCCATTGTGAAAACACTGAAAGAGGAGAGGAACATTATAACGGCTAACAGCATGAACATGGTTTTAAACAAAATTTTTGTTATTTTGCTGCTATACATTATGGATACCTCCACTAAAAAAATTACAAAGAAATATGATCAATACAGTTTAAAAGTTAAGTTAAAACAATATCTCACACTACTTTATTGTATTTGATTATAACAAAATTTTATTTTTAATGCAATATTAATATTAATAAATAACAAATAGAAATTTAAATATTTTCTTATTATCTGCTTTTTAATTATTTCGCGCTTTTATTTTGACTTTAAAAAGTAAAAAAATTGTGCAAAATACACAAAAACGTAAGTCAAACAAATTTGACCGCATATTTTTAGTATATTTTGCACAATTTGTAAACAATATTTAATTATATTTTTTCAACAAATCGTTTTTAACCTGCCATAAATTTTGCGTTAAATCGACATAATATTTATGTGGATTTTCAAATCGTTTAACCTCATCCCATAAAGTATCTATTTGGGCTAAACAATACTCTCGAATATCAGAAGCTTTTTTTCTAGGATAAACCAGTTTACCTTTTTCAAAAACAGGTTTAAGTATATTTATGGCAGTGAAATTTGAAACCTCTTTTTGTTTCCATGTATGTATGGGATCAAAAAGAGTGTATGGTTTTGAATCGTCTATTTCTTCATCGTACAAGGATATTAAATCTGCCATTGCTTTACCAGTTTCATTTGAATAAAATCTATATACCTTTTTAAAATGAGGAATTGTGATTTTTTCGACATTCTCTGACACCTTGATTTTTGGGACAATCTCACCATTTTCATTTTCAACTGCAACAAGTTTATAAACGCCGCCAAAAACCGGTTCGCTTTTAGATGTTATAAGCCTTTCTCCAACCCCAAACATATCAATTTTTGCGCCTTGAATAATAGTATCTCTAATAATATATTCATCAAGAGAGTTCGAAACCATAATTTTGCAATCTTCAAAACCATTCTCATCCAAGATTTTTCTTAACTTATTAGACAAATAAGTAATATCTCCCGAATCAATTCTTATTCCCTTGGGTCTGTACCCTTTAGGTATCAACACTTCATTAAAAACTTTAATAGCATTTACAATGCCTGATTTTAAAACATTATATGTATCAATAAGCAATATACAATTGTTAGGATATATTTCAGCATAGGCTTTGAACGCCTCATATTCACTATCAAAATTCTGGATCCAACTATGTGCCATAGTGCCATTTGAAGGTATTCCATACATCATATCACATAAAACATTTGATGTTCCCACACATCCTGCAATATAAGCAGCTCTTGCACCCAATAAAGCGCCAATATAACCTTGTGCACGCCTTGCACCAAATTCACTAACAGCACGTCCTTCGGCAGCTCGTACTATCCTTGATGCTTTTGTTGCAATAAGTGATTGATGATTTATAGTAAGAAGAATCATCGTTTCAACAAGTTGAGCCTGAATCGAAGGTCCTCTTACTGTCAAAATAGGTTCACTGGGAAATATAGGGGTCCCCTCGGGCACAGCATACACATCACATGTAAATTCAAAATTCTCAAGATATTTTAAAAATCCTTCACTGAAAATCCCTTTAGACCTAAGAAATTCAATTTCGTCTTTTTCAAACTTAAGATTTTCAAGATAATCAATAACTTGTTCCAAGCCAGCTGCAATAGCGAATCCGCCGCCATCAGGTATACGCCTAAAAAACATGTCAAAATATGTTATCTCATCTTTTTTCCCTTTTTCAAAATAACCGTTGCTCATTGTAAACTCATAAAAATCAACGAGCATACTAAGTCTAAGTTCATTATTTTCAAGCATATTTTACGACCTCTTTTCATAAAATTATAAATTAATCATTATGAAACTTCAAAGCATAGAATTCATCTTTTGTAAATTTACTGTTAAGTATTTTTAACAAAAAATTATTTGAAATATTTTTCTGTACTCCCAAGTAATTCAAAAGATCATTTTTTTTAGCCTTGCAACCATCAGTTCCCATAAAACCGAGCATGTACAAATCTGTATGAGTAATATCCTTACGTAAGTGTTTATCTACACTATACTCACAAAGAGCTTTTATTAAAATATCGTCATCCGTTCCCTCAATACCTAGATACCCTTCTGCTGACGGCTTGAATTTCCTTTTTTCCTTGCCTGAAATCTGCGGCACAAATACATTTTCAACATCACAACCACTTAGAATTTCATTAATGTATACTCGTATCCTATACCCCGCAGTATCGCTATCTGTCAATATCAATGCACCATAATCTTTAGCTAATGCTTTCACTGTAGCCTTCATTTCACGGTTATTGAATATAGAAAATCCATTAATTGCTATTATATTAGCATCTACAATATTTTCAAGCTTAATTTTATCATAGATCCCCTCTACGATTATTAACTTACTAATTTTAATTTTATCCATAAATTTGCCTATAACTAATCAACTCTGCAACATAATCTTCAATCAATTCTTTCTTGTTTAAGCTTGAACTTTTTAATTTTATGTCTAAATTTAATGACGCAAAAACAGCTTTTTCAAGAAAGCCACGAGTCAGAACTTTTGAATTTTTCATAATTTTTGATGCAATATACGGATTAAAAGCAAAATCTTTAGAAAATTGCTGAGAAGTCTTAAACGAATCTAATGCACACCTTGCTTTTAGTAAATCGTTAAAACATTTATAAAACACATTGGCTATTACTATCTCATCGATATTTTGTTTATATAATTTATCGATTATATCAAATACCTTATTATATTTTTTAGCACAAAAAGCGTCTGATATTTCATATCTGTTAGCATCAATGCTTCTTGTAACAAGTGTATCAATATCATTTGCGGTAATAATGTCAGCATTAGTAAAATTACAAAGTTTTGAAATTTCATTATTAAGCGAAAGCATATCATTATCTGCAACACTTAATAAATAATATAAATCCTCATTTGAAATATCTTTTTTGGCACTTTTAAAATGTTTTTTTGACCATGCTGCAAGGCTTGAAATATTAGGCTTATCTATTTTTGCCACAACGCCCCCAATATTTGTTACAACGTCAGCCAAAGGTTTTGCTGCAGATAAGTCCTTTACATCAGTGTCGTAAAACACAACAGTGCAATAATCCGGTATATTATTTAAACAATCAATAAATTCTTTTGCGTTTCCCTTTTTTAATGTTGAGTTATCAAAATCAATAACCGAAACCATTTTCTTATCTGACATAACAGGATAACTATTTATTGAATTTGAAAAATCATTTTCATTAAAATTTTTACCCGAAAGTTCTATATAATTAAACTCAGTAAAATCAGATGCTATTACTTTTTTGATTTGAGAAAAGTAGTGTTTTTTCAAATACTCTTCTTCTCCATAAATGTAGTAAAGCGTCGAAAAAGTTTTAGATTTAATGTTTTCAGTTATTGTTTTAATTCCCATAATTAATAAGTCTATATCCTTTTCGATTAAATACAAAAGTAACTGTTGAAACAATATCTGTTCTTAAAACCGTTGAACACGAGTTGAGCCGTGCTATAGCCCTATCTCCAGGTAACTTATAAGCGTTATTTTTGCCTACACTTATCACAGTGTAATCAGGAGAGTAAAGATTTAAAATTCTTTGCAACGAAGAAGTGTTAGATCCGTGATGTGCAGCTAACAAAACATCACAATCAAGTTTTTCTCCATACTTTAAATACACGTGTTCTTGATGTATATCCATATCACCAGGAAATATCGCAGAACTATTATAGCAATTGAGTTTATATAATACGCTTGTGTTTGAATTAATTTTGCTTAAAAATGCTTTTTCAACAAAAACGTTTAATGAAACATTATCAAAAATTTCAAAATCACAATCTTGTGATAATCCGATTAAAGATACATTTAAATCACTAACAGCATTTTCAAGCTCGGTAATATCTTTCTTGTCTGCAAACGATGGATATATAATCTTTTCAACACTGTAATTATCTAATAAGAATTCAAGGTATTTCGAATGATCACTATCAAAATGAGTTAACGCGATCATTTTAATATTTTTAACCGAAGTATGCATTAAACAATCTCGTAGTTTGGTAATGTCAGTTCCGCCACAATCAACTATTACAGCTTTTTCATCAGAAGAAACAACAGTGCAGTTTCCTTGCCCTACATCAACATAATCAACTCGAACAATGCCATAATTGTTAACCAAGTTGCCTACAAACAAAACTAAACACATCATTACATAAATTGTTACATAAGGCCAGATTTTTCTATTTGGAAGATTTTTTGTATAACAAAAAACACCTATAAATAACACCAAAAATACAACTACAACCAAATAGAAATATTTGTAACCACAGTTAATTGAAATATATTTAAAATTATAACATATTTCAACTGATTTTTCAATAAATTCATAGATACTTTTAGCTATAATCGACGCACACGAAGTGACACATGGTATATTTGAAAAAGCTATACTAACAAAACCAAGGTAAAACAAAATTTGAATTGGAGTTATTAACAAAACATTTGAAATCGGAGCAATTAAACTGATTTCCTTAAAGCACAAAACAAATATTGGAATACAAGCAATATTGGCACCTACCGACATGGACATGGTGCCTCTAACAAAGAATAGAATTTTACTTAAAATACGGTTTTTAACATTAATTTTTACAAAGGAATTTAGAATAGGAGTAATTAAAATTATACCAAAGCATGCGCATACAGATAACATAAATGATACATTTCTTATATTGTACGGAGTAAAAAGGACAATTATAAAAGCGGATATTGATAGAGAAGTCAAACCATCATGTATCTTATCGAATAACCTGCCGATATAGTAAATCGATAGCATTATTATAGAACGCACACATGAAACAGGAAAGCCACTAAGTGTAGCAAAAACCAACATGGCAATAAGTGCTGCAATAGCTCGGGGTTTATATCCAAAACCTAAGATAATCAAGAAAAAATCCACAAGTAAAACTGCAAACATAAGATGCATACCGCTAACAGATGTTACATGTGACAATCCTATTGTTCTAAACTGCTTTTGAAACTTATGAGAAATGCTATCTTTATCGCCAAAAATCATACCTTTCACAAAGGCAGATGTATCGCTATCTCCTATAGATATACTATCTTTAATTTCATTTCTTAATAAATAATACGTATAATAAAAAGATCTGGTTTTAATCGGTTCTAAAACATATACACTTTCAGCATAAGCTTGGGTATGTATTCCGCCAGAGGCAAATTTTTGTATATAATTCTTATCAAGAAAACGAAGTTTTAATCTTAGATTTGTTGTTGGAAGGAAATTTACATCCTTTTCAAGTTTTATTTTAGTATTAAAATTTACTTTATAAGTTTGTGAACCGTCAAAAACATTAAAACAATGAACAATTGCATACTTATTATCATCATCTTCTTTAACTTCAGACAGCGCAGTACAATCAACAGTAACAGTTTTTCCACATAAACTAATTGATGGTTCGTAAATAAACTTACTATAAACATAAGAAGTAATTGCAACAAGCACCGAAAGAGCAAACGCCAAAATAATCGTACTTCGAAATTTAGTTTTTACAGAAATTATAAAAAGCGAAGCAAATATTAAAGCAATACAAAATACAAAAATGCCCATACTATTAAGTAATGAGCATATAATTGAACTAGTAATTGCTGTCATACAGCAACAAAACAACGGTCTTTTTTCGACAAAATTTTTCATAAATTAATTATAATACATATTTTCTTATATGTAAATAAAAAAAGAAATGTGCAAAGCACATTTCTTTTATAAAATAATACAAATAAGGCCGCCACTACCCTCATTTATAATTCGTGATAAAGTTTCTTGTAATTTAAATCTAGCATCGTCGGGCATTTTTGCAAGTTTAGTTTGCAAGCCTTCATTAACAAGATCATGCACGGATTTGCCAAAAATATTTGATTCCCATATTTTAGAAGGATTTTCTTCGAAATCTTCCATTAGATACATTATTAATTCTTCACTTTGTTTTTCACTTCCCACAATTGGGCTTACTTCTGCTTTAATATCAGCTTGTATTATGTGGTAAGAGGGAGCACTGGCTTTCAAACGAACACCAAATCGACCGCCTTGTTTAAATATTTCCGGCTCATCAAGTGATAAATCTTCTACACCTGGATTTACTATACCATAACCGGTAGCTTGAGCTTCATCGAATGCCACCCCTATTTTATCATATTTATTTTTAACAGCAACCATTTCAGTTATGAAATCCATAAGTTCCCCGTCGTTGCTAATTTCAACACCGGCAGTTTCACTTAATATTCTATAGTATAGTTCATTATTAAAATTAACTTTTATATCTGCATTACCTTTTCCAAGATCCAATCCGCTCAACCTGCAGTCATTAAGATTTGGCATTGTTTCTAAAGCGGTTATCATCTTGTTTACTTCCCTTAGGTTATGTAAATCTTTAGCATTTTCACACACTAAAGAAAATAGTTCTTTTTTTAACCAATGATCGCTTTCCAGGCTTCCAATCCATTCAGGAATATCGATTTCTATTTCTCTAATAGGAAATTCCATAAGAATTGTTTTTATAATATCAACTATTTCTGATTGTTCTAATTCGAGACAATTAACACATATTACTGGTACATCATATTCTCCTTCAAGCCGCTCACGCAATTTTTGCGCACTTTCTGCTTCAGGAAACATAGAATTAAGCAAAATAACAAAAGGTTTATTTATACTTTTAAGTTCTTCTATTATTTTCTGTTCTGCAATTTCATAATCAGAACGAGGAATTTCACCAATGCTACCATCGGTTGTTATAACAAGGCCAATCGTAGAGTGTTCACAAATAACTTTTTTTGTGCCAATTTCTGCGGCTTTTTGAAATTCCATCTCCTCATTAGCCCAAGGCGTCATGACCAAACGAGGCTGTTCGTTTTCAATATAACCAAGAGCGCTATCAACAACATAACCAACACAATCAATCATTCTAACATTAAAGCGAGCATTATCATCCATAACAATTTCCACAGCTTCGTCAGGAATAAATTTAGGCTCAGTTGTCATTATAGTTTTACCACCTGAAGACTGCGGAAGTTCATCAACAGCTCGTTCTTTTTTATATTCATTTGAAATATTAGGTATAACAAGCGTTTCCATAAATTTCTTTATAAAAGTAGATTTTCCGGTACGTACCGGCCCGACAACACCTATATAAATATCTCCACCGGTTCTTGTGGCTATATCACGGTAAATACTCGTTTGAGTTGCCATTTCTATTCCTCCGTAAACAATCATTCGTTTGTATATTGTTATGAAAGAACTATGTACTTTATGACAAAAAAATACGGATAGCAACAGCTATCCGTATAAATTTGATTATAAAAATCAATTACATCTCAGCAAAGTATTTGATTGTTCTAACCATCTGGCTTGTATATGAGTTTTCATTATCATACCAAGAAACTACCTGTACCTGATATGTGTCATCATCAATTTTAGCAACCATTGTCTGAGTTGCATCAAAGAGTGAACCATAAGTGATACCGATAATGTCTGATGAAACAAGTTCTTCCTCGGTATAACCAAATGATGCTGAAGAAGCAGCTTTCATTGCTGCATTAACACTCTCTTTAGTAATATCCTTACCCTTTACAACAGCAACAAGAAGAGTTGTTGAACCTGTCGGAACAGGCACACGCTGTGCTGAACCAATAAGTTTACCATTGAGTTCAGGAATAACAAGGCCGATTGCTTTTGCAGCGCCTGTTGAGTTAGGAACGATGTTAACAGCAGCAGCACGAGCACGACGAAGGTCGCCCTTTCTGTGTGGACCATCAAGAACCATCTGGTCACCGGTAAATGCATGAACTGTTGTCATAATACCACTCTGTACTGCAGCATAATCATTAAGAGCTTTTGCCATAGGAGCAAGGCAGTTTGTTGTGCATGAAGCAGCAGAAATGATGTTATCTTCTTTAGTAAGGGTGTTTTCATTAACACCGAAAACAATTGTAGGAAGATCATTACCTGCAGGAGCAGAAATAACTACCTTTTTAGCACCGGCATCAATATGAGCCTGAGCTTTAGCTTTTGATGTGTAAAAACCTGTGCATTCGAGAACAACATCAACACCGATTTCACCCCAAGGAAGATCCTTGGCGTCTTTCTCAGCATAGATTTTGATTGTCTTACCATCAACTGTGATAGAATCCTCACCAGCTTCAACTTTATCAGCAAGAGCATATCTACCCTGTGCAGAGTCATACTTAAGAAGATGTGCAAGCATTGCAGGGTTTGTAAGGTCGTTTATAGCAACAACTTCATAACCCTCAGCACCAAACATCTGTCTGAAAGCGAGTCTGCCGATTCTGCCGAAACCGTTAATAGCAACTTTAACCATTTTTTTATCCTCCAAAAATTTAATTTCCAACGGATATTGTATAATATTATAACCGATTTTGCAATATCTTTTTCACATTTTTATAACATTTATCAATTTTTTAATGTAAGTTTCAAAAGTATTTATGTGAATTTTAATGCAATTGACAAATACAGCTAAAAAAAGTATAATATTATATTATATAATTTGGGGGATTAATATAATGAGCAAATATCCTAAAGAAGGCAGGCGTGTCAAAACACTGCCACCAATGTCTTATGTAGTTCCTTACATTATGAAAAGTAGAAACACATCTATGAACTACATAAAAGACTCTATTGATATTGAAAAAGCCGAAGCATATATCCGCAAAAAAAGGCAGGAAGGCCTATCATCTTTCGGTATGCTTCATTTATTCCTCTCTGCTTATGCACGAACAGTTTCTCAAAGACCAGGAATAAACCGTTTTATAAGAGGTCAGAGAATATATACACGTGACCATATAGAAGTTATGATGACTATAAAAAAAGAAATGTCTATTGAGTCACCCGACACTTGTATTAAATTTTATATGAAGCCTGATGACACTCCCGAAACCATTTATAAAAATTTTAATAAACTTGTAGAAGAAAACAAAACGGAAAACAGTAATGGCGACAGCGACTTTGATACTACGGCAAAAATTCTCAATTATATACCGGGATTACTTTTGAGAGGTATAGTAGCATTATTAAGGTTTTTAGACTATTTTGGTTTGCTGCCTAGATTTTTGACACATATAAGCCCTTTTCACGGTTCTATGGCCATTACTTCAATGGGATCACTAGGTATCCCGCCTATTTACCATCATTTGTACGATTTTGGCAACATACCGGTGTTTATTGCCTATGGTGCAAAGCGTAAAGCTTATGAACTAAATAAAAACGGCGAAATGATAACAAAAAAATACATTGACTTTGCCGTTGTCACTGATGAAAGAATTTGCGATGGTTACTATTTTGCATCATCTTTAAAATATTTGCGTACACTTATGAACGATCCGGAGATTTTAGATACGCCTCCGAATGAAGTTATTAAGGATATTAAATGAACGAACAACTCAAAACAATTGCAAAAAACAAAAAAGCTTATCACGACTATTTTGTGCTCTCAACTTATGAAGCAGGAATCGAACTTTATGGTACAGAAGTCAAATCTGTACGCAATGGTAATGTAAATTTAAAAGATTGTTTCTGCAATATTGATAATGGTGAAATCTTTATAAAAAATATGCACATTTCACCCTATGAAAAAGGGAATATTTTTAATCGTGATCCAATGCGCGACAAGAAACTACTAATGCATAAACGCGAAATTATGACTCTCTTTGGTAAGGTCAAACAAGATGGTCTTGCATTAATACCTCTATCGCTTTATTTCAAAGGCTCTAAAGTTAAAGCAGAAATTGGTTTGTGCAAAGGTAAAAAACTATATGACAAACGCGAATCAATCGCGAAAAAACACGCAGACAGAGAAATGAGTGCTAATTTAAAACGAAAACAACAATATTAAATTGTAAATCAATAGAATAAAAGTAATAAATATTCTATTGATTTACTTTTGAAAAAATAATAGAATAATATTAGAACACGTGGGCGTAAAGGTTTCGACGGGGACCGGAAAGCATTGTAAGCGGATAGAGGCGCATAACCTCTTTAAAATGTGCAAATTAAAATTAAACGCTAACAATAATAAATTAGCTTACGCTGCTTAATTGCAGCGTCATCCAAATGCGAAGGACCACGAGCGCAGGAGGGTGTAACAACTAGTGGTGAACGAATGCGGATAAGCTTTGCTCCGTTATTTGTAATATGAAGCTACCAAAAATTGCAGTTTGCTTTATGACGGCTTTTGGCGGGAATATAAATATAAAGCTATATCCGTAGAAAGCAGTGCCGGACGATTTTCGGACAGGAGTTCGATTCTCCTCGCCTACACCAATTAAAAATAAAAGCCGACAATAAA
This sequence comes from Eubacteriales bacterium, assembly GCA_045541455.1. GTDB lineage: Bacteria > Bacillota > Clostridia > Oscillospirales > QAKW01 > RGIG9041. The sequence continues at coordinate 19,920 of JAZQJA010000014.1, forward strand.
GTCGGCTTTTATTTTTAATTATTAATACTTGTAAAATAAGCAAAAATGATATAAAATAAAATAAAAAGGTCAAGGAGGATGCTTATATGCCTACTAAAAATACATTCAAATACGAGACAAAAAAGAAAAATCTCGTTTTACGTGTGGCAAGAGGACATTTTGCAACTAGTAACTGTCACTCGAACTACTATATTGACGTTGTTGCTCAAAAAAGCCGTATTTCTGAGGCAAAAGCGGTTGCATCTGAGCTACGTTCTTATTTTTACTCAACTACTGTAATTGATACAATTTTGTGTCTTGATGGCACAGAAGTTATTGGTGCATTTCTTGCCGATGAGCTTTCAAAGGCAGATTTCATAAATATGAATGCACACAAATCGATTTATGTTGTTACACCGGAAACTACCAATACAAATCAAATGTTGTTTAGAGATAACATTATACCCATGATAGCAGGAAAACATATTCTTGTGTTAGCTGTTTCTGTTTCGTCAGGAAAAACCGTTGAAAATGCCGTCAATACTATAAATTATTACGGCGGAAAACTTGCTGGCATTGCTGCAATATTCTCAACTGTCGAAAAGTGCTGTGATTTCCCAGTATATTCTGTATTTAATCCTAAGGATTTAAACGATTACAATCACTATCCCTCTCACGACTGTCCTATGTGCAAAGCCGGACAAAAAATCGATGCGCTTATAAACTGTCACGGCTTTTCAAAGCTTTAAATTTGGTGAGCGTACATTTGTATGCTCACTTTTTCTTGTATTAAGAAGGAATAATTATGAAACTTATTGCCCCGGACTATTACCTTGAATTTAATTGTATTGCTGACAAGTGTAAACACAACTGTTGTATAGGTTGGGAAATTGACATTGATGACAGTACATATAAATATTATCAGACATTAACAGGTAAATTTGAAGAAAAAATCAAAAAAAGTATATCTACCTATGGTACGCCTCACTTTATACTTGACAAAAACGAAAGATGTCCTTTCCTAAATGATAATAATTTATGTGATATTATAGCCGAACTGGGCCATGATAAATTATGTCAAATCTGCTCTGACCATCCGCGCTTTCGAAATTTTTTATCAGATAGAACTGAAATAGGCTTGGGTTTTTGCTGTGAAGAAGCTGTGCACATTGCATTAAATAAAAAAGATAAAACAAGGCTTGTTCAATTAAATGATTATGATGAACAACTAACCAAATTTGAAATTAATTTTTTAAATTTCAGAAATAATTTATTTGACATTATACAAAACAGAAATATGTCCATAGACAAAAGAATTGAGTTGATGCTAAACGTATGCAATGCAAGAATACCCAAAAAAACAATAGCCGAATGGGCAAATATTTATCTTAGCCTTGAAAGGCTCGACCCAAAATGGACAGATATGTTAATAAACATTTCAACAAAAGAAAACGACTTAAACTTAAACATTGAATTTGAACAGTTTTTATTTTATTTAATTTACAGACATTTAACAGATGCAATTAATTACGGTGATATTTCAAAGCGTGCTTCTTTTATTGCAGTTAGCTATTTACTTATAAAGCAACTTTGCATAACATACAATGTAGAAGAAAGTGTAAGAATGTACTGCAGCGAAATAGAATATTCAGAAAACAATTTGCATTCACTAATAGATATGATGTAAAAAATGCAGCCTAAAGGCTGCATTTTTTACATCATATCTATTTTCATGTTAAACTATTTATTTTTAATAATATATTTGTTGGTTTTCCATTTTCCTGATAAATAATATACAGACCCAATAAGAAACGGAGTAAAGCCCGCAAGTGCATCTCCAAGCCAAAATCCCATATAATCCATCTTTAATACCAAACCGAATAGCAAAGCAAGGCCTACCCGAAGTACAAATCCATCAAGAATAGCTGTTGCAAAATTAATTATATAATTTCCACTGCCATTAATCAACGCATTCATGGCAGCACGGAAAGCACTTCCATAATACAGCAAAATAGCTATAGGGACAAATTTTAGTGCAATATCTAAAACCGCTCTTTCTTTTGTGAACACTCCAAAAACAATTTCGGGAAAGAAAACTGTTATAATAGTAAAACATGTTGATATACTAAAAACGATTACAAATGATGTAAACATAATCTTAGGCACACGCTTATATTTGGCAGCACCTATATTTTGTCCAACCATTGTTGAACCTGCGGTATTAACGGAATTTGAAAACATATTACAAATACTTCCGATTTTATTTGCAATACCTGCCATTGCAGATACAACTACACCGTAAGAATTCACCCATGAATTTACAAACAACTTTGAAAATTGAACCGAAGCATTTTTAATTGCCATCGGCACTCCTAATTTTAGAAGTGTTACTAGCATTGAAAAATCAATATGTAAGAAATCAAAAAGCCTAAATTCAAGTTCAAATCGTTCTCTATTTTTTATAATAAAAATTACACAACAAATAAAGCTAAGCGCTTGACTGATAACTGTTGCAATAGCAGCACCCATAGCACCAAGGTGAAAATATATTACAAACACAATATCGAGAATTATATTTAATATTGCAGCAACACTTATAAATACGAATGGGTGTTTAGAGTCACCCAGACCGCGCATAACAGCGCCGACAATATTGTATCCATATATAAACAGCATACCCATCATACATACTGTGGCATACGCTAATGCCTGCTTATAACTCTCTGCAGGAGTGTTCATCAAATTTAAAATTTGGTGTCTAAAAACAAGACAAAAAGTACTTATAATAAAAGCACAAAACATTAAAAAAGAAGTCATTGTTGAAACGAATTTGCCAATTTGCTCTTTTTTACCCGCACCAATATACTGAGAAATAATAATTTGACCTGCATTTGAGAAACCTATAGCAATAAAAGTTAAAAAATTGCTTACATCACCGCCTACTGAAACAGCAGAAATGCCAATTTCCCCTTCAACCTGCCCTACTATTACCATATCAACCATATTATAAACCACTTGTAATAAACTTGACAAAAATAACGGTAAAGAAAAGGTAACGAGCTGCTTTGTAACACTTCCGCTTGTAAAATCAGTAATCAATGTCTTGCTTTTTATCAATTTATTCCTCCGATATTATTCGACTATAACATTACCTTCAAGATCAATAGAAACAATATCACCTGTTTTAACATATTCTAAAAATTCCGCACCAAGAGAATCAATTACCGGCATTTTGTTGTCAAGCCAAACATCAGCCAGTATTGCGCCTGCACCGGCAAGAGAATCAATAGGAAGCGAAAATAGCATACAAGCTGGCTGTCGACCCATAGAGCATGCACAATAAAGTACAAGCCCGCCTGTCGTTGAACCTATTGTCTGTGGCAAGCAAAGTGCCTTACCCGCCATTTGTTTGCCATAAAGGTCAGGATTATTTTGATCTCCGCAAGTTGCGGTTTTATCACCAAATTGAAGGGCTTTTTGGAACGAAGCAAGAGTATTCAATCCACCATGAGTTACTACGGCTTCAGCTTTAACACTGCCTGCAACAACAACACGTCCTTTAAATGTTTTCATTATTTATTCCCTCCTTTAGTAATTTGAACAAGTATTTCATCGTCTGTATAATATCTTGCTGTTGTATATGTGCGAAGTTTATTACTTGATGTAATGACAGGCATCTTTGCGCACAATGGATTATTCATATACATAAGCGGACAAATATAAGATGTTATAACGCCCGTTTTTTTGAGTCTTTGTGCATAAGGTGTAGTTTCAAATTCTTTCAAAACTGCAGGAGCCGCTGTAAATACTGTCGGTATAACAACTTTTGAATTACCTGCTTCCTTTAAGGCATTTTCTACTCTATCTGTCCAATCCTTTAATTGTTGAAGACTCATATGAGGACAACCCATGAAACAAAGTTTTGGTTTTGAATCTTTATTTTTCCAAACAATCGGATAACTATCATATATGCGCTGTAATTCTTCGTCATCTATTACATAAGTTTTGGCATTTTCTTTTATTAATAAAGCACCTTGTTCTACAGCATCGGGTGTTAAATTTTCAACATGATACAACCCCACAGCACCATTAGAAGCAGTTGCAGCGCCGAAATCCTTAAGATATGTACATGCAGAATCATTCAGTTCTGTACCGATCCACTTATCAAGCCCCTTAATATACGGAACTTCTTCCATTACCTTCATACCTATAGCAGAACCAAGTAATTGTGCTTCCGGTTTCTTTGTGGTTTTAACTTCTATAACCCAAGTTGCTTTTCTGCCCTCATCAGTTATCAAACCAAAGTAAGGAACAAGACCCAAAACAGAACCCATAAGATCAATTATACCAGAATTACGATTGCAACGTGCACCCAAAACTGAATTTGCGTAAACGACAGCTGAAGACTCAGACCATGAAAGAACATCACCTTTTTTAGGTGTGTTACCAACCTCATTCATATAGCACGCACAAGTAAAAGCATCCTTGTCCATCAGACCAAGCTTGCTCAACTGATCTTCATAAAAATTTTGTCGTGAATACATAAAGTTATTGAAAATAAAATTTTGCAAAAAGTTGCTGGGTACATTTTTATCTAAGGGCCGCGGATCTGCAGAAAACTGCTGCTGTGATACAGCACCGGTATCAATTAGTTTGTTCATAAGGTCATAAACGGGGCCAAGAGCTTTAAGACCAAATGATGTAACGAGATGGTTATACTTACTTGTTATAGGTACAAGTTTCTGTGCTCCAAATAGCTCACCATAACGCACAAGAGTTTGCATCACTTTGGCTAACGTTTCACCACTTTTGCCATTAAGAATTGCTTGTTGTTCTTCGGTGAGAATCATTTTACATTCCATAATAAAACTCCTTAATAGTTTGATTTATTTTATCAAATTTCAAATATGCGATTTACACTTTTAATAATTTATATAATTTTTAAAATGAAATCCTCATACTCAACTTGTATCTTATCAAAATAACTTTTTATGATTTGTTTATATCTATTGCCATTGGCAATAAAACTTATACCATGATCTGCATTCGGAAAAATTTCAAGTAAAACTGTGTTAGGTGAAGCGTTATAAATTTCTTCACTCATCTCATGAGGAACAAAACCATCATCTTCTCCATGTATGACAAGCACAGGCATTTTAGAAAGTGCCGCACTATCAACTACAGTTTGATTTTTCAAAGTAAATTTCCCAAAAATTTTAGCACCGAGTCGTATAAAAGGATACCCGATAATATCAGGAATTTTAATATCATTACATACCTTACGAATGATTTTTTCGGGAGAAGAAAATGGACAATCTGCAACAACGCCAACAACATTGGATGGCAAATCAAGCTGTAAAGCCATCAAAACAGTGGATGCTCCCATAGATAGCCCATAAAGCAACACTTTAGTATCACTGCCAAACCTTGAATTTGCGTATTCAATCCATTTTAAACAATCATATTTTTCTTTAATACCAAAAGTAATAGTATTTCCTTCACTTTCGCCATGTGCCCGTTGTTCAACAACAAGTGCATTATGTCCGGCAAGCATCGCAAGCTTATTACCTCCGCAAAAATCACGTACGGCACTTCCGCGATAGCCATGAAATTGAATTTGAAGTGGTGCACCATCTCTATAATGATAATACCTTCCCGCAAGCCTTAATCCATCATAAGAAGTAATATATACACGTTCAAAGGGCTTGCTTTTCATCTCTTCAATCAGACGCGTCATTATTTCCCTGCCGTGTTTATATTGTTCACCTTCTGGTGCTTCTAACACAGAACTTCTATTTTTAGGAGATACATAAAAAGTTAAACGATATGTATAATACGATATAGAAAAAACTATAACTGATAATATTATAAGTATAAAAAGCATTAAGTCACCTTAATTAATTCTTTTATATACAACTATCGTATTCCACGGTGGCTGTAATATTATTTCATTAGTTTAGAAGTTTTTTTATATGCTGCTATTACTGCATTTGAAACCGAGTGGCGAAAGGCACCTTTTTCTAGTGACATAACACCCTCAATAGTAGTTCCACCAGGTGAACAAACCTCATCTTTAAGTTGTCCCGGATGCTTATCACTTTTAAGAGAAAGAAGGGCACTTCCTGCAACTGTTTGTTTAGCATATAACAAAGCTTTATCTCTTGATAAACCGCACTTTACAGCCCCATCTGCCAATGCCTCTATAAACATATATACAAATGCAGGACCGCAACCTGATAAAGCAGCAGCAGCATCTATTACATTTTCGTTGATTTTATCAACGACACCAGCATCTTTCATTATTTCTAAAAAACCTTCAACATCACTATCAACGATATCATCACCAACACAATAAAGAATTACCCCCTCACCTATCGAAGAGGGAGTATTTGGCATAATTCTTATTATACGTTTTGTATTTGATAACCTGGAAATTTCATTTATCGAAACACCTGCAGCCATTGACACGATTATGCTTTGACTATCTATAACATCTTTAATTTGTTCTAAAACGTCTGAAATTACATTCGGTTTTACACCTAAAAAAATATATTTACTGTTCTTTACAAGGTCATAGACAGAAACACTATTGGCACCTGTAAGCGCTATCATTTCTTCGACTTTCTCAGTTGACAAATCAAAAAAAGATACATAATTACTGCCAATTGTAGAAACTGCAGTTTTTAACAGTGCACCACCCATATTGCCAACACCTATAAAACCAACTTTATATTTCATTTTCAGTCCTCCTTTCAGCGAATGTTACCATTTCCATTAATTATGTATTTGTAAGTAGTAAGTTCTTCAAGGCCCATCGGTCCTCTTGCATGCAATTTTTGCGTGGAAATTCCCATTTCACAACCGAGTCCGAACTCACCACCATCTGTAAATCGAGTAGAAGCATTAACATATACAGCCGAACTGTCAACCAATGATGTAAATAAATTGATTGCATTTTCATCAGTTGAGATTATTGATTCACTATGTCCGGTAGAATGTTTTTGTATATGTTCAATAGCCTCATTAACTGAAACAACTGTTTTTACTGCCATTATATAATCCAAAAATTCAGTATCGAAGTCATCTTCACCAGCCAAAACGGCGGTTTTTAAATGTTGTATTGCAAGTGAGTCTGCCTTAAACTGTACCGGAGTTAAATTATGGTCCCTACGTTCAAAAACCATTTTTTGCTCAATTAATGGCAAAATTTTATCTGCAATATCATTATGAACAACCAAAACCTCTGCAGCATTACAAACTGATGGACGGCTTGTTTTAGCATTATTAATTATATTAATCGCCATATTAATATCAGCACATTTATCTACATATATGTGGCAAATTCCTGTGCCTGTTTCAATGCAGCACACAGTTGCATTTTCAACACACGCTCTTATCAAGCCAGCTCCACCCCTTGGAATAAGCAAATCAACATATCCTTTTGCAGTCATTAATTGATATGCACTGTCTCTAGATGTATCATCCACCAACATAACTAAATCTCTGGACAATCCGGCCTTTTCAAGACCATTACAAATAGCATCAGTAATTGCTCGTGCTGACAAATGAGCCTCTTTACCGCAACGAAGCACGCATGCGTTTCCACTTTTTATAGCTAGGGCTGCTGCATCTGAAGTGACATTTGGTCTACTCTCATAAATTATTGCAACAACGCCCATAGGAACTGAAACTTTATCAATTTGCAAACCATCTTGTCGTTTATAACTTGATAACACCTTACCAACAGGGTCTGGCAATGACGCAACATGACGTATGCCATCTGCCATACCTTTAATTCTGTCATTATTTAGCATAAGTCTATCAAGCATAACATCAGACACGGTACCCTTAGCTTTTTGCAAATCAACAGCATTTGCATTTAAAATTTCAGTAGTATTGGCTTCAATTGCATCAGCAATAAAGTATAGTGCTTTATTTTTAAATTCAGTGTCGACTGCCATTAAAGTTGAACTAACAGCTTTAACACGTTTTAATATTTCAGAAGTTGTCATTAACAAGTCTCCTTAACAAATTTTGTACCGATAGGCTTACCATCTATAATATCATATAATACATCAGGATTTTTTCCGTTAGCAATAATCATATCACAGCCTGATTCGGTGGCGATTTGGGCTGCACGTATTTTTGTAACCATGCCGCCTGTGCCTACATTTGAACCCACACCACCGGCTAGTTTTTCAATATCTTTTGTGATTTTTTCAACAACAGAAATAAGTGTAGCATTTGCATCTTTATGCGGATCAGCGGTATATAGTCCATCTATATCGGATAACAAAACTAAAAGTTGCGCATTGACACTTTTCGCAACAATAGCAGCCAATGTGTCATTATCACCAATAACAAGTTCACTTGTTGCAACTGTATCATTCTCATTAACTATCGGTAATGATTTTAGTTCAAGTAGTTTTAGCATTGTATTAACAAAATTTTCTTTTCGCTGCTTATCGTTAATATCTTCTGCGGTTACTAAAAGCTGTGCTACTGTATGATTGTACTCTGAAAAGAGTTTATCGTATGTATACATAAGTTCACATTGACCTACAGCTGCTGCGGCCTGCTTAAGCGAAAGTTCAGTCGGTCTACTTGGCAAAGAAAGCTTTCCCATTCCCATTCCAACAGCACCTGAAGAAACAAGTATTACTTCATAACCCGCATTTTTAATATCGGAAAGAACTTTACATAGTTGTTCCATATGACGTATATTTAAGTGACCTGTTGTATGGGCTAAAGTTGATGTACCTACTTTAACTACAATGCGCATTTTTCTTCTCCTTTACATAAGAGGTGCAAAAAGACGAATTAACGATTGAAGCATTCTTTTAAATATATTGGCTTTACAATCATTAATAGTTACTTTATAAGACTGCACCAATGTCTTTTCAAAATCTTTTTTCATTTCAGCAATTATTTTTGTGTTGTAAAAAACAACTCCACATTCAAAATGTAAAAGCATACTTCTAAAATCCATATTTATAGTTCCATTTACTGAAACAGAATCATCACATACAAATGATTTTGCGTGAATAAATCCGGGAGTATACTCATAAATTTCAATACCGCTTGCAATTAAATCTTCATAGTATGTGCGAGTTGTAAAAAATACTACTTTTTTATCAGGAATTGCCGGTGTAATTATTTTTATCTTTACACCGCGTTTTGCAGCAAGAATTAAAGATTCTTGCATATTAGCGCTAATTATTAGATATGGTGTGTAGATATAAATATAATTTCTGGCATTGTTAATTATGCTTATATAAACACTTTCTCCAACCTTATCCGAATCCATTGGAGTATCACAATAAGGCTGAACATATCCTTGACTTGAGTTATAATCAATATTTTGCAATTTACAATCATTGGGCAAATCCTTGATGTTATATAATGAGTTCCACATTTGTAAAAACATTACTTTAAAACTGAAAACTGCATTACCCGTAACACGTACAGCAGTATCTTTCCAATGTCCAAAACGATTAATTTCATTTATATATTCGTCAGCAATATTAATTCCGCCTGTATATGCAATTTTATCATCAATTAGCATAATCTTTCTATGGTCACGGTTATTCATCATAATCGATAAAAACGGCCGAAACGGATTAAAACAAACACATTTAATTGAGCATTTTAATAATTCTTTATCATAATTTGCCGGAAATGATCCAATGCTTCCAAAATCGTCATAAATAATCCTAACGTCTACGCCACTTTGAGCTTTTTTCTTGAGTATTTCAAGAATTGAATCCCACATTTTTCCAGAAGAAATAATAAAGTATTCTAAATAGATACTCTCTTTTGCATTTTCGAGATCAATTAACATATTTTTAAATGCATCTTCACCAAGAGGAAAATAGCGAATGTCATTCGCACTCCAAACAGGAAAACCTTGATTTATAAGATATTTCGCAACGCCTTCAAATGAATTTTGTTCATTTTCGAATTTTTTATAAACCTCACTATTTTGAACAAGTTTATTTTTGTAAAGTTTTTCACCTTCACAAAGTTTTTTATGCAAAATGTCAGATGTTCCCTTTCCTCCGCCAAGTAAGACATACAAAATACCTCCAAACAGAGGGAAAATTAGTATAAGAACTATCCAACTGATTTTTGCGTCACTATTTTTATCCCTTTTTAAGATAAACAGAATAACCACAAAGCTAATCGCAAGCATTAAATAGTGAACAGCATCAGAATAAGCATTAAATTTACCAAGCAAAAAGAATAACCATACAACTTGAGTAATTAATGCTATTGCTATAACAAGTATTCTATTTAAATTATAAAATTTCTTTTTCATAATAATATATTTTATATCTTATAAATAAAAAAAGCAATAGGTATCGACTCTTTTTACTTCAATACAAACTTACAGTAAATTATAAAAGATAGAGTGAATTAATTCACTCTATCTTAATTAAATTGTAGCAGCAATTACTGCTTTAATAGTATGCATTCTGTTTTCGGCCTCGGCAAAAACTATGGAGCGCTTGCTTTCGAAAACTTCGTCTGTCACTTCCATACTATCACGGCCAAAACGCTCGCCCATTTCTTTACCGATACCGGTTTTAAGATCGTGAAAAGCGGGTAAGCAGTGCATAAATACAGCATTTTCTCCGGCATTGTCCATAAGTTCTTTCGTAACCTGATAGGGTGAAAGTTCGTTTATACGCTGTTGCCAAATCTCAACTGGTTCTCCCATGGAAACCCAAACATCTGTATACAATACATCAGCATTTTTAGTTGCTTTAATTGGATCAGTTTCAAACTTTATTTGTGCACCTGTTGTCTTAGCAATATTAAGACATTCATCAACAAGTTTTTCATCAGGAAAATACTGCTTTGGTGCACAGGCTGTAAAGTTTAACCCCATTTTCGCACATCCAACCATAAGAGAATTTCCCATATTATAACGTGCATCGCCAAGATACACAAAATTAATACCCTCGAGTTTTCCAAAATGCTCTTTTATGGTTAAAAAGTCAGCAAGAATTTGGGTCGGATGAAACTCATTTGTAAGTCCGTTCCAAACAGGTACCTGAGAATATTTTGCTAGTTCTTCAACGATTTCCTGTCCATATCCTCTATATTCAATTCCGTCATAAATTGAACCTAGTACACGAGCAGTATCTGCAATACTCTCCTTTTTCCCTATTTGTGAACCGCTGGGATCAAGATAAGTAACACCTATACCAAGATCGTATGCTGCCACTTCAAAACTGCATCTTGTTCTGGTACTTGTTTTTTCAAAAATAAGGGCAATATTTTTACCCTTAAAATTATCATGAGCAATACCGTTTTTCTTTTTTTCTTTATAGTCAGCTGCTAACTCTATAAGATATTCAATTTCATCTTTAGAATAATCTAACAATTTTAAAAAATCTCTGTTTTTAAGATTCATTAGTTTTCCTTTCCGGCACAAGCAGTTTTAATAACATCAAGAGCCTTTAAAAGAAGATTATTTGGAATATTTAATGCCGGTAATAATCTAATTTTGTTTTTTGCCTTTATTACAAGTACACCGTTTTGCATACATTCTGATATGATTTCAGTGACATCGCGTGTTGTTTCAATTCCAATCATCAAACCCATACCACTGATACTAATAACACCTTCTGCACTAGTAAGAGTATCAAAAATAAGTTTTGACTTTTCTTTAACTTCTTTTAAAATTCTGTCATCTATTCTATTTATTATATTTAATGCACCTGCACAACAAACAGGATTTCCACCAAAGGTCGAACCGTGAGAACCCGGAGTGAGTACATTTTCCACCTTGTCAGAAAGCATTGTAGCTCCTAGCGGTAAACCGCCACCCAGTCCTTTTGCTGTAGTAACAATATCCGGAGATATGCCGTAGTTCATATAGGCATACAACTCGCCTGTTCTTCCATTACCGGTTTGTACCTCATCTACAATTAACAAAATGCCTTTTTCTTTTGCCAATTCCGAAACACCGTGGACAAAATCTTTGGTGAGCGGCATAACACCGCCCTCGCCTTGCACACATTCAAACATAATAGCTGAAACTGTGTTTTGTTCTACAATTTTGTGCACTGACTCTAAATTATTTGCCTCAGCATACAAAAATCCTTCAGTAAGCGGCAAAAAATCGTTATGAAATGTTTGCTGACCTGTTGCTGCAAGTGTAGTAACAGTTCTTCCATGAAAACTATTAACCAATGTTATTATTTTCGAGTCTTTTTTATTGTTAAGTTCTGCATATTTTCTTGCAACTTTAATGGCACATTCATTAGCCTCAGCACCTGAATTTGAAAAGAAAACCTTTTTCATTCCTGTACGTTTGCATAAAACTTTAGCCAAGTTAACACAAGGTTCGGTATAATATAAATTTGATGTATGCTGTAACTTTGAAAGTTGAGTCGTTACAGCACTTACCCATTCTTTATCTGAAAATCCGAATGTATTAACAGCTATACCTGTAGCAAGGTCGATATATTCTTTTCCATTCTCGTCATAGGCATAGGATCCGTTACCCGAAACAATTTCAAGTGGAAAACGTGCATAAGTATTTGCTATATACTGACTGTCGTTTAATTTAACGCTCATGGTCCTTCTCCTTGGAAATCATTGTGCCTGCACCTTCATTTGTAAGCATTTCTATAAGTATCGCGTGAGGAATTCTTCCGTCAAGAATTATTACTCTTCCAACTCCGTTTTTAACTGCATCAACACAGCATTCAACCTTAGGAATCATTCCACCCGATATTATTCCTTCAGCTGTAAGATTTGAGGCCTCATTAATATCCATTTCGTAAATAAGTGATGATGGATCATCTTTATCTCTTAAAATACCCGCAATATCGGTCATTGTTATAAGTCGTTCAGCATTGATAGCAGCGGCAATTTTAGCGGCCGCAGTATCAGCATTTATATTATAAACATTACCTTCCATATCACAACCGATTGTAGAAACAACAGGGATATAACCTTTTTCAAGTACATCTATTATAGGAGTTGCATCTACTTCTGTGATTTTTCCAACAAAGCCAAGGCGCTCGTCTTTTTTACAAGCACTTATCATATGACCGTCCATACCTGAAAGCCCTATAGCTTTACCACCTTTAATTTCCAGATAGTTAACAAGACTTTTGTTTATTTTACCAGCCAGCACCATTTGAACAACATCGGCTGTTTCTTTGTCAGTAACACGCAAACCCTCAACAAAAACTGTTTCTTTACCAAGTTTATCAAGTGTTTCGGTAATTTCAGGGCCACCACCATGCACTAAAACAATTTTCACGCCTATTAGAGATAATAAAACAATGTCTTCCATAACCTGCTGTTTAAGTTCGGCATTTATCATTGCATTACCGCCGTATTTAACAACAATCACTTTACCATAATACTTTTTAATATATGGTAATGCCTGAGTTAGTATTTCTGCACGCTGTGCATTTGTAATATCAAGAGCCATTTCATTCACCTTTAAGTTCTATAATCTCCGTTGATTTTTACATAATCGTATGTCAAATCGCATCCCCATGCGGTAGATGAAAAATCGCCATCATTCAAATTGACTTTTATTTCAATTTCTTTTTCCAAAAGTACCTGCTTTGCAATTTCTTCAGAAAAATCAATTCCCGAACCATTTTTGCAAACAGCAACACTGCCTGCACATGATTTAAATTCAACATCTATTTTAGATACGTCTACATTTGCGCCGCTGTAACCAATTGCACATAAAACCCTACCCCAATTGGCATCGGCACCAAACATTGCAGCTTTAGTAAGGCTTGAGCAAATTACACTTTTTGCAACAATTTTTGCAATCTGTTTATCTTTTGCACCACTGACATTACATTCAAGCAGTTTCGTAGCGCCTTCACCATCACCTGCAATCTGTCTGCAAAGATAAACGGTAACTGTGTTTAATGCTTTCATAAAAGTATTAAAATCATCGCCTTCGCAAACAATTTGTTCGTTTTCTGCCATACCATTTGCAAGTACACAAACCATATCATTTGTTGATGTATCACCATCAACACTTACCATATTGAATGTTTCTGTTATATCCATTGACAATGCTTGATGTAACATTTTCGGAGAAATTGCAACATCTGTTGTAATAAATACGAGCATAGTTGCCATATTAGGATGAATCATACCGGACCCTTTTGCGATACCACCCAGTGAACAGATTTTACCACCTATTTCAAACTCAACCGCAATTTCTTTTTTTACAGTATCAGTAGTCATTATTCCTTCTGCAGCAAAATCACTGTGTTTACCAAGCCCCGCCGTAAGTTCATTCATTCCATTTTCGATTGGTGTTATATCAAGAGGTTGTCCAATTACCCCGGTTGATGCAACAACAACATCTTTTGAATCAATATTACAAGACTTAGCAACAATATCACACATCTTATTTGCAATTTCAATTCCATTTGCATTGCAAGTATTCGCGTTTCCACTATTGCAAACAATTGCTTTTGCATAACCATCTGAAATATTATTTTTTGTAACTGTAAGAGGAGCTCCCTTAACTAAATTTGTTGTATAAACCGCTGCTGCGCTGGCACGCTTTTCGCTAAGTATTAAAGCAATATCCCGCTTTGTTTTATTTTTGCGTATACCACAATGAATGCCGTTTGCACTAAAACCTTTAGCTGCGCAAACACCGCCATTAATAATTTTCATTAAATCACCCCTAAAGTTCAAGTCCTTGTGTAATGTCGACACCTGTAACGATGTTAAAACATTCAATTGCAGCACCAGATGCACCCTTACCTAAATTATCATATCTTGAAACAAGTAAAATACGATCTTCATTGCCATGCACAGTAATATCCATAGAATCTTTATGGCTTAAAATATTTGAAGCCATAAACCCGTTTTCTGACATATCCGGTTTATAGTTTACAATCGGACCTGTATATGTTTTTTCATAAATTTCTTTAATAGTTTCGACCGAACCATTTATTTGACTTTTAAATAATGGAACTGTAACTTCCATACCGCTGTAAAAATCAGCAACAATCGGCATAAATACCGGTGCATTTTCCAATCCAGCAATATGAACTATCTCTTTTAGGTGCTTATGATGCTGTGTAATACCATATTGACGAGGAGAATCAAGATATTTTGAACGTGATTCTGATTGATACTCAGCAATCATCTGCTTTCCACCGCCTGAATAACCAGTTATCGATGTGCAAGTCAAGAGAGTATTTTTAGGAATAACGCCGGCTTTTACAAGCGGATATACAAGTGCAATAAAACCACTAGCATGACATCCGGGCACTGCAATTCGTTTTGAAGAGCGAACTTTTTCAAAAATATTTTCATCAATTTCCGGAAAACCGTAAGCAAATTCTGGCAACGTTCTGTGTGCAGTAGATGTGTCGATAATTACAGTAGTGTTATTTTCAACAAGTGACACAGCTTCAATTGCCGCCAAATCCGGCAAGCACAGAAATGCAACATCAGCACTATTTATTGCATCTTTACGTGCTGTTACATCTTTACGTAAATTTTCGGGCAATGTGATAAGCGATACATCTTTTCTCGCAGAAAGACGTTCACGTATTCTAAGCCCTGTTGTTCCGGCACTGCCATCTATAAATACTTTTTTCATGCTAAATATCCTTTGATTGTTTCTATTTGATAATCAACCGATGCCGGACCTGTTCCGCCTGCTGAAATACGTTTATTCACACAGGTTTCAAGACTGATAGCATCATACAAATCTTGTTCAAAGAGTGGGCTGAATTTTTTATAATCAGAAAGAGGCATATCGTCTAATACAAATCCATTTTGTATGCAATACGCTACAATTTCACCAACTGTCTTATACGCTGTCCTAAACGGCATATCCTTTTTGGTAAGATAATCTGCTAAATCCGTAGCATTAATAAAACCGCCTTGAGCAGCTTTATACATATTCTCAGGTATAGCCTTCATTGTTTCTACCATAGGTGCAAATACCTCAAGACAGTTTTTAAGTGTGTCAATACTATCAAAAATTGCATCTTTGTCTTCTTGCATATCTTTGTTATACGCAAGTGGAATACCTTTAAGCATTGTAAGCATTGCAACAAGATTTCCATATACTCTACCGGTTTTTCCGCGAACCAGTTCTGCCATATCAGAGTTCTTTTTTTGTGGCATAATACTTGACCCTGTGGTAAACGAATCATCAAGTTCTACAAATTTAAATTCCCAACTCGACCACAAAATAATTTCTTCGGAAATACGAGACAGATGCGTCATAGTGAGAGCAAAAGCACTTAAAAGTTCAACGCAAAAATCTCTATCAGACACGCCATCGATGCTATTTATAGTAATTCCGTCAAAGCCAAGTGCATCTGCTGTCATTTTTCTGTCAGTATCATAAGTAGTGCCTGCTAGTGCGCAACTTCCAAGCGGAGAATAATTCATCCTCTTAACAGCATCTTCAATTCTACCTATGTCACGTACAAACATCATATTATATGCCATAAGGTGATGGGCAAAACTTATAGGTTGTGCACGCTGTAAATGTGTATATCCCGGCATAATAGAATTTTTGTTTAGTTCTGCTTGATAAAGCAATGCTGACATTAATTTTTTTATGAGTTTTACAATTTTTTTGCTTTCATCTCTAAGATATAAGCGAATATCAAGCGCCACTTGATCGTTACGGCTGCGTGCAGTGTGAAGTCGTTTTCCAACATCGCCAACACGCCTTGTAAGTTCAGCCTCAACAAACATATGTATATCTTCGCACGCCATATCTATTTCAAGCTTACCGGAATCAATATCTCTTAAAATGCTCTCAAGACCGTCGATAAGAATATCACGGTCTTTGAGAGAAATTATATTTTTAGCAGCAAGCATAGCGGCATGAGCCATTGATCCTGTTATATCTTGTCGGTACATACGACAGTCGGTATGTATTGACGAATTAAAATCATCAGCTGTCTGATTAAGGGCTTTTGAAAAGCGCCCTGCCCACATTTTATCCATTTTAACTGCCTTTCCTAAAACGTTTTTATTTTTTATTTTTAGCGTTTACCTGAGCCTGAACTTTTATAGGAAGACCAAAAAGATTGATAAATCCGGCAGAATCAGCCTGATTATAAACATCATCTTCACCAAAGGTTGCAATTTCTTCTGAGTAAAGTGAATAATCGCTCCATGCACCTGCTTTAATGATATTACCTTTATATAGTTTCAATTTGACTTTACCGGTTACATTTTCCTGTGTTTTATCAACAAACGCCGAAAGAGCTTCACGTAATGGAGTGTACCACTGACCGTTATACACAAGATCTGCAAATGTGATGGCAAGTTCTTGCTTTTTATGAGCTGTCATTTTATCAAGACAAAGAGTTTCAAGATAGTTATGTGCAAAATAGAGAATAGTGCCACCGGGAGTTTCATACACACCGCGACATTTCATACCAACAAGGCGGTTTTCTACAATATCAAGAAGTCCAATTCCATTTTCACCACCAACTTTATTCAAGGCAAGAATAATTTCTTTGGCACTCATTTTTTCGCCATTAAATGCAACCGGACAACCTTTTTCAAAATCAAGAGTAATATATGTTGGAACATCAGGTGCATTTATAGGCGAAACACCCATTTCAAGAAATCCCTCTTTTTCATAAGTCGGTTCATTCCCTGCATCCTCAAGGTCCAAGCCTTCGTGTGAAAGATGCCATAGATTTTTATCTTTTGAATAGTTTGTTTCACGATTAATCTTTAGAGGAATATTATGAGCTTCAGCATACTCAATTTCTTCTTCACGAGATTTTATATCCCACTCACGCCAAGGTGCAATAATAGGCATATCAGGTGCAAACGCCTTAATGGCAAGTTCAAAACGAACTTGGTCATTACCCTTACCGGTACAGCCATGACAAATTGCATCAGCACCCTCAGCAAGAGCAATTTCACAAATGCGTTTAGCTATTATTGGACGAGCAAACGATGTGCCAAGCATATATTCTTCATAAAGAGCACCAGCTTTAACAGTAGGAATTACATATTCATCTACAAACTCCTCTGTCAAATCCTCTATGTAAAGTTTTGATGCGCCAGTCTTAAGAGCTTTTTCTTCAAGTCCTTCAAGCTCATCCGCTTGCCCTACATTACCTGATACAGCAATTACCTCACAATTGTTATAATTCTCTTTAAGCCACGGAATTATAATAGATGTATCAAGACCACCCGAATATGCCAAAACAACTTTTTTTATATTTTTCTTATCCATTTTTATTTCCTCCAAAAAGGTTGATTTTTTCAATGCAAACATTTTACCATGTATTGCATAATTATGCAACAGTTTTCGTGATTTTTTAATTTTTCGTTATGATATACATATATTTAGTATCACGGTTCTTATCTTTTGTGCAACACTTCTCATCTATTTGTGTATTTTATGCATTTTTTCTGCATAAAATAAAAAATCGATGCATAAACATCGATTTTTTATACCTTAAATGATAATTTCAAATTTATTATGTGTGTTGGAAGAAAGCAATATATCCTTCTTGATTGTCTTACCATCCGCCAAAATTTCCAGTTCATAATCTCCATAGAATCCTCTAAAAAGAACTTCAGAATTATCTGATTTAACCGTAACTTCTGTCCGCCATTCTTTTCCAAATAAATCCTGAATAACCTTTAAAGCCGGCTTTTCGCTCATATCAAATCTAAGCAGACCACCGCGATATTGGTTTTCTCCTCCTGAATAATCCCCAATTGAATCACGTCCGCGTGCGTTTCTGGAAAATGCATAGCCATCAACAAGATTCCAATAAATAATAGCTTCCATTGACGGATGACTAAACCAAACACGATAAAGATTTTTTATTAGTTCTGCTTGCACTTCTTCATCCTCAGGTGCATCGGAGTATGCTGGAATAGTCGTTTCGGTAATTTGAATTTTTTTACCAAATACAGCATAGTTATCAAGTATTCTGTACCACACCATTGGGTTATATCGTTCTTCTGCATACCCTTCTTCCATTTCAAGCGGGAAAAAGCTATGCATTTGAAAACCAATTGAATCTATATGTTTTCCTTTGTTCAGCAAACGCTCAATCTGCATGAAATATGAACTGCGATCGCCATAAAGTTTACGATCCCAAAAATAATAATCGTTTATAATCAAATGATTATTAGGAAAATATCGTTGAGCCATATCATAACTCCACTCAACAAAATCCCTTTCAAAAAAGAATTTGGATGTTTTTCTGCCTTCAACTGAAAATGTTTCGTTTGTAACTTCCCAACTCTTAATTTTATCACCATAGCGTTCAGCAAGTTCAAAAAAGCGTTTTTCCAACTTCTTTTTAAATTCAGGCACAGGTAGATCTATTGCCCAATCTGGTGTAAACCAATCATAATTAAGACAGTGTGCTTTAGGTTCAATCCCGCGTTCCTTACAATATTCCATACACAAATCTATTGGAGGACGGCGATATATTTCAGGACTATCAGTAGAATATCGGTGCTTACCTTCCTCTGGTTCAACACTATTCCAGTAAAACGGAAGAGTTGCAATATTAAATGTCTTTGCAAAGCTATCACGATATGCCGATTCTTTAGCTTCGTCATGAAGTTCGCCAAGCATAAATACATTAGCACCGTATTTAAATTCATGATTTTTTTGTTTGACTTTAATTACAAGATTGGAGACCTCAGAGCCATCAGCATATTTAACTGTAATTTCAGCAGTACCTTTTCGATAAAGTTCTATACCGCTTTCCACTCTCTTGTCTGTATATTCTTTATATTTTTCAAAATACTTAAGTGCCGAGTCCTTTCTGGACATTCAAACCACCTCCAATAATTTATATCATTATACCACTTTAAGTTATGGTATTACACCTATTAAACACAAAAAAAGGTTTGATTTTCGAAACAATATATGTAATAATGTTAATGGTGATATTATGATTTTTGATAAAAAGAATTTAAAGATAGCAATTTTAGACGCTATTGAGTTTGAATATGAAAACGATACTTCACATATTAAAAATCGCAATTTCTCTGCCTTATCACTACGTATAAAATCAAAATGCGTGATAAAATATAATAATGGCTCATTAAATCTTGGTGACGGCTGCCTTACATATTTTCCTGCTGGGGTTAATTATACAAGATTCAGTGAATATGACAAAATGATAGTTATACACTTTGATGTTCAAAACTATGTTTCATATAAAATTCAAAGTATAATTCCAAAAGACTACAAAAAAATAGAACAAATTTTTTGTGAAATTTTAAGATTATGGACTCAAAAACGAGATAGTTATTATTACGAAGCAACATCGCTTCTTTATAAACTATTTGCTATTCTGTCAAATGATATTTATGATAACGACTTGCCGGAAACTATAAAAGCGGCAGTTGATTACATTCACACAAACTATACAGATTGTACATTAAAAATCGACTCCGTTGCTAAAAAGGTAGGAATAAGCGAAGTATATCTAAGAAAGCAATTCAAAAATTTTTTTGGAATTTCACCCAAAAAATATATAATTGATTTACGCTTAGAACATGCCAAAACTTTGCTGAATTCTGCTAGCGTTACAGTAAGTGAAGCGGCCGAACGTGCAGGATTTAATGATGTAAAATATTTCTCAACAGTTTTTAAAGAAAAACTTGGTTATCCTCCTTCAAAACAACAATACAATTGGATAAAATAGATTTATTTATACTTTACTTTTTTACGTTTTCTTATTATACTATTATCGAATAATAATTTATAAAGGGTTTTTAGGATGAAAAAAAGAATATCAGCATTTATTACTGCTTTGACAATTTTCTTTATTTGCATATGTTCGCCAGTTTTAGCAGCAACCGAAAAAGAGCACGCGCCTGACGTTACAGCAAGAAATATAATTATGATTAACACAAACACCGGTGCAGTAGTGTATGAGAAATCTCCAGAAGAAAAAATTTTTCCTGCTTCACTCACAAAACTTGTAACATTACTTGTAGCTACTGAATTAATTACCGACTATGAGCAAAATGTAACAGTCACAAAAGAATGTTACGATGATGTGGGCATAGGTGGATCAAACATTAATTTGAAAGACGGAGAAATCATTAAAATTGATGATATGCTGTATGCAATAGCCATTTCAAGCGCAAACGAAGCAGCTAATGCAATGGCTATTCATCTATGCGGAAGCACCACTGAATTCGTTGATAAAATGAACGCAAAAGTGCTAGAACTTGGTGCTCAAAACACTCACTTTGTTAACACACACGGTTTACACGACCCCATGCATTATACAACAGCTAAAGATATTGCAGAAATCGCAAAAGCCGCTTTCGCAAACGAAAAAGTTTTGAAATATCTTTCAGAGCCCACACATATAATAGACCCAACAAATAAAACCGAACAAAAACGCACACTGGTAACAACCAATAGCTTATTAAGACAAAACAGCGGAATATTCTATAAATATTGCAGAGCAGGAAAAACAGGTACAACTACACCGGCAGGTTACAACCTTGTTTCGATAGCAAACAAAGGTGATACAGAATTTATACTTGTTGCTATGAATGTTGAAAAAAAGGCTGGTAGTACAAACACAGTTTTTGCCGACTCAAAAGCATTGTATAATTGGGCATTCGATAACTACAAAAACACAAAAGTTCTTAACGACACTGAAATCATAACAGAAGTTGAAGTAAAGTTGTCCGCAAAAGGTGACCACTTGGTATTAATGCCCGAAAAAAACTTATATTCGGTTATTCCCATTGATATGGATATAACAACGCTAGAACGTGAAATCACTACTCAAAGTGAAATTTTTGCACCAATCACCGAAGGTGATGTGTTAGGTACAATTGTATTAAAAAAGGACGGCGTTACTTATGCAAAAGCCAATCTCGTTGCTGGCGACAATGTTAAGCGTTCAACCGTCTTATATTATTTACATCTAATAGAAACCTTTTTTAAAAATATATGGGTTAGAATCATCAGTGTAATTCTACTGTTATTTATCATAATTTATATAATCGTTATGATTACACAAAACAATAGAAAAAAACGTAAAAGGCTTACAAGAAGAATACGTTTTTAGCATTTGATTTTATGTTGACTTTTTTGACTTTATGTTGTATAATTTAGTAACCGTATTAAATATACGGTTACTTTTTTATTGGAGTGAAAATTATGGAGAAGTTTAAAAAACTTAACTCATATAGTTTTGCTGAACATAAATTTCCCGATGCAAAACTAATTGGTTGCAACACAGCAGAGTTCAACCCATCCCAAGCCGATAAAATTTATAATGACGATAGTTATATTTTTGTTTTTATTTATGAAGGTAAAGGCGTTGTTTCATATTTAGACAAACGATTTACAGTTACAAAAGGCAACGGTGTTGTAATACCTAAAGGAGTAACAGTGCAATTAAAAGCCGACAGTATTGAACCTCTCTCAATAATCTCCGTTATCATGCAGGGAGAATCAGTAAAAGAAATTGTGCTTTTAGCAGAAAAAAAAGAATCGAGTTACATTTTGAAATTTGAAAATATTAATAGAATTTATGAATGTGCGCGAGATTTGATTAATGAATGTAGCAAAGATGTAATTTGTGATTATACTATACTTTTAACGTTTTATGATATACTAAGTTGTTTATATGAACATTACACAGAAAAAAGATTTTCTACTAAAAATGCTTATATGATGCAGGCAGTTGAATATATAAAACAAAACTACAATAAAAATATAAGTGTTGAAAACATATCTAATCTTCTTGGTATAGAAAGAAGTTATTTATCAAGACTTTTTAAAACATACAAAAACAAAAGTACGCAAAACTACATAATAGATTACAGAATGCGCCAGGCACGAAGGATGTTTGAAGAGGAAGACATGAATGTTTCGCAAGTTTGTACAGCTGTCGGATACACAAACATATATTGCTTTTCAAGAATATTTAAAAGCAGAGTAGGCATGCCACCAAAAGAATATATGGAAAGATGTAAAAAGAAAACAATATAAAAAGCAGTCTTTATTCAAGACTGCTTTTTATATTGGAGCGGGTGACGAGGCTCGAACTCGCTACCTCAACCTTGGCAAGGTTGCGCTCTACCAGATGAGCTACACCCGCAAACTCTTAATGCTTTAATATAATAGCAAAGGCTTTTGAATTTGTCAATACCTTTTACTAATTTTATAATCACTAAACAAAAACGGACAACCAACTATGGTTATCCGCTTTTGTTTAGTGGGATAAAAAAACAGCAAGGCTTATTAGCCTCGCCAATTTTGGAGCGGGTGACGAGGCTCGAACTCGCTACCTCAACCTTGGCAAGGTTGCGCTCT
>JAZQJA010000015.1:0-8144 GCA_045541455.1 Eubacteriales bacterium
ATTGGCGACAGAGTTCTTATTATGGAAACGAGACCGCTCTCCAAGGATAAACGTTGGCGCGTGGTTGAAATAATCGAAAAGGCTAAGTAGTCTTACAAGGAGGAAAACACTGTGATACAACAACAGAGTTACCTCAAGGTTGCCGACAATACCGGTGCTAAAGAAATTATGTGCATCCGTGTTCTTGGAGGCTCCAGAAGGAGGTATGCCAACATTGGCGACGTTATCGTGGCTTCTGTTAAAAAGGCCGCTCCCGGCGGTACTGTTAAGAAGGGCGATGTTGTTAAGGCCGTTGTAGTTCGTTCTGCTAAGGGTCTTCGTCGTAGTGACGGCACATACATCAGATTTGACGAAAATGCGGCAGTTATTATCCGTGAGGACAAAAACCCCCGCGGCACCCGTATTTTTGGACCTGTAGCCCGTGAGTTACGTGAGAAAGATTATACTAAGATTCTTTCTCTTGCTCCGGAAGTACTTTAATGGGAGGTAAGTTAGAATGAATAAACTTCACATTAAAACAGGCGATACTGTAATTCTTCTTACAGGAGACAAAGAGGACCGCAAGAAGACCGGTAAGGTTC
Source organism: Eubacteriales bacterium (assembly GCA_045541455.1). Taxonomy (GTDB): domain Bacteria; phylum Bacillota; class Clostridia; order Oscillospirales; family QAKW01; genus RGIG9041. The sequence continues at coordinate 582 of JAZQJA010000015.1, forward strand.
TTGAGGTTAGCCCAAAGGAAGGCAAGGTTATTGTTGAAGGTCTTAACAAAGTTAAGAAACACGTTAAACCTCGCAAGGCTGGCGATCCTTCAGGCATTATTGAAACTGAAGGCGCAATCTACGCTTGCAAATTGCAGGTAGTTTGCCCTAAATGTGACAAGCCAACACGCGTTGGTGCAAAGATCAACGAAGATGGCTCAAAAGATCGCGTTTGTAAAAAATGCGGCGCAACTTTTTAAGAGATAAGGAGGACATGACTTATGTCAACGCTTGGAAATGAATATAAAAATTCAGTTGCTCCTGCATTGATGACCAAATTTGGCTATAAGAGCGTCATGCAGATTCCGAAGCTCGATAAGGTTGTAATCAATGTAGGCTGTGGTGAGGCAATCGCTAACTCAAAGGTTATCGATGCAATTATCGCAGATTTAGGACTTATCACCGGTCAGAAGGCTATTCCTTGCCGCGCTAAGAAGTCTGTTGCGAACTTTAAGCTTCGTGCAGGTATGACAATCGGCGCAAAGGTTACCCTTCGTGGTGAAAAGATGTATGAATTTGTTGATCGTCTATTCAACGCTGCACTTCCACGTGTACGTGACTTCAGAGGTATCAACCCCAACTCTTTCGACGGCCGCGGCAACTATGCAATGGGCGTTAAGGAACAGTTGATTTTCCCTGAAATCGAATATGATAAAATCGACAAGGTACGCGGTATGGACATTATGTTCGTAACTACCGCTAAGACAGATGAAGAGGCTCGTGAGCTTTTAACACTTATGGGCGCTCCGTTTGCGAAGTAAGGAGTAAGGAATTATGGCTAAAACATCTATGAAAGTTAAGCAGGCTCGTCCAGCTAAGTTTTCTACAAGAGAATACAACAGATGCAAAATCTGTGGCCGCCCCCACGCTTATCTTCGCAAGTACGGCATCTGCCGTATATGCTTCAGAGAACTTGCTTACAAAGGCGAGATCCCTGGTGTTAAGAAGGCAAGCTGGTAAGGCGAAAATAGCTTAAGGAGGTTTACGGTATGCAAATCACCGATACAATAGCTGATATGCTTACGAGAATTCGTAACGCATCTGCAGCAAAACACGATTCGGTAGATGTACCGGCGTCCAAAGTAAAGAAGGCAATTGCCCAGATTTTGCTTGACGAGGGTTACATCAGCAGCTTCACCGTCGAAGAAGACGGTAAGCAGGGCGTAATTCACATTGTGTTGAAGTACGGCCAGAACAAAGCACAGACCATCACAGGCATTCGCCGTGTATCAAAACCAGGTCTGCGCATCTACACAAACGTAGAGGATATGCCTAAGGTTATGAAAGGCCTTGGTATAGCAATCCTTTCCACCTCTAAAGGAATTATGACAGACAAAGAAGCACGCAAAGCTAACGTTGGCGGCGAAGTGCTTGCTTATGTTTGGTAAGGAGGTGCAGGGTTATGTCACGTATAGGTAAAAAGCCTATCACAATACCTGCAGGTGTTGAGGTTAAGCTTGACGGCAACACAGTTACCGTTAAGGGCGCTAAGGGTGAGCTTAGCTACACTCATAACGCAGACATCACCGTTGCAGTAGAGGGAAACGAAGTTATCGTTACCCGCCCAAGCGACGTTAAAGAGCATCGTTCTTTACACGGTCTTACACGTACACTTATCGCTAACATGGTTATCGGTGTATCTGAGGGTTACTCAAAGACACTTGACATCAACGGCGTAGGTTACCGTGCACAGAAACAGGGTAATAACCTTGTTATGAACTTGGGTTATTCACATCAGGTAATTATGCCTGAAGTTGAAGGAATTCACATTGAAGTACCATCTGCTAACCAGATAGTTATCAGTGGTGCAGATAAGCAGTTGGTTGGCCAGTTTGCAGCTGACGTTCGTAAGAAGAGACCACCCGAACCATACAAGGGCAAGGGTATCAAATACTCTGACGAACACATCCGCCGCAAAGAAGGTAAGGCCGCTAAGGGCTCTAAGAAGTAATAAAGGAGTGTATGAAAGATGGTTAGCAAACCTAACAAAAATCAGGCTAGACTTAAGCGCCATGCCCGCGTTCGTGCAAAGATCAGCGGTACTGCTGCTTGTCCTCGCCTTGATGTATTCCGCTCCAACAGCAATATATATGCCCAGCTTATCGATGACGTAAACGGTGTTACACTCGCAGCAGCCGGTTCTAACGAAAAAGATTTCGATTTGAACGGTGGCAACTGCGAAGGTGCACGCAAGGTTGGACAGTTAATCGCTGAACGCGCTGCTGCTAAAGGTATCACAGAGGTTGTTTTTGACCGCGGTGGTTACATTTATCACGGCCGTGTCAAGGAGCTTGCCGAAGGTGCCCGTGAGGGCGGCCTCAAGTTCTAAGTAAGAAGAAGGAGGAAATACTTTTGGCTACAAATATTGACGCAACAACATTAGATTTACAGGAACGCGTAGTTGCTATAAATCGTGTATCTAAGACCGTTAAGGGCGGCCGCATTATGAAATTCTCTGCTCTTGTAGTTGTTGGTGACGGCAACGGTATCGTAGGCTTCGGTCTCGGTAAAGCAGGTGAAGTTCCGGACGCTATCCGCAAGGGTATCGAAGATGCAAAGAAAAATCTTATTAAGGTTTCACTTAAGGGAACTACAATCCCTCACGAAATTATTGGTGAATTTGGCGCAGGCCGCGTGCTTTTAAAACCCGCTGGCCCTGGTACCGGTGTTATCGCCGGTGGCGCAGTTCGTGCAGTTGTTGAGATGGTTGGTATTAAAGACATCCGTACAAAGGCACTTCGCTCAAATAATCCGTGCAATGTAGTTCGTGCAACAGTTGCAGGCCTTGCAGCTCTTCGTGACGCTAGCCAGGTTGCTGCAGTTCGTGGCAAAGACGTTAAAGAAATTATAGGTTAAGGAGGAGCAGCACTATGGCAACAAAGAAAAAGGCTGCCGGCCTTACTGTAAAACTCGTAAAGAGCACAATTGGTTCTAAAAAGGACCAGATCGCAACCGTAGAATCTTTAGGTCTTCGTAAGGTTGGCGATGTTAAGGTTCAGCCTGACAACGCTCAAACCAGAGGTAAAGTAAACAAGGTATCACACCTTGTAAAGATTATTGAAGGCTAATTAAAGATTTTACATGGTGACTTTAAACGTCACTAATTAAGCAAGGAGGTGCGAACAATGAAATTGCATGAATTATCTCCCGCAGTTGGTTCTACAAAAGAATCAAAGCGTATAGGCAGAGGTCATGGTTCCGGCAACGGTAAAACTGCCGGCAAGGGTCACAAGGGTCAAAAGGCTCGTGCTGGTCACGGCATGAGAATTGGCTTTGAAGGTGGTCAGATGCCACTTCAGAGACGTGTACCAAAGCGTGGCTTTAACAACATTTTCGCTGAAGAATGGATTGCAATCAACGTAGCAGCCCTCGAGGTATTTGAGGATGGCGCTACTGTTGACGCAGCAGCTTTAGCAGAAAAGAACATCATTAAAAAGGCTGACAAGCCTGTAAAGGTTTTGGGCAACGGCAAGCTTACAAAGAAGCTTACAGTTAACCTTAACGCATTCTCTGCATCGGCCGCAGAAAAAATTAACGCTGCAGGTGGAAAGGCAGAGGTGATTTGAGAATGTTGGAAACTTTAAAAAATGCTTGGAGAGTCAAAGAGCTTAGAAGCAAGATTCTCTTCACACTTTTTGTTATCGTAATTTTCCGCATTGGCTCATACATTCCAGTTCCGTACGTAGACTTTTCTGCATTGAAGAACGCATTTGTTCACGCTGGTACAGAAAGCGGTGTAAATGAGTTCTTCAGCTACTTGTCAATACTTACAGGTGGCGGTCTAGAATACGGTGCTATATTCGCAATGTCTATCACCCCTTACATTAACGCATCAATTATTATTCAGTTGCTTTGCGTAGCAATCCCATACCTCGAGCGTCTTTCAAAAGAAGGCGAAGAGGGACAGAAAAAGCTTGCTACTATTACTCGTTACACAACAGTAATTTTGGCGCTTATTCAGGGTATTGCCTACTACTTCTATTTGGAAGCAAGCGGCTTCTTGAGCGTTACAAGCGGCTTATGGTTTGCAGCAATTGTTATAGTTTTAACCTTTACTGCAGGTTCAGCTGTGGTGATGTGGCTTGGCGAACAAATCGACGTTAAAGGTATCGGCAACGGTATTTCAGTATTGCTTTTCGCGGGTATTCTTTCTCGCGGACCTCAAGCAGCAGAAGCATTGTTGTTATACTGGCAGCAAGAACAATACGTTGCAGTAATTGGTATCGTTATTGCATTCTTGGCTGTTATCGCATTCATCGTTTGGATGACACATGCAGAACGTCGTATTCCTGTTCAGTATGCAAAACGTGTTGTTGGTAACAAGATGTATGGCGGTCAGAATACACATATTCCGATCAAGGTTAATATGTCTGGTGTAATGCCTGTAATCTTTGCATCATCAATCTTGATGCTCCCAACAATGATTTTGAGCTTTACTGACACAAATATGATTGATTTACCTTTCTGGAAAGATGCAATGGCACTTTTCACAACACAAGGTATCTTCTACGCAGTGATTTATTTTATAATGATTATTGCATTTGCTTACTTCTATGCAACAATTCAGTTTAATCCCGTAGAAATGGCAAACAATCTCCGTAAAAACGGCGGCGCGGTTCCCGGTATCAGACCTGGCAAGCCCACTTCCGATTTTATTTCAAAAATCTTGTCAAGAATAACCTTGATGGGCGCTCTCTTCTTGAGCGTAATCGCAATTCTTCCTATCATTGTAGGTAACGTTGGTGGTATCAACATTTCACTTGGTGGTACATCAGTACTTATTATGGTTGGTGTTGCACTTGACACAGTAAACAATCTTGAGTCTCAAATGATGATGCGTCATTATAAGGGATTCTTAGATTAAGGAGTATTAGAATGAAGCTCATACTTTTAGGAGCACCTGGTGCCGGTAAAGGTACTCAGGCAGAGGTAATCTCTGAAAAATACAATATTCCTACCATCTCGACCGGCAACATTATTCGTGCTGCACTTAAAAACGGTACACAGATGGGCTTAAAGGCTAAGGCTTATATCGACAGCGGCAGATTGGTTCCGGATGATGTCGTAATCGGCATCATTAAGGAACGTCTTGCCGAAGACGATTGCCAAAATGGCTTTATACTTGATGGCTTTCCACGCACAATTCCACAAGCCGAAGCGCTTGACAGCATGAACGTTAGCATTGACGCTGCGCTATCTTTAGAAGTTAGCGATCGTGAAATCGTAAAACGTATGTCAGGCCGCCGTGTTTGTGAAAAGTGTGGCGCAAGCTATCACACCGAGTATAAAAAGCCAAAAACAGAGGGAATTTGTGACGGTTGTGGCGCTCCACTTATTATCCGTAAAGATGATGAGCCCGACACTGTGCTTGATAGACTCGATATCTATCACAAGCAGACTGAGCCACTCAAAAGCTATTACAAAAACCAGGGCAAGCTGATTACCGTAGAGGGTCAGCCAAAGGTTGAGGACACAACCAAGTTGGTACTCGACACTTTGTCGGAGATATAAGCTATGATAGTCCTTAAAACCGGCCGCGAGCTTAAAGTAATGCGAGAAGCTTGCAGAATATCGGCCGAAGCATTAAAATTAGCAGGCAGTGCGGTAGAGCCGGGTGTTACGACAGCCGAGCTTGACAAAATAGCCGAAAAGTATATTTTAAGTCAGGGCGCAGTTCCTAACTTTAAAAATTACAACGGCTATCCTGCAACCGCATGTATATCAATCAACAACGAGGTAATTCACGGCATACCCTCAAAAAAACGTGTTATTCAGGCGGGCGACATCGTGTCAATCGATTTGGGTGCAAAGTTTGAGGGATATCACGGCGATAATGCCGCCACTTTTGCCTGCGGAGATGTTTCTGCAGAGGCAAAGCGGCTGATGGATACTACAAGGGAAAGCCTTTACGAAGGCATTTCGGCGGCGGTGTCCGGCGGCAGATTGGGTGATATAGGCGCTGCTATTCAGCAGTATGTCGAAAAAAGGGGATATTCGGTTGTGCGTCAGTTTGTCGGTCACGGCATAGGCACACAGCTTCACGAAGCCCCCGAAGTACCTAATTTTGGCACTCAAGGACGAGGAATTCGTCTTATGCCTGGCATGACACTCGCCATAGAGCCTATGATAAACGTAGGACATTATGACGTAAAAATTATGCCTGACGGCTGGACGGTGCTTACAAAAGACGGCTCTTTATCTGCTCACTTTGAGCATACTATTGTAATTACTCCGGATGGACCCCAGATTATGACTAAACCCTGAGGTGCAATATGGTAGGTAGAGTAGTAATATCAAACGCGGGTAGAGATAAGACAAAAGTGATGGTAATAGTTAAGGAGACCGAAAACTATCTGTTAGTGTGTGATGGAAAAGAGCGGCGGCTCACGTGCCCAAAGCGCAAGAACCCGAAGCATCTAAAACTCACCAACACTTATCTTAAAGCACAACAGCTTGAAACCAATCGTGCGATTCGCAACGCTTTAAAAGAGTTTTGCGGCACTTATGAGGAGGAAATGTAATGTCAAAATCAGATATGATTGAACTTGAAGGCACCGTTGTTGAAGCAATGCCTAACGCAATGTTCAAGGTAGAAATTCAAGGTGGACATCAAATACTTGCTCACATCTCAGGTAAGCTTCGTATGAACTTCATACGCATACTTCCCGGTGATAAGGTAACGGTAGAGATGTCACCGTACGACCTGTCAAAAGGACGCATTACTTGGCGTTCGAAATAAGACAGAAAATAGTATGATTTAAAATCATACTCCTAAATTTTAAGGAGGTAAAATCCAAATGAAAGTCAGACCTTCTGTAAAAAAGATTTGCGAAAAATGCAAAATCATTAAGCGCAAGGGTAGAATCATGGTTATCTGTGAGAATCCCAAGCACAAGCAGCGTCAGGGTTAATTAACCCCGACTGTCGCAACAACAAATATGGAGGTGCTTTGATAAATGGCACGTATTGCTGGTGTTGACCTTCCTAATAATAAGCGAGTTGAAATAGGCCTCACTTATATTTATGGTATTGGTCTTACAACATCTAAAAAGATTCTTGAAGACACAGGCATCGATCCTGATGTACGCGTTAAGGATCTTACAGAAGAAGATATTTCCAAGCTTCGTGAGTATATCGACCACAACCTTCAGGTAGAAGGTGACCGTCGTCGTACCGTTGCATTGGATATTAAGAGACTTATTGAAATTGGAAGCTATCGTGGTCTTCGTCACCGCAAAAACTTACCTGTAAGAGGTCAGCGTTCAAAAACTAACGCACGTACACGTAAGGGTCCGAAGAGAACCGTAGCAAACAAGAAGAAATAAGTAGGAGGTAAACTTTAATGGCTACTGCTAAAAGAGCTACGACTCGTCGTCGTCGCGAAAAGAAAAACATTGAACGTGGTGCAGCCCATATCCAGTCAACCTTCAACAACACAATAGTTACAATTACCGACACACAGGGCAACGCTCTTTCATGGGCATCAGCCGGTGAGCTCGGTTTCCGTGGTTCTAAAAAGTCTAC
>JAZQJA010000016.1:0-13700 GCA_045541455.1 Eubacteriales bacterium
GTTCCGTTAAACATTCCGTATGAGTATGCATAGTCAACAAACTCTTTATACCAGCTGCCTGTCTTTACATCACCAAAGATTGCTGCTGTATCTTTAATTTCTACAGTATTATTAAGTTTTGTGCCTTCTGCTGTAACAGTATTGGGTGTTCCGCAACCGTTATCGCAAAGAGCAGTCTTTGTGCCGTCTTTTTCGGTTGTTGCATCGTTATTGTAAACATAGTTTGTATGTTTATGTGTAAGATCAGTTGCTGCTGCAGCATTGAGCGCATTTGCAGCTTCTGTAACGGCAGCCTTTGTAGCAAAACCTTGCTGTGCAAGTGCTTCGTTAGCTGCAATAACAGCCTGAACTTTTTCTATCTGTTTTACACATTTGCCTGTAGCATCTGCTATTGCAGCTTTTGCAGCGGCAAGAGCTGTGTAGTAATCTGTAAGGTAAACCATACCTGCAACTGCATTGTTAAGTTCACCTATAGCCAAGTCAAGTTCTGTCTTAGTTACATCGGGTTTGTTAGCAAGAGCATCAGCAAACTCAATTGCATCAGAAAGTGCTTTAGAACTTTCGTTTGTAGCATCTACTACAGAAGTTGATTTAGCGGTAGCAATTGCAGCTTTAATATCTGTGAGGTAAACAAGTGCTGCAACAGCATCATCAACTGCTTTAACTGCCACGCCAACTTCTTCTGCTGTAATATCTGCTTTAGCTTTTGCTGTGTTAGCAGCTTCAACTGCAGCAGTAAGAGCAGCTTTTGAGTTTGGTGTTACATCAGCGTTAAGCAAATCGTTTGCTGTAACATTTTCCAAAGCTTCTGTAATGGGTGAAAGTGAAACTACAACGCTGCATGCCTCATTTATAGCAACTATTGCATCAATGATTTCTGCTTCTGTTGCTGCTTCGTTAGCTGCAACTAAATTAGCTGCTGCAATAACAGTTTCGAGTGCAGTTTTCGAATTAATTGAAGGCTCATTATTTGTAATAACTGACTGAGCACCGGCAATGCTCTGAGCAAGAACAGTTTTATCTGCTGTGTCGTAAAGAATTACTGTATAAGTATCTGTTAAAGGAGCCTCTTCTTCTGAAACAGATTCTTTAGCAGAAAGTGAAAGTGAGAATGTTATCGGATAAGCAGTATCTGTTGTGTAAGATGCTGTTGCCAAAATGTCGTTATAAGCAGGTGAGCAAACAACGATGTCTGTAAGGTTAACAGTTACAACGCCTGATTCTCCATCTACAACAATTCTCGGGTCTCCTTCTGCTACTTTGTAGTAGATTTTCTTTGCTGTCTTATCTACATTAGTACCCTCTGCAAAATCGTAAGCGTAGAGAACAGTAGGAACCTTTGTACGATCTACATCGAGGTAATAGTCTTTAACGTTATTACCTTCAACATAAGAAGAATTTTCGGGAGCTTCGGTTTTCTTTTCAGCCCTAAAGCCTACAGCATTTTTAAGAGCTGCAACTTTTTCATCATCAAGTTTAGTTTTATCTTCGTCCTGCATTGTAGGATATACATCAGGTGTTGCAAAGTTGCCATGAAGTTCGATTAAGTCGTTATCGATAGGTTCGTTTGTAATCTTAACTTGATGATATCTAAAGCCTATAAGAACATTGTCTACAAGTTTTAAAGTAGTAACATTGTCTTTAGAACTTGCAGCACTTGTGCCGTAAACCAATTCGGTTTCAGCGTTAGGGAATGAAATATAGTTGTTTGTAACAGTAATCTTGTTTGCTTTACCTGCATGAACTCTTATAAAGCGGTTGCCGTTTGTTACGTAATTATAGAAAACGTTGTTATCAAATGTAAACTCGCCCTGTGCGTTGAAGTACATATTGTTTGCACCTGCAACACCTCTGAGGTTTGAATTGCGGTAGATAACATTAACACCAACACCTGTTGTGATAGCTTCGTTTGTTGTGCATGCAGCACCAACAGCTTCGGGAATCCAGAATGTATCAACTACAGTATTCTTTGAAACTGTACCTGAAATAGGAGCCACGAATGTTGAACCGGATTTAGCGTAAACATTATTAAGGTATACTGAATTTGTATCGATATCGCCACCGGCATAAACACCGCCAGCAACAGATCTGTCATTTACACAGATGTTAACAAGTTCGATATTTACATTTTCGCCTGCTGTTGACTCTCTGTTTGAATCGGTTACTTTACCGGTAAGTGTAATACCGTAAAGTGATACGTTACCTGCAACGCCTGCACCGATAGCAACTGTGCCCATCTTTGCAAGGTCTGCTTTAGAAACGTCTTGGTCTGCAGTGTTTTTAACTGTAGCAAAGTAGTCAGCATTTTCTGTCCAGTCTGCACCGTATGAGGTGAGAGCTTTCCAGTTTTCAGGGACTACCAAAGGAGATGTGTTCCAGTTAGGACCGTAGAATTTTGCGCTACGTGAAATTGTAACCGAACCAACCTCATAATCTGTTACGATTACGTCGGGTGTTGCAACATTGTTTTCTGCTGCCCAGCTTTCGAGGTCTGCAACAGTTGCAAAAGCATTTGTACCAACTATGAATGAATAGAGCTGGCCGTCCCAACGAGCGATAACAGACTCGCCTTTGCTAGCGCCTTTTGCAAGGTCTGTAAGTAATACTGCTGTATCAGGAATTGATATTGTAGCATCATTACCATTTATATCTTTATATGTATAAGGTGTGCTTGTGTAGTTGCCTTTGAAAGCAGTAGCACCTACAACATAAGTGATTGTAACAGTCCATGTATCATTAACTGTATTTTCTGCATCTGTTACAGTAAATGTAAAGGTTGTGCCTTCGTTTGATTTAGCAACATTTATGGTTTCACCGTGTGCAGTTTCACCAAACTTTAATGTGTAGCCTGCTGTTACAGTAATAAAGTCAGTATCGATTGTAAAGGTGTCACCTGAAAGTGTTGTGTAATCGTTTGTTTTTGCTGTATACTCAATTGTCTTGCGAGTGTTATTAACTTCAACAGTGTCTTCTGTACCTGTTGCAGCTGCAAGTGTATATGCAAGAACGTCACTGCGTTTTGTCATAGCAGCATCAAGCCAGTACCAATCTTCGCCTACAATACCGTCAGCTGCTTCAAGACTTTGACCAGTTGGATCTGTAGCACTTGTGGGAAGATAGTTACCGTAAATAGTTAATTTATCGGTACAGTTAAGTTCATCACTGTATTTAATATCAACTGTTGGGTTGACACCGCTTAAATAGTTACCTGCGATAACAACAGAACCGTCGGTACGAGCTGTAGTAGCTGCCCTGTAGTTATACAAAAGTTTTGTATTTGCATAGCTTTCTGAATATGCGATGTAGTTGTCAATAAGGTTAACATGTGAATAAGATTTGGAGTCAAATCTTATCATATAATTTTCTTCAGCTGTTACAGTGTTAACAAAATCGTGGAGATAGTTGTTTTTATAATTAAGTTTAACTATATTAGTGCCAAAAGCCACATTGTCTGCACCCTGATACTGAATTGCAAAGCCATTTGAAGCAGTTGCAACCATACCACCTAAGTAAGAGTTACAAACTGTATAAACAGAATTTGCAACATTTGCAGACTTTTTAACATAAGACTTGCCAGCTGTAAAGCATGAACCAAGTGAATCAGGAATATACAAACTGTCTAATGTTGTATGTGCAGCATAAAACTGGTTTGTAAGACGGCAAGCGCCTGATGCTGACTCAACATAAATATTCTTTGCATAGAAAGAATGTTCTTTTGAACTTTGATACCAAGGTTGTTTTTTGTTACCAAATGAGAAAAGTACACTACCGGCAGGTTTTGCACAAATATTTACAAGTTTAATGTCAAGTATTTCGTCGGTAGTTTCATTAAGTGTGCCGGGGCCGTAACCGAAATCAGAATATTTCATTGTAAAGCCGTAAAGACCGTATTTACCGTAAGTTAAGCCGGCTTGAAGTATTCTGAACTCAAGAATTTCGACACTTGTGTCAAAATCAGGGTTTTTGGTCCACTCTGTAGAATTGCTATCAATAGCGTCCCAATTTTCGCCGTTAGGTCTTACAAACGGAACGGTATTCCATTCGGGTGCAAAGTACTCAATTGCTTTTGAAACATGCATATTTTGTGCTGCACCTTCACCGTCTGTAAAGCGTGTAACAATAGCTTGAGTTGCGCCTGATGCTTCAACATCTGCGATTGAGTTGAAAGCATTAACGCCTGCGGTAAACTGATATTCAGCACCGTCCCAAGTTCTTGTAACAACGGTATTGGCTAACTCTTCGTCATCTGTAATACTGGTATCTAACAGTACTGCAGATTTGCCAATTGAAAGTGTTACTGTTTTGCCATTAGCGTCTATAAAAGAATACGGAACACATTCGTAATCAGTTGCAAAAACAACCGGGTCTGCTGATGCAGTGAATGTGAACACTGACGCCATTGACATAACCATGAGGATGGCAAGAACCATCGATAAAACGCGATTTGTTTTACTCATTTTGTTTTCTCCTTTATAAATTGTTAGAGTTTTACTCTTAAAAATAATATACTATATAAATTGTTTAAAATCAAGGTATATTTTCTTAAAAATTATATCTACATTATATAAAATTTGACATTAAATTTTAGTATACCAACACTTTATACAAAAATGTTAATTGAGTTATGTATACTTGTTACAAATGGCATTTACTTTTTGGGATATATGTGTTATAATAAAAAAGATTTGTACTGTATCCGAGTAAGTCGGAACAATAACAAGGAGGAAAATTTAATATGAAAAATGCTAGAATCAAGAAAATGACAACAATTGCCATTTTAATGGCGCTTGTTGTTGTGATGCAGTTTATAAGCGGGATTATACCACCTATCGGCGGATTTTCTTTATCGCTTGTTCTTATCCCTATAGTTTTAGGGGCTGCAATGTTTGGACCGTTTACGGGTGCGTTACTTGGCGGTGTGTTTGGTGCGGTTGTATTTATAAACTGCATTACCGGTGCTGACGTTGGCGGTGCAATGGTGTTTCAAGCAAGCCCGATACTTTGCTTTTTAGTGGTAATGGGCAAAGGAATACTTGCAGGTTTTGCATCGGGTTGTGTTTACAAATTGTTTAAAAGCAAAAATAAAAACACATATACAGCCATGTTACTTGCAGCAATAGTTTGCCCTATTGTAAATACCGGTGTATTTATTACCTGTATGCTTTCATTATTTATTGATGTATTAAATGCATGGGCAAATGGTGCCGGAATTGTCGGGTATATTTTAACAGGGCTTGTACTTGCAAACTTTGTGCCCGAACTTATTATAAACATTTTGTTTAGTCCTGCAAGCGCACGCATTGTAAATATTAAGGAGAGATAAATATGGTTCTTGCCATTGACATAGGAAATACCAACATTGTAATAGGCGGTTTTGAAAGCGGCAAAGTGTTATTTACAGAAAGACTGTCAACAAACAAAAACTGTACCGTTATGGAGTACACCGTTCTAATTAAATCTGTGCTTGAACTTTGTAATATAGAAATTGCAAGGCTTGACGGCGGTATTATTTCATCGGTTGTACCGTCAGTTACAAGCAGGGTGAAAGAAGCAATAGAAAAAATAACCGGTGCCAAAGTGTTTGTGCTGGGTCCGGGGCTTAAAACCGGTGTTAAAATTGCAATTGACAATCCTGCACAAGCGGGTGCAGACCTTGTTGCAGGTGCGGCTGCAGCCGTGGCAGAATATCCTTGCCCTATAATTGTAATTGATATGGGCACTGCAACAACTATTACGGTAATTGATAAAAGCGAGAGGTTTATCGGTGGTATGATTATGCCCGGGCTTCGCATTTCGCTTGAATCGCTCACAAGTAGTACTTCCCAACTTCCAAACATCAGCCTTGACCCGCCAAAACGTGTTATCGGTTCTAACACTGTTGATTGTATGAAAAGCGGTTTGATTTACGGTAACGCGGCAGCAATTGACGGCACAATTGAACGCATTGAAGCAGAACTTGGTGAAAGTTGCACAGTTGTTGCAACCGGCGGTCTTGCAGGCGTTATCACCCCGCTTTGCAAACGCGATATCATTGTAGACGACAAACTGCTTTTAAAAGGGCTTATGGAAATTTACAATAAAAACAAATAGAGAAAGGGCTGTAAAAAACTATCGTTTTTTACAGCCCTTTTAAAAATTTAGATTTTCTTTTAAAAAGCATAATAACCATTCGCATTTTATACCAAAGTATCGAATAGATACGGTATATCAAATTACTTGTTTTTATGCGTGTGTTTTTTCTATACACCGCCGTGACAAGTGCCACTGCATTTTCACGGGTAATCCCCCGCTCGATAACAAATTGGTTATCACCCATCATAAGCAGTTGGTCACCCTCTATTCTCACCACACGGTGTAAAACGTATTTACCGTTTCTTCGCTGATAAAGTATTATATCATACCTATTTATTATTTTAGGCAACGGAGAAAGCTCAACATTGTCCTTTCCTTGACGGATAAGAGGCAGCATACTTACACCATGCGGTGAAAATATAACCGATGCACCGGTTTCAAGCCGTTCTTTAATTATAGGTATAAAAGATTCAAGTTTAGGGCAGTCAACCTGCCGTTTTTTTATATTATTTCGCATTAATTTCCGCCTGCGATTTCGCCCAGGTCAATAGTACCGTTGCCTATATCTATAGTTTCCCTGTTCTCTTCATATTCTTTTTTTGCCTTGTTATACCATGCAAAAAAATCATTTATTGAATCAAACGATTCAAGATGAGCCTGTTGCTGTTTGCCGGTCATCGCGTTATATTCTTCATACGTTACTGCGGTGTTTGGCTTTGGCTGTGAGGGAGTTGAGTCTGTATTACTATCATCAGAGGGAGTATCTGTCGGGCTGTTATCAGGAGTAGATGTCGACGGATTATCGGTAACCGGTGGTGACGGCGGTGTTGTATTACCATCTGTTGATGAATTGTCCGAAGACGAGGTATTGTCCGAAGACGAGGTGTTACCCGAAGACGAGGTGTTACCCGAAGATGAGGTGTTACCCGAAGACGAGGTATTGCCCGAAGACGAGGTGTTACCTGAAGACGAGGTGTTACCTGAAGATGAGGTGTTACCCGAAGACGAGGGTTTACTTGAAGACGACGGTTTATTCTGCGAATTTTCAGACGTATTAGGGCTGACTACAACTGTATCGTCAAATTCGGGCACTGTTGTTATGGCGCCCGATTCATTTTGCTGTTCTGAATTTATTTCCGGAGATTCTTCATTACCCTCAGGCGAATCTTTTTTAGCAGCGCACGCTGTGAGAGTTAAAACAAGTGTCAATGAAATTAAAATGGAAATTAATTTTGTTTTAAACATAACGGTTATCCCCTTTTATAGTTCTAAACAGCCGACTTTTGAAAGAGTATCAATAAAAGCATCAACATCACAAGCGGCCGTTTGTTCTGTTACATCAAACTCATCTATAAGAGTTTTAATAAGTTGGTCACGGGTGGCACCGGTTTCAAGTTTTTCCCACAAAAGAACGCCGGTTTCGTTTATTGACAGCATACCGTCAAAATTTATCGCAGGATCTAAAAGCGGTAAAACAACATAAGTATCTGCCACCTTGCGTAGTACAAAACTATCTTTTATTTTCATAAATTATACTCCTTTGCGCCCTCAAGCATTGTTGCATAGCTTAGCTGTGCTGCAGAGATTTGGGGCAAGTTTTCAAGTTCATACATAGGAATTGAATTTACAAGACTTTCTATATTCTCAAGCAATAAGTCGAGTTTATCCGCCGAATCAAAACGACGAACGGTTTGCCACAATATCTTTGACACAGCTTCTTTTTTATCAAGTCTGCGTATTTTATTTTGATTTGCCTGTTTTAGAAAGCAAATACCTGCCAATGAGGCTTTGCGATTTAAGTTAATACCGTCTTTTCCACACCAGGGCGTACCGTAAGCAAACCATTTACCGTTAATACTTCTGAGTGTTGGCTTATCATCATTTATAACAGCAGCGTTTTCACCAAACAACTCAAGCCACAAGCGTGAATGAGTTGATTTACCCGTGCCGCAAGGTCCTGAAAAAAGGTACGCTTTACCATTAAGTTCAATAGCCGACGCGTGCAACATAAGCCCATTATAATGTAAAAGAGCACGACAATACTGTGCACAAGATTCCATATAAATCACAGAATTTTCCGGCACGCCTTTATATTTATCAAAATTGTATTTATTTTTATCAATAACAATATCTGCCGATGCCGTGTTTTCACAAACGTATGACAAACAGCGTTCACGCATATTGCCGGTGTCCGGCACATCGACATAAAGTTGTGCAATTTTACAAAGCATATTTTCTTCCTTATGATATATTTATACATATTAAATTTTACAATAACACAAAAGCATTGTCAATATTGATATTGATTTTAGCAGGTTTGTGATATATAATGTTATATGTATAACTATATATTTGAAAATATTTAGGGGATAATTATGCTTGAGTTTTTGAGTAATATAATATTAGGCAGGGCACGTAGGTTTATACTTATTGTTTTTGACGTGCTTTGTTTTATAGGTATAAGTATTTTATACTATATGCTCGCCTACACCGCATCGTACAGCACGCCTGTTGATGAACTCAGTCTTTACATATACAATTCGATTATTTTGTTTTTATCAATTTTTACGTTGCGGTTTCTATTTAAAATTTACAGTAATATATGGCGATATACAAACACTACCGCTTATTTTTTAACTGTTGTATCAGACTGTTTTGCGGGTATTTTAGCAATAATTATAAGCAGAATAATTATGCGTTACTGGAACGAGTTTTATTTAGGCATTTGGCACAGCATTACTGTCACAGCACTAACAACTTTACTGTTTTTAACTTCTCGGTTTGGTTACAGGCTTATATATAAAATAAACAATAAATCATGCAAATCTGACAAACCTAAAACTCCGATTATAATTGCAGGCGCAGGTCAGCTTGGTGCGTATCTTGTATCTGAACTTAAAAACAATGCAAGCGCACGTGAAGTACCTGTTTGTTTTGTTGACACCGATATTACTAAAATCGGCAACAGAATTGCAGGACTTCCGATTTATGAAGATGCGGATATTGAAGATGTAATTGATAAATACGACGCAAAAGAAATTGTTATTGCAATCAGCAACCTGGATAACCACGAAATAGAAAAATTATGGAATCATTACAGCGGTTACGGCTGTAAAGTTAAAATTTACGGACTTCCGCTTTATGACAAGCACAATACTGATAACAAAACTCGTATTATTCGTGATTTTGTTATTGAGGACTTACTGTTTCGCAAACCGCTTAGCATAAACCACAAAACAGAATTTGACTATTACACCGGAAAAACCATACTGGTGACAGGCGGTGGTGGTTCGATAGGTAGTGAGCTTTGCAGACAGATTGCAAAATGCAATCCCAAAAAACTTGTTATATTTGATATTTATGAAAACAACGCTTATGACATACAACAAGAGCTCTCCAGCAAATACGCTGACAGCCTTGACCTTGTAACTGAAATCGGTTCGGTGCGGGACATTGTGAGACTTGAAAGCATTTTTAACCACTACCGTCCTGACATCGTGTTTCACGCAGCAGCTCACAAACATGTTCCGCTTATGGAACACAGCGCGACAGAGGCTGTTAAAAACAATGTTTTAGGCACCTATAACACTGCAAATATTGCAGAAAAATACGGTGTTAAAAAGTTTATTTTGATTTCAACCGACAAAGCAGTCAACCCTACCAATATAATGGGTGCATCAAAACGGCTTTGTGAAATGATTGTGCAGTGCCGTACCGACAGCAAAACAAGTTTTGCAGCAGTTCGTTTTGGAAATGTACTTGGTTCAAACGGCAGTGTTATACCGTTGTTTAAACGGCAAATTGCCGCAGGCGGACCTATCACAATAACAGACAAACGAATCATAAGATATTTTATGACTATACCCGAGGCAAGCCAGCTTGTCATGCATGCAGGCGCCATGGCGAAAAAGGGTGAGTTGTTTGTACTTGATATGGGCAAGCCTGTGAAAATTTATGATTTAGCGATAAATATGATTAAACTTTCGGGATTTGAACCCCATAGCGATATAGAAATTCAGGAGATTGGTTTAAGACCGGGAGAAAAGTTGTATGAGGAATTGCTTATCAAGTCGGAAACACTTGACAAAACCTCGAACAATATGATTTTTATTGAGAAGGACAAGCCGCACACCCGAAAGGAAATTGATGAAAAATTAAATGTATTGCAAGAGGCGTTAAAACTCAGCCAAAATGAGCTTGGTTCAGATATAATTAGGCAGGCTGTTAAATGTGTGGTACCGACATATAAGGAACCGGACGAAATTAACAAAAACGCAGAAAATTCTGCAGAAATGAACAACGTGCTTGCACATACAAAATAAAAAAGGTGAGAAAACATTTCTCACCTTTTTTTATTGAATAGTGAAATTATATACTGTATAATAAAACCAAAGGGGTGATTTTTTGAAACACAAATTATGTTTGTTAGTAATATTAATCTTTATGATTACCGGTTGTAAAAGTGCAACAAAAAGCCCTGAAGATGCAGCCGCAAATGATCAGGTTGGACAAGAAATTGAAATTGAAACCGATGACACGCAAAAAAATGATGTAACACCTGACAACAAAGTTCCTGCTACTAATGAAACAAAGCCCGACACTCAAGTGAATTCAACACAGCAACATACTCAGCAGCAACAAACTGAAAAGCAACCGGAAAAACAAAAAAATCCGGAAAAAAAGCCGTCAAATAATAACGCAGAACAACAGACGGTTAAAGTTCCCGATGTTTCACAGATTAGTTGCAGAAATACTTATACTTGGAACAAAGTAAGAATTGTCCATTCAAATACTCAAATTAAATTACAACTTGAATTGCCAAGCGACTGGGTTTTAAAATCATCTGACAAGGGAAAATATAACATTTTACGGGACGGCAAAGAAATCGGCTACATAACCACCGATACACTGCCCGAGGCTACAGAAGATTTGGAGTTTTACTCACGTCGCGATGAACTAAACGGAATTACGGTATACGGTTGGGACAACTGGTACAAAAACGGTGATATAAATACTTTTTCAAGAACTTTAGAATATGTTTGCGACGAAGGTGAAAACAGTTTTACAGTAAGTTTTTATGTTAATTACAGTGAACTTAACAGCAACGGTATGAATAATATGCTTAACAGTGCTATAACCGTTATGAGACGCAATATATTCAAACCGCTGTCAGAATGTAATGGTTCTAAAAAAATACTTATCCTTGGCAACAGCTTTATAGGCACATCGAAGGTTGGCGAATTTCTTACCGATATGCTTAACAACTCGGCCAGCGAGTACACCGTTACGCCAATATCTATAGGAATGGCTGAAACTGAAACATTTTTACAAAACGAGTCGATTTGCA
This sequence comes from Eubacteriales bacterium, assembly GCA_045541455.1. Classification (GTDB taxonomy): domain Bacteria; phylum Bacillota; class Clostridia; order Oscillospirales; family QAKW01; genus RGIG9041. The sequence goes on from JAZQJA010000016.1 coordinate 11,420, forward strand.
CACAACTAAAAAACGGTGATTACTGTTATTTGTTTTTGTGTGGACTTTACGGCGGAGAAGAAAACGTTACGGCACTTGGCGAAATTAAAAAGATTTGTGATAGTTCTAACACAGGGCTTGCCATATTCCCGGCTCACAACGAATCGGCTTCAATAATCAGTTTAGCGCTTGATACTTACCCCGAAATAACATATCTTAACTGGAAAGGTGAAATTAATGAACTTATAGACTCAGGAATCAGTTATGATACTTTTTGTGTTGATGATACATACCACCACAGCAAACCGATTGCAGGGTATGTTGGGGCGCACATGATTTACCGAAGTTTGTTTTTGAAATTTCCGCCCACGATAACCTCGGCACCGCTTTCTATGGCAGAAGTTAAAAACACACTTGGTGATTATATAGAAAACGCAAAATTAAACGAAGAGTTTACAGGCACTGAGTATATAATATAAATTAAAAATAAGCAGTAAGAAAATTCTTACTGCTTATTTTTTATGTAGGATTAGAAGCGTCAAATGATTCGCTATAGGCGGTAGCCTCTGTTACAGAAAGTTCAACAGTGCCATTTTGCGCATCCCAAAAATCAGGGAGGTACACACTTGAATAAAAGCCTTCTTCTCCTGCCACTAACGGACCGAAGTAAACACTTCTTACATCAAAAATACTATCATTTTGATAAAACACTGCGGTAACTTCAACCGAATCAAGAGCTTGTTCTGATTTATTTGAGCAACAAATAATAAGTTCATTTGTAATATTACTTACCGTGGCGTTTGCTGTAACTAAATCGGGATACTGTTCACCGTCGGTATACGAAAGTTGTGCAAGATTCATATTTATTTTAACATCTGCATAAGGAAAAGGCACATTAAAATCATCTACTTCAATGTCATACGTTGCATACTCAGTAATACCGGGCAAAAGCGTTGAAACATGATAATCTCTGTAATAAATGGGTGTGCCCTGCTCATCAAAAAACACCGCCTGAGTGGAAACATAGGGTAAGATTTCACTGCTATTATTTTTAATAGCGGCAATCACTTTACTTTCGGTTTTATAAATTGTGCACTCAATATCCGACTCTTTAATATTATTCTTTTGAACAGATACACTTGTGCAGCAACCGCAAAGAGCAAAAGTTAAAACAATTAACATAAGTATGCTTAAAATTTGTTTTTTCACAAAAAACACCGCCCCTTATTTTATAATATTTTTTAATATGTACTCCATCGCATGCTCATCATTATTACATATAACACGGTCAGCAATACTTTTAAGTTCTACTTGCGCGTTTTCCATTGCAAGCGAAAGGCCTGCTTTTTTAAGATTATCCATATCATTTATGCTATCACCGACGCCGATAGTTTCTTTTGGATCTACACCAAGAATTGCTGCCAGGCGTAAAAGAGCGTTGCCCTTTCCTGCGTCCTTTGAAAAAATTTCAAGGTTATAACGTTCTGACGAGGCAACCTGATATTCGCCAAGATCTAAAATACGCTGGCGGCACTGCGCAAGTTCGTCATCATAACTAAAAAATACACAAATCATTTCAATTTCGTCAAGAGAATAACAAAACTCATCATAGTTATCAACAGGTCTGTTTTTTTCATAAATAAATTTTTTATAGTTGCCTGTCAAACGATAACTATCATAAATATCCCAATCGTGCTTTTTGCTGTCTACATACGACATTCCTTTATTCCGAACAGTAAGCAAAGTTTGATAACTGTTTAATATATCCAAAATTTCTTTTGAATGTTGCTTATCCATACAGCAACTGCTTAAATTTTTATTCGTCTTGCGGTCATAAACCACAGCACCGTCGGAATGGATAATATAGCGAGCACTTGTAATATCCATAACTTCTTTAGGCATTTCAGTTAAAGTTCTGCCCGAAGAAGGTACAAAATAAATACCCATATCTGTCATTTTTTGAATCGCATCTAAATTTTCTTTACTCACTTGCATTTGAGTATTTAAAAGTGTTCCGTCAAGATCGCTTGCAATAATTTTATAGTTTGGCATTTTTGAAATTTCCTTTTTAATAGTTACTTATCTTAAACATAGAATAACATAAATTATTAGATTTTACAATCAATTGATTTTAATTATGCGATATAGTTTTTATGGAAGAAAGCAAGGATTTTTGAAACTTGAGCACGGGTTGCTTTGCCCTTAGGTGCAAATGTACCGTCACCCATACCGTTTACAAGTCCTGCCTTCTGGCAAGCTGTAACAGCCTCTTTTGCGTATCCGCTTATCTTATCAGCATCTG
>JAZQJA010000017.1:0-15824 GCA_045541455.1 Eubacteriales bacterium
GCCTTGCAAACATAATCTTTAACGGTATTCTCGCAATCGCAGGCAATCAGGTAATAATAGCGCTTTTTCTTACAATGCTTTGCTGTATTGTGCTCGGTATGGGCGTGCCGACAACTGCAAACTACTGTATTATGGCGGCAACCTGCGCGCCTATCCTTATACAGATGGGTGTACCCGATATCGCGGCGCATTTCTTTGTGTTCTACTTCGGTATCGTTGCAGACCTTACTCCGCCCGTTGCGCTTGCCGCATATGCAGGCGCGGCCATCGCACAGTCAAATCCTATGAAAACGGCGTTTACTGCGACAAAGCTTGCTATCGGTGCGTTTATCGTGCCATATGTCTTTGCGCTGAACCCTGCAATGCTGTTTATTGATACAACGACGTGGGAGGTCGTTCTTATCTGTGTCACCTCTTGTATCGGTATCTTCGGCGTATCGTCTGCGCTTGAGGGCTGGTTTTTACACAGAATGGCGTGGTATGAGCGCGTGGTCAGCGTTATAGGCGGCCTGCTTCTTATCTACCCCGGTCTTTTCACAGACGTTGTCGGCTTTGCACTTATAGGGCTGGTTCTCGTAGTTCAGATAATTACAAAAAAGAATCACATTTTAAGACAAAACTAAAAATAAAAAACAAAAGGGACGGTTCTCTTTGCTGAATCAGCGAGAAAAACCGTCCTTTTTTTGCTATTTGTTATTTAAGATCTTTTTTGTTAAAGCCTATTATTCCGTGTACTATAAGCAGTGCGCTGAGCACGATCGGAGTAAGTGTAAATATAAGCATATCCGTAAGCGCATACTCTGTGCCGGCTCCGACATAGGCGGAGTAGCTGAGTACGTTGAATTTCTGTACCGTTTCAAGCAGGTCGGCAACCTTTGAAAGTGACGGGTCCGCCGCAAGCACCTGCGATGCGATCACCAGAAAGCCCGAAACCATTGTAATCCCTACAACCGCCGATGCATAAAGAACTATAACAAGTCCCATATTTTTTGCCTTTACAATAAGCCACGACACAAGCGATGCCACAAAGGTGTACACAAGCGCCTCTATCAGAAGCGACTGCAAAAAGTATAAAAGCTCGGACGCTGTAAATTCACAGCCGTATTTAAAGAACATAAGGCTGATGCCAAGCGTTAAAAACGCATTGATAAGCATAACAGTAAACATTACCGTAAAGCAGACGGTGAAGTTTGATAAAAATATAGAGGTTCTCGAGCTTCCGCTTATTATCTTGTTCCTGACCGTGCCCTGACTTATATCCTTGTAAAGGATTATTGCAAACAGTATCGGCAGTACAAGCCCCAGGTTGTCACCTGCGGCAAAGGCGGCAAAAAACTGCTGCCTTGCGTTTACCGTCTGCAAAAGCATATCCTCTGCCACGGTTCCGCTTGCAAGAGCCGAAAGTCCGAGATATAAAAGCGGCATAAGAAAAGCGAACACTACCGCAACGATGCATATTACAAGAAAAAGCTTATCTTTAAATACGCGTTTGTAATCAGATATTAAAAGTCTTTTCATCGCACTCACCCCCGTATCTTTGAAAGATAATATTCTTCAAAGCTCATTTTACTGCAATTTATTGACGTGAGGTTTACACCTGCGTCTATAAGTGCAGATAAAACATCGTTTAAAACTATATCACCCGTTATCTTCACACCGTCCGGGGTGTATGATAACTGCTCCGCAGGTAAAATTCTGCAAAGCTCAGTATAAAGGGTGTCCGTGGTGTCAGATGCGATACTGACAGTCATACCGCAACGCCGTCTGAGCTCTTCTGCCGTTATCTCCTCAATGACGGTGCCTTCCGATATTATTCCGTACTTTGTTGCAACAAGTGCAAGCTCAGAGAGCATATGTGACGATATAAGGAAGGTGATGCCCTTTTCGCGGTTGAGCCGCAGTATCAGCTCGCGTATGCTGACAATGCCTGCAGGGTCAAGGCCGTTCATCGGCTCGTCAAGTATCAGAAACATAGGATCTGATAAAAGCGCCATTGCAATGCCGAGCCGCTGGCGCATACCGAGTGAAAAATCACCTGCGTGCTTTTTGTCGTTACGCATATCCGAAAGGCCCACTTCACAAAGCACGCTGTCAATGAGTGATTCGTCGGTGCCGAGCAGAGTGCACTGCATCTTAAGGTTGTCGTAAGCCGACATATTACGGTATATCGACGGGCTCTCGACGATCGCGCCGAGTTTTTTTCTTGCCTTTACTATTTCGGGCGAGCGGCTGTTTACACCAAATAACTCAAACTCACCCATATGAGGGAAAATAAGCCCTGATATGAGGCGTATAAGCGTCGTCTTGCCCGAGCCGTTTGCGCCGACAAAGCCGTATATCTCTCCCTTTTCAATATTCATACAGGCCTTGTTTACCGCAAGCTTGTTTTTGTACTTTTTTGAAAGGTTAAAGGTTTTTAGTACGTATTCCATATTATCTTTCCTTTGTAATTATTAAAGCGCCACGGTAAAGACTGCTTCTCATAAGGATGATTAAAGTCTCGATGAAATTCATCGAGGCTTTTCTTATGCTTATCGGATAGAACCAGCATCGCATTTGTAAGTACAAATGCTTCTTTTTGGGTGATACCCAAACCCTTTTTACAACAAAAAAGAAAGATTAGTGATATTCTTTGCTGTGCAAAGAGTGATATTTTCTTTTGAAAATTCCTCGCCTATGGCGAGATATTTCAAAAAGAAAGTGATATTACTCCCTCCGGTCGTAGTGATATTTTATTCGCCCTAAAAACTGTCCGTAGGACAATATCACTCGGCATTAGCCGAATATCACTGCGAAGCAATATCACTCGCCTTTGGCGAATAAAACTGGGAGACTTCCTTATGAGAAGTCTCCCAAAAGGCTGTTTTTTTATTTGTATTTACAATAATTGTTGCACACTGAACACGTGTTGCAAACTGTTTAGGCGCAAAGATATTATCACCTATTCCGTTTATAAGACCAATATTATAAAGAGTATACACATCATTTTTTGCCCAATCGGAAATTTCAGCATCATCGGCAAACGGAGCTTTTTCTAAAGTATCAAAAGTGTAACTGTAGCAATTAAAAAATCTATTTAACATAGCACACATCTGTTCGCGTGTAATATTGGCCAGTGGTGCAAACTCTGTTTCGCTTATACCATTAACAATACCGCTTGCTTTAGCCCATGCAACAGAATTTGCATACCAACTTTCAGATGAAACATCTGTAAAAGAACTTGCCGGAAATGTTGTTTGATTGTCAGGAGAAAGCCTGTATAATACCGTAGCAAACATAGCACGGTTTACATTACCCGACGGATTAAATTTATATGTATCCACACCGTTCATAATGCCGTCATTTACAACTTCGCTTACTGCATCATAATACCATGATGAATAAGAGATATCGGTAAACAGTTTGCCGTATTTTGTAACTGTAAATGTAATTGAGTTTTCGGCTTTTGCAAGGGCTTTAACAGACACAGTAACTGTATCTGTTAAATTTATCGGTGAAGTATATGGTGTCGTATTAATATATAATTCAGTGTTTTCAGCTGCCGTTAAGGTTAAAACCCCGTTTTCAAAAGTAAAGGACGGAAGTTTTGCTTTTTCAACCCAAACTTTGCGTTTAGATACATCACTTAACACATTATTTTTATAAGAAACCGCTTTAAACTCCGTTATATCCGTAATCGGTATCCCGCCCGAATACTTCTTACTGTACTGATTAGGTTCGCTTCCGTCGGTAGTATAGTAGATTTCTGCACCACTTGTTGAGCAAGTTATATTTACTGTTTTTCCGCTGTATGTGTTTTCAAAACTTATCACAGGTGCGGCAGGCTTTTCATATTTAGGAAGAGTAATTCCCTTGTTATATGCCGCTGTATAAACTTTGCCTTTTTCAAGAGTAACACAACGCCTACGGAATAATTCGTTTACCGTTACAAACTCGTACCCCTTAGCCTGTAAAGTGTCAATGGCACGCAAAGCGGCAGTTACACTTGTTGAATAAAGGTCATGCAACAAAATAATGCTTCCGTCTTTAGTATTATTTATAATATTGTTGTAAACTGTATCGGCATTGCGGTATTTCCAGTCAAGTGTATCAACACTCCATAAAATCAACGCACCTTCTGATGCCTGTCTAACATTAGAATTATAACTGCCATAAGGCGGTCGAAGGCAAAAAGTTTGTTCTCCTGCCGCCTTGACAAGATATTTACGGCATCCTGCAAGTTCATTTTTAATATTGTTAAGGCTTAAGGTTGCTAAATCAGGATGAGTTGACGAATGATTTGCAATTTGATGGCCTTCATTTACCATGCGCTCAAGAGTGCCAATACGTGAACTTGCCATACTAGCAACACAAAAGAAAGTAGCCTTTGCATTTCGCGATTTTAAACCGTCAAGAAGTGTTTGAGTATACTTACTTGGCCCGTCATCAAATGTAATGGCAACAAGCTTTACATTTGATGCAAAGCATATTGGTGTTGCCGACAAAAAAATCAATACACAAATAAAAATTAAAAGTAATCTTTTTTTCATAAAACCCCTCTATCTTCTGAAAAAACCGCCTTTGCGGTGTGAATTTACTGATAAAACAAGACCTATAAGGCACATACACGCAAGCATTGACGAACCGCCATAACTAAAAAACGGCAATGTTATACCTATAACAGGCAAAAGACCTAAACACATACCTATATTTTCGGCAGACTGGAAAAATAGCACAGCACCAACGCCCGCGCAAATAAGCATACCACAAAAGTCACGTGAGTTTTTGGCAATATAAAACACCCGTATAATAATTACAGACAACAAAATCATTATTATAATATTTCCTACAAAACCGAGTTCCTCTCCTGCAACAGAAAATATAAAGTCTGTTTGCTTTGCAGGAAGAATACTATATTGAGTTTGTATACCGTCAAATAGTCCCTCACCTGTAAGACCACCGGAGCCAAGTGCAATTTTACTTTGGATTGTGTGATAACCAACACCAAGCGGATCAATACTTGGGTCGTAAACTGCCAGTATTCGTTTTTGCTGATATTGGGCTAGATTATTAAAAACTAGCGGTGCAGCCGCTGCAACCACAATGCCGCATACCGCAAAATACAGCCAATGAAAACCTGCTGCAAACATCATAACAATAAAGATAAACACAAACACAAGGCCTGTACCAAGATCACCCTCTAAAAGAACAAGCCCAAATATTAGTGCGAAATGAATGCCAAGCGGTATAAATGCACGAGGATGATTTATATAGTCACGTACCTTATTTATGTGTGATGCAAATGTTACAATAAAACCTACCTTAACAAATTCAGACGGCTGAATATTAACAGGACCTAACATAATCCAGTTTTTATTTCCGTTTACTTCTGTGCCTATAATAAGTGTGAGTACAAGCATAAATACGCATAATCCGTAAATATATTTGCTCAGCGAAATTAAATTTTCATAATCAATAAGCACAATTAAAAACGCCGCAGCTAGCCCCATAAGCATAGCCGCAAGTTGTACCACAACATATTTCTTGGTGCCAAAACTGTCGGTTGCGGATAAAATAACCGTCATACCGAAAAAGGAACAACCTATGCAAAGGCAAGTAAGCCACGCATCAAAGCGGGAAAAAATTTCTGCCACAAATGCAAATATTCGTTTCAATATGACACCTCTTTTCTTACATAATCAAGATTATTATAAAAGAATTATCGTCAAAATACAAGTAAAAGCTTTCAAATGCTTGAAAAGATCAAATTTGATTGATATAATATGTGTTATGGAAAAAATATTAAAGAATTTAGATGACACAAAAGATGCGGCAAGGTGGTTGGCTTTACGTATATCCTCTTCTGCGGTTGTTGCATTTAGGGGTGACCTTGGTGCAGGAAAAACAACATTTATCAAATTTTTATGTAGTGAACTTGGATTTACGGGCGCTGTTACAAGCCCCACTTTCAGCATTATGAACTGTTATGAGGGTAAAGTACCTATCTATCACTATGATATGTATAGAATTCACGGTGCCGATGCCCTTTATGACACCGGCTTTTACGATTATGTTGACAGCGGTATTTCACTAATTGAATGGAGTGAAAATATCAACGACGGTTTAGATATGAACTATATAACTGTCAGCATTGAATTTGTCGGCAAAGACAGAAAGATCACTATTTCCGGAGAATTTAAATGAAAATTTTAAGTATTGACTCATCTGGTAAAACGGCAGCTTGTTCGGTTACTGATGGCAGCACTGTACTTGCAAATGCATTTTCAAACTCAGGGCTTACCCACTCACAAACGCTTTTACCTATGATTGATAATGTTTTAAACACTGCAGGTTTGAAAATAGATCAAATTGATGCATTTGCACTAACTGTAGGACCGGGTTCTTTTACAGGACTAAGAATAGGCGCCGCAACAGTTATGGGCTTGGCTGGCAACAAACCTGTATATGCAGTACCTACTCTTTTGGCGCTGGCATATAATTTACAACATGAAAATGCTATAATTATTCCGGCGCTTGATGCTCGTAGAAAACAAGTTTACACCGCAGTTTTTGAAGCAAAAGATAGTGTTATAACACGCATTAAAGAAGATTGTGCAGTTTCGGTTGACGAAGTTTACGGTTGGATAACCGAGTTTCGCGATAAAACTGTTTACATATTGGGCGACGGTGCATACTTATTTGACGGTGTTGAAAACATTTCAATACCCCAAGACGAATTACTTTATCCACTAGGCGTAAGCATTGCAATCGCGGCACGCGAGATGGAAAGTATAGCGGCAAAGGATATTAATTTAAGTTATTTAAGGCTTTCACAAGCAGAAAGAGAATTAAAGGAGAAACAAAAAAATGATTAGTATAGGTTGCGACAAAGCAGGAACATTATTTGTAGAAAGAATTTGCAAAGAACTTGAACAAAAAGGAATTGAATCAAAGGTTTTATTTGACGGCAAAGAAGAAGGTTGCGACTATACTGATGCAGCTTTTGCAGTTGCAAAAAGTGTGGCAAGCGGTGAAAGTGAGCTTGGAATACTCATTTGCGGCACCGGTATAGGAATGAGTATGGCAGCGAATAAAATTAAGGGTATTCGCGCTGCTGTATGCTCTGACACGTTTTCGGCTAAAATGACACGCGTGCATAACAATGCAAACATATTATGTATGGGTGCAAGAGTTATAGGTGAAGAACTTGCAGTTTGCATACTAAACGAGTTTTTAAATGGAGAATTTGAGACAGGCGGAAGACACGAACGCCGTGTGAACAAAATTATCGCTGCAGAAAACGACGAATTTTAGTTACAACTGATTAATATATTAATATATAAATTGACTTTGCTGTATAAGTATGTTAAAATAATTTTTACGGCAAAGTTTTTTATTTTATATAGATGAGGATTTATATGAACAAACTAAACAGAAATGCATTAAATAAAACAGAGTATCTGCTTTTTGCAATGCTTGCGGTTTTTTCAATAGCTACACTGTTTTTTAGCATTCCGCTTGCAATAATTGAAATTGCAGCAACACTGACTTATATGGTTATCAGGGTAACAACAGTCAAAAAGTACAGTGAACAGTTATACAACTATTTACAAAGCATTACATTATATCTTGATGAGGCTTCAAAAGAAAGTCTTACACGCTTTCCTATGCCTGTTACCTTACTAAGCAGCAAAGGTGACATTATATGGTACAATGACTTATTCCATAATCTGCTTAAAGATAATAAAGTTCCGGAAGTTTTCGGCAAAAATTTTGATGTTATTGCACCTCAGATTTCAATTGATGAAAATGTTATTTCTCAAAAGCACGACATAACATTTTTAGGCAAGCATTACAGCCTTTTTGTTATGCGTCAGGGAAACAGTGAAAAAGATGCTTTTTACTCTGTTTATTGGATTGACATAAATGACTCCAAAAACGAACTTTTAAATTTGCGCTCACAAAAATTATGCATAGCGTATTTGCTGGTAGACAGTTTTGACGAATTGCCCTCTACTGTAACAGAACTTCAGGAATCTACTTTTATAACAAGAGTGGATGTTAAAGTCCGTGCGTTTGTAAAATCTATAAACGGCGTTATGCAAAAACTTGAACAAGATAAGTATCTTGTTATTTTTGAACAAAAATATTTAAGTACTCTTGAAAAAGGCAAATTCAAAATTCTTTCGGAAGTACGAGAAATTTCAGTTGAAGGGTTTCACGCTTCGCTATCAATAGGTATAGGATGCGGAAAAGGCTCACCCCTTGAAACTGACACCAATGCAAAAACAGCACTTGATGTTGCACTTTCACGGGGCGGTGACCAAGCGGTTGTGTTAAATGGCGATAAATATAATTTTTATGGTGGCAACAGTGACGGAACGCAGCGACGCAAACGAGTAAAAGTACGCATTATTGCCGAAGCTCTTACAGCACACGTTCAGAATTCTGAAAACGTAATCATTATGGGGCATAAGTTTGCAGACCTTGACTGTGTTGGTGCGGCAATTGGCGTTGCAAAATGCGTTCAGACTTTTGGAAAAACGCCGTACATTGTATACAACCCAAAAGAAAACCTTTCACGCGCTATGTATTCTTCGTTTTTAAAACTGCCTGAATACGCCGGAATGTTTGTTGATATTTCATCGGCAGCTAAATATATTACAGACTCTTCCCTGCTTGTCGTGGTTGATACACACAACCTTGAGTATGTGGAAAGTGAAAAGTTATTTTCAATGTTTAAGCGTGTAGTTGTTGTAGATCATCACAGAAAGACTGTTCAAAATGCGATTGAAGGTGCCGTTATCAGTTTTCACGAGCCGAATTCATCATCGTGCTGTGAAATGGTAAGTGAACTATGCGAAAGTGTTCCACGGCTCAAACTCAGCAAGCTCGAAGCCAACGCACTCATGTCAGGGATATTTCTTGACACCAAAACATTCACAGAACGCACTGGCGTAAGAACTTTTGAAGCAGCGGCATACCTTAAAAAACAAGGTGCAGACACCGCTGTAGTTCGTAAATATTTTAAAAGTGATATTGAAAGTTACAAAAAGCAGATAGATATTATAAGCAATGCAGAAGTCATAAACGAAAAATATGCTGTATCGGTGTGGAGAGAAGAAGCTTTTGACGGAATTAAACTCATCGCTTCAAAAGCAGCAGATGAAATGCTCAACCTCAACAATATTGAAAGTTCGTTTGTAATTTATCCGGAAGGAAATGATGCACACATCTCTGCAAGAAGCGATTCACACGGTAATGTTCAGCGCGATATGGAAAGATTGGGCGGCGGCGGACACAGAAATGCTGCCGGTGCTCAGTTTAAAGATACAAGTGTTGATAAAGCTTTTGAAATGTTAAAAGAAGTATTAAACACACCCGAAAGTGAGGAAAAATAAATGGAAGTTGTATTATTACAAGATGTTAAAGGACAAGGCAAAAAGGGTGATATTATATCAGTTGCCGACGGTTACGGCAGAAATTTTTTAATAGCACGAGGTCTTGCCGCAGAGCCGACAGCACAACTTAAAAATGATTTTAGCGGAAAAGCTAGTTCGGCACAGTTTAAAATTGATACCGAAACTGCAGCAGCAAAAGAAAACGCTAAAAAGCTTGACGGAAAAACATTTGAAATGAGTGTAAAAGGCGGCGACAGCGGAAAGCTGTTTGGTAGTATCACATCAAAAGAAATTGCCGAATTTATAAAAAACAAAACAGGTATTGAAATTGACAAAAAGAAAGTTGATACCGATACAATTAAAGCATTTGGCGCATATCAGTGCAATATTAAACTTTATAAAGGTATCTCTGCAAAGGTAACTATTAACGTAACAAAGGAAAACTAAATTATGGAACTTTCCGATATCAAAAGAATACCTCATAGTGTTGAGGCAGAACAATGTGTCATTGGATCTTTGCTAATTGACCCTGCATGTATTAATAATATTGCCGATAAGTTGTTGCCGGCTCATTTTTACGTTGATAAATATTCACAGATTTATCAGATAATTTACGATAAATTTCTTGCAAACCAAAGTATAGACTTTGTAACAGTGCTTGAAAGCATTAAAAACGCCGGGATTTATGACGAAGCCGAAGGCAAGCGTGTTCTTTATGAAATGACACAACTTGTCCCCAGTACAAAGAACATCGGTGAGTATGCCAAAATTATTATTGAAAAGGCAAGCCTTAGAAGACTTATTGACGCGTGTGCTGATATTACAGAACAATGTTATGCCCAGACAAATGATCCGACAGAAATTTTAAACACGGCGGAAACACGCATTTATGAAATTATGCAAAGCCGAACAAACACCGCGCTCACACACATAAAGCAGGCAGTATTTGAAAGTCTTGATAAAACCAATAAAATTGCTAATGATAAAAACGCTTTTATCGGATTGCAGACTCATTACAGCGAAATTGACCAGATGCTGTCGGGACTTGGCAAAAGTGACCTTATACTCATAGCGGCGCGTCCCGGTGTTGGTAAAACTTCATTTGCACCTAACTTTGCTCAGAATATAGCTCTTGACAAACCGAGAAAAACAATTGCTATTTTCTCACTTGAAATGTCAAACGAGCAACTTGCAAGCAGAATGTTATCTTCACAAAGCGGAATTGACAATATTAAATTCAGAAACGGCGATATGACTGATAATGATTGGGTGGATTTGGCCCAGGCATCTCAACTTCTTGCTGACACCGAAATTTATTTTGATGATACTGCAGGAATTACCGTTGCACAGATGAAAGCCAAACTTCGCAGAATGAAAAAACTCGACCTTATCATAATTGACTATTTGCAACTTATGTCGGGCGGCGGAAGATACGAAAACCGAACCACAGAGGTTGGTGCAATATCGCGTTCACTAAAAATTATGGCTAAAGAGTTTAACGTACCGGTAATTACGTTATCACAGCTCAATCGTGAAACTGAAAAAACCAAGTCAAAGCCACAACTTTCAAACCTACGCGAATCAGGTTCAATTGAGCAGGATGCTGATGCTATTTTATTCTTATGGAAACCTGAAGACGAGGGTGAAACATCAAATTCAAATATAAATATTGTAAAGTGTGAAATTGCTAAAAACAGACATGGTCCTACAGGTTCTATCGACCTTGCTTGGTCGTCAAGTACCACACGCTTTACCAATATTGCAAAAATGTAATGTTATACGATAAAGTTTACAAATACATAACCCAAAACAGTTTGATACATGCAAAAGACACAGTTATTGTTGCACTTTCGGGCGGTGCCGACTCGGTATGTCTTTTTGATATACTGTTAAAGATATCGGACAAACTGGATATTACTGTTGAGTGTGCACACTTAAACCACAATCTACGCGGTGAAGAGTCGGATGGTGACCAACTGTTTGTAAAACATTTATGTGACAAGCACTGTATAAAATTGCACACAAAAAGTGTTGATGTCAAAAAACTTGCAGCAGGACTTAGCATTGAAGATGCAGCAAGACAGGCAAGATATTGCTTTTTTGAAGAAATTTCAAAAAACAGCCAAAGCATCATCTGCACAGCACATAATAAAAACGACAATACCGAAACGTTTTTTATAAATCTTTTGCGAGGAAGCGGAAGCCGCGGGCTTTGCGCAATACCAAATAAGCGCGATAACATTGTACGGCCGTTATTATGTGCAACAAGGGCTGAGATACTTAATCATATAGAAGAAGCAGGGCTTTCGTATAGAACCGACAGCACAAATTCTGATACGGTTTTTTTACGTAATTTTTTACGACACGAAGTTTTGCCCGCATTTAACAAACGCGAAGACATTGATATATTTTCAAGTATTGAAAAAGCTACTCAAAATTTGCAAAGTGACAGTGATGCCCTAAATCAAATTGCACTTGAATCACAAACCGACCGCGTTGACAAACTTTTGAAATTACACGATGCGGTGTTATTCAGAGTGCTCTATAATCAGCTTGACAGTAAATTTGGCATAAGCCTTGATAAAGTACATTTTGAACTGATAAAAGAGCTTTTGAAAAAAAGTAAGTCAAAAGAAATACTGTCAGACGGTGTTTATGCTAAAACCAAAGACGGACGGCTGGTTTTTGAAAAAGAGGGTACGATAGTTCGCTCTTCCAAAAAGGTAGCAATCGGCGAAAACGAATTTTACGGAAAACACATTTTAATTAAAAAACACAAAGAAATTTACAATGCTTTAACAATTAATCATATTGACTGTGATAAAATTACAAGTGATTTGTATGCCGACAATAAAAAAGACGGTGACGTTTTTTACTGTCAAAAACGCAATGCCTCCAAAAAGCTCAAAAAACTTTTGACAAACGATAAAATACGTGATAAAGATTCACTTATAATCATACGAAACGAAAACGGTGACATTGTGTTTGTTGAAGGTTACGGCGCAGACAAACGGTATGCTGCCGATAAAACAAGTAAAAACATTATTTGCATTGAAATTATTTAATATATCGGGGGAAAATAGTATATGTTAAACGATATAAAAAAAGTGCTTATAAGCGAAGAAACATTAAAACAGACCGTTAAAGAACTGGGTGCAAAAATAACTGAGGATTACCAAGGTAAAAACCTTCTTGTAATATCCGTTTTAAAAGGTGCTGCAGTTTTTATGGCAGATATTGTAAGGGAAATTAAAATACCCCTGCAACTTGATTTTATGGTGGTTTCGAGTTACGGCAAAGGTACATCAACTACAGGAAGCGTTAAAATTATTAAAGACCTTGACATTGATGTAAAGGGATATGACATACTTATTG
Source organism: Eubacteriales bacterium (assembly GCA_045541455.1). Classification (GTDB taxonomy): domain Bacteria; phylum Bacillota; class Clostridia; order Oscillospirales; family QAKW01; genus RGIG9041. The sequence goes on from JAZQJA010000017.1 coordinate 12,756, forward strand.
TTGAGGATATTCTTGACAGCGGTGTTACCCTTTCAAATTTAATTAAAGTATTAGAGTCCAGAAACCCAAATTCAGTTAAAATTTGCACACTGCTCAGCAAACCGTCACGCCGTAAAGTAGAAGTACCGGTGGCTTATGAAGGTTTTGAAGTTCCTGACGAATTTGTAGTAGGATATGGACTGGATTACGCAGAGCATTACAGAAACCTACCTTTTGTTGGTGTTCTTAAAGAAGAAATTTATTCTTAAATATATTAATATAAAGATTGGAGCAAAGTTTTGAAAAAGCGATTTAACCTTGGCGGTTTCATTTATCTTGCCATTTTGATTGTTATTATTGTAATGATATTTACATCAATAACAGATGCAAGTAAGCCTGAAACCGTAACCTACAGTCAACTTGTAGAATTATTCCGAACAGAGCAGGTTGAACAATTTGAAGTGGTCGGCTATCAAGTGTCCTGCAAACTGAAAGACGGAAAAGAAGTAACTCATGAGTTATTATCTTTCGAACTTTTCCGCAGTAATATCATAGATACCTATGTTTTACCGCAGTCAGAAAGCGGAATCATTACCGACTACAACCTTAAAGAAGGGTTTACTCTTCCCTGGTGGGTATCGTTTATACCGACAATTTTGATTTTCGGTTCGATTATTGCCATCTGGATTTTCACATCAAAGCAAATGAACGGAAAAGCTCCCGGATTTGCAAAAGCAAGAGTACGACTTGGTTCGGACGAAAAGAAAAAGAAAACATTTTTAGATGTTGCCGGTGCTGACGAAGAAAAAGAAGAACTTGAAGAGATTGTTGATTTTCTCAAAAATCCGAGAAAATATCTTGAAATCGGCGCAAGAATACCCAAAGGTGTATTGCTTGTAGGCCCTCCAGGAACAGGTAAAACATTACTTGCAAAAGCGGTTGCGGGAGAAGCCAATGTTCCGTTTTTCTCTATATCGGGTTCTGACTTTGTTGAGTTATATGTCGGCGTTGGTGCATCACGCGTTAGAGATCTTTTTGAGCAAGCAAAAAAGAACAACCCTTGCATTGTATTTATCGACGAAATTGACGCAGTCGGCAGACACAGGGGTGCCGGTATTGGCGGCGGTCACGATGAACGTGAGCAAACACTTAACCAGTTACTTGTTGAGATGGACGGTTTTGGCGCACATTCGGGAATTATTGTTATGGCTGCCACTAACCGTGTTGATACTCTTGACCCTGCCCTTATGCGTGCCGGAAGATTTGACAGACAGATTTATGTTGGCAAACCCGACCAGAACGGACGCGAGGCAATACTGAAAGTACACGCACGCGGAAAGACATTTGATGCCGATGTGAACTTTACAGATGTTGCAAAAAGTACCGTTGGATTTACAGGTGCCGACCTTGAAAACCTGCTTAACGAGTCTGCATTACTTGCTGCAAGACACAACAAGAAGAGCATTTCTGCGCAAGATATTCAAGATTCTGTAATGAAAATATTTGCAGGTCCTGAAAAGAAATCACGCAAAATTGTTGAAAAAGAGCGCAAACTCACCGCTTATCATGAAGCCGGTCATGCAATTGTAAACAAGTTTTTGAAAACTGCTGACGAAGTGCACGAAATTTCAATTCTTCCCAGAGGTATGGCAGGCGGTTATACAATGAGTCTGCCAAAAGAAGACCTTTCATATTCAACAAAGAATATGATGTTTGAAGAAATTGTATCACTGCTTGGCGGTCGTGTCAGTGAAGAACTTATGCTTGATGATATTTCGACCGGTGCTTCAAACGATATACAGCGCGCAACAAACATTGCAAACCTTATGGTTACACGCTACGGTATGAGTGAAAAATTGGGACCCATTCTTTACGGCAACGATTCGAGCGAAGTTTTTCTTGGCTATGACCTTGCCACAAAGAACAGTTATTCCGAACATATTGCTTCACAAATTGACCTTGAAGTAAAGGCTATAATCGACAAGGCTTATGAACAGGCTAAGAGCATTATTACTGAGCACAAAGATAAACTTATTGAAGTTGCAAATACTCTTCTTAAAAAGGACAAAATCAGCGGTGAAGAGTTTAATGCCATTATTGAGGGCAGAGAGTATATTGCGCCTGAGCCTGCGACTGTAAATGAGCCACAGGATTTACCTGAGCAAACTGAAACCGCTACCGAAAGCGCAACCGAAAACCAAGTTGAATCTGATAATCAAGACAATAACCCTAACGGTTACATTAATCCGCAAAATTAAATTAAAAGCACTTGAACTAATATGTTCAAGTGCTTTTTTATAACGAAAATTCGCAACCGCAATAGTTTTGGCGATATAGAGAATACTCGTTTGAAAGTTTTATTGATGTAAGATAGCCGTTTCGCTTTTTAAAGTCTGAGGGAAGCCATTTTACGCCTATCTGTTCAGCGATTTGTTTACCGAGCGAATTTATTAGTTGCGCATTTTTGTGCGGACTTACGGTAAGGGTAGTAGCAATAAGATCTATACCCATTTTTCTTGCATATAGTGCTGTTTTTTCAAGCCTAAGTTCAAAACATTTAGTACAGCGCGCACCGCCCTCTTTTTCTGTTTCAAACCCCTTTACAGCACTATAAAAATTATCAGTGTCATACTCCCCTTCAATATACGGCACATTCATAAGTTTACAAAGCCGTTTTTGTTCGTCAGCACGCTTTTCATACTCAGCTTTAGGAAAGATGTTAGGGTTGTAATAAAACAATGTTACATCAAAAAATTCTGTTAGATATGACAAAACATAACTACTGCATGGTGCACAACAGCTATGCAGTAAAAGTTTTGGTTTTGATGTAAGGTTTTTTATATATTCATCAAGTTGCACTTCTTCTAATTCTGCAACAAAGTCTGCAAAAGTTTTTAAGTTTCCATTTACTGAATATTGTTCAAGTGCGTTATAATAATCAAGTCTATTTTCTTTTGCAACAGAAACCGGTAAGTACCCGTTAAGTAAAAGCTGATAATTCATAATCAATCGGCTTGTTCTTCCGTTACCGTCAACGAATGGATGAATTCGTACAAATTCGGCATGTGTCCACGCAGCAAGTTCTATAGG
>JAZQJA010000018.1:0-14607 GCA_045541455.1 Eubacteriales bacterium
CTCCGGTGAGAACTTTTTTCTCACCAAAGGATTTTTCTATGTTTTTTAGTTCTAAAATCATTTTGCGTCAGACTCCTTAAATTTCAAGTTAATGGCACCGATACCACCACTAACCTCAATGCTGTTATTACCGTTACCTTGTCCCTTGATATTAGAAACGCTTGTGCCATCTACGGTAATATTACCAAGACCTTTTTCTATATCAAGTTTGTAATCATCCTTATTACCAATTATGGTTATGTTGGACTCTCCAACACCTAAATCGAAATCGCTTTCGCCTGTAAGGGCAGACGACAGATTTAACTGACCGACACCCATAACTAAATCAAGGTTATGGAGTGCGCCACCTGATACGGTGATCTTTCCGGCACCACCGTCAATGTCAATATCAGAGGTGGCAACAAGAGTATCAATAGTAACTTCACCGGCACCGAACTCAAAGTTCATTGTAGAAGCAGACAAGCTATCTACAGTCAGTCTCCCTGCACCGGTTATAATATTTGCTTTTTCAAACACCGTGTCAGCAGGAACATAGAGAGTCAATACAGCGCCGTTATAAGTGTTGCCAAACTTCTTTGTATCCTTGATTGTCAGAATGCCGTTTTTATCTTCAACTGTAAGATGTTTTAGATTGCTTTCAACAGAAAAGCTTTCGCCTTGCTTGATGGTAAAGTCGGCGGCATTGATCTTTACTTCAAGGCTCTGTATCTCTGATAATACTGAATAAGTTTTAATATCTTCCGTCACAGCATCCCCGCCAAAAAATCCACCGAACAAACCGACCGCACTAAGTATGCCGCCTATAATACTAATTGTGAGAAAGATAGCGAACGCCATAGCTAAATATTTAATCATCTTTTGGAAAGAGGTCATTTTATATCAACGCCTCCAAACATACAAGTGCCGCTTATGTAAATGGTAGGAACATCTTTGTGTACGGCTGTTTTATTAGAGATACCGCCAAAGATACAGTTGGAATTTACCTTTACATTGATATTATTAGGAACAAAAATATCAATACCACCAAAGATAGCTGATACCTGAATGGCGCAGTCTTTTTCGATAATAGCGTTACGAAGATCGCACTTTACACCACCAAAAACCGCTGTTAGTTCAGCACCTTCAAACACTTTGCCATCATAATTCAGATCGCAACCCGAGAAAGTGGCACAGCCAACCTTTGTTTCGCCGCCTTCTTGTTTAATCTTGGCTATGATTTCATTTGCCTTGTTACCAAAAAGACCGTTGAAAACCATCTTAAGTCCCACGATTACAATAATGGCTGGCACAAGGAGCTTCCAAAGCATAGAAAAGCTTAATATGTCCTGACAACACAACAGAAGGAATATACCAACCGCAATACCGATAATATTACCTGTCTTTTCTCGTTCGGTAAACAAACCTACGGCACAGGGCACAATAATAAACAATGTCCACCAACCATCAAAGAAGATGTCGATATTTGTTATGTTTAATGCGTTCAGTGCAAATATCGCACCGCCTGCAATAAGCACGATTCCCCAAATTACACTACTTAATTTTTTCATTTTAATATCTCCTTTTTAGTTATATATTTATCACGGCAACCAAAACAAAATATCAAGTACCGTCAAAAAGCTATCTTCAAATTTCGGACTCAGTATGCAAAGTTTTATGATACTACCGAGTATCATAAAAATACTTGTAATGCAAATAATCAGCCCAAGAATCCCATCCGGTTTTTGAAATATGAAAATTTCAAGTGCAAAAATCAACAAGCCCACAAGTAGTATTAATCCATATAAAATCAGCTTGTGCTTTTTACTCATTTTTACTTACCTCTTTTACATTTCACAAATTGCTGAATATAAATCATTCAACTTTTATTCTACATTTTATCACAATTATAACAAAAGTAAAGTGCTATCACTCGTATCATAAACAAATTAATGCGGTTAAAAATATTTGTCAACAAATAATACTAAATATTATAACCACTTGAATTTTTAAATTTGCTATAATATAATTAAAAAAATTATATTAGGAAGTGTTTTAAATGACTAAAATTGATATTATTTCCGGTTTTCTTGGTGCAGGTAAAACCACATTAATTAAAAAACTTATCGCTGAAGAATTACACGATGAAAACATTGTTATTATTGAAAATGAATTTGGTGAAATTGGCATTGACGGAGGGTTTTTAAAAGAATCAGGCATAAAAGTTACTGAAATGAACAGTGGGTGTATTTGTTGCTCACTTGTCGGAGATTTTGGTAAAGCCTTACATCAAGTAATTGATGAGTTCAACCCTGACCGTGTTATTATAGAGCCATCAGGGGTTGGTAAACTATCTGACGTTATTAAAGCTGTTAATGATTTACATTCCAATTCACTCTTATTAAACAGTTATTCAACTATTGTTGATGCCGGAAAATGCAAATTGTATCATAAAAATTTTGGCGAATTTTTTAATAACCAAATTGAAAGTGCAGCAACCGTTATATTAAGTCGCACCTCAAACATAACTGAGCATAAACTCGAAACTGCTCTTAAAATTATAAAAGAATTAAACCCAAATGCCTTAATTATAACAACTGATTGGTCAAAAATCTCAGGTTCAAAACTTTTAAAAGCAATTGAAAATGGTAAAAAAGAATTAAACAATATTGATCATTACGATCATGAGCATGATGAGCATTGCACTTGCGGTTGCCATAACCACGACCATATCGAGCATGAACATCATCATGAGCATGATGAGCATTGCACTTGCGGTTGCCATGACCACGACCATATCGAGCATGAACATCATCATGAACATGATGAGCATTGCACTTGCGGTTGCCATGACCACGACCATCACCATCACCATCACGCTGACGAGGTTTTTGAAAGCATAGCTATACAAACTGCAAACAAATACTCAAAAGATCAGATTGAAAATATACTAAATCAACTTATGGATAATGAAAAATACGGTACAGTTCTTCGTTCAAAGGGGATTATCGAATCAAACAAGAATGATTGGATTCATTTTGATTATGTACCAGGTGAAATTGAAATTAGAGACGGCGAACCAGATGTAACGGGTAAAATATGTGTTATTGGTTCAAAACTCAACAAAGAAGAAATTAATAATCTATTCTCAACACTTTGAGGTGACAATATGGAAATGCCGGTATACCTTTTTACAGGTTTTCTTGATTCTGGTAAAACAAAATTTATACAAGAAACGCTTGAAGATCCACGCTTTTATGATGGAGAACGTACCCTTGTAATTCTATGTGAACAAGGAGAAGAAGAACTTCTACCTGAAAAATACCCATCCAAAGATGTATTTATTCACTGCATTGAAAACCAATCAGATATAAATTGCAAGTACTTTTTAGAATTACAGAAAAAATATCGCATGAATCGAGTTTTAATTGAATATAACGGAATGTGGAAAAACGATATACTGTTTTCAAATTTACCTGAAAATTGGTTGATTTATCAAACAATGATGTTTGCCGATGCATCAACATTTTTGACATATAACGCAAATATGCGAGACTTAGTTAATGACAAATTAAGGTCAAGTGAAATGGTTATATTCAATCGCGTTGTCCAAGGTTCAGATCTTATGATGTACCACAAAATTGCAAGAGCTTCAAGCCGTGCAATAAATATTGCATACGAATATACAAACGGCGAAATTGAATATGACGAATTTGAAGACCCGTTACCCTTTGATATTAACGCACCTATTATTACAATAAATGACGATGACTATGCATTATGGTACCGTGATTTCATGGAAGAAACTGATAAATATAACGGAAAAACAGTAAAATTCAAAGGTATTGTTGCTATCAACGAGAAACTTCCTAAAAACTCGTTTGTAACAGGCAGACATATTATGACTTGCTGTGCCGACGATATAACATTTGGCGGAGCTCTTGCTATATCAGAACAGACAAACGAGCTTGAAACAAAGGATTGGATATGGATAACTGCCAAAGTTTCAGTAGAATACAATGAAATCTATCAAACGAAGGGTCCTGTTTTATATGTAGAGTCATTTGATTTTACAATTCCTCCCGATCAAGAATTAGCCACATTTTATTAAAAATAGCTGTATGCTAAAAGCATACAGCTATTTTTGTGAAACTAAAATCATTCTGTCGGTATTGACGACATCTTCTTCAAGTTGATTATCACGTTTTATTATTTCAACTGAAGTTAAATATTTCTTTGCAATATCCCATAATTCTTCGCCCTTATCTGCATAATATAAAACTACTTTTGATTTTTTATCAGTATGTTCACTATCATAATTTACATTTATTTCATCAATGGCATAAAAGCTATTTTTCATAAATACAAGCAACGATATTTCCAGCTGAGATTCAATATCTAAAACACCGTCTTTGCGCATAGAATAATCGATAGACTCTACACTAATATCAGCTTCACAACGAACATCATTATTTATTCCGCTAATTTCTTTACTTACATTAAATGGAATTGCTTTATCAATTATTTTATATTCTTCGCCGTTATGGGCGTAAACAGTGGTATATAAATCTCCTTCTATCAGTAGCGACTGATTGTTTAAAGAAATATTTTTAACTGCTGCTTTTGACAATACATCGATTATACGGGACTCACTCATTTCTAAATCAATATTCTGATTTAATAAATGTGAAATAGTATACTCTTTTTCAAATGATTCTATATTAATTTGCTTTGTTTTTACATCAATATCATTTTTTCTTGAATACGCATCTTTTAATAATTTGACGCTTACATTTTTATACACTGATGCACAAGCTATCGCTTCAATATCCAAATTGATAATATTATCACCTTCCGATAAATCTGCTCGTACTGATACTATACTGCATTCACAATCACATTTAAAATCATCATTTGCTCCTGATACATCAATTACTTCACTAAATGGTATGACTTGCGAAACAGAATTTACATCTGAAATAGAATCACCATAGCTGTATAAACACGATACTTTGGTATCACCTTTAATGATTACCTTACCATTTATGACTTTAGAATCTTTAATTTTAATCACTGCTTCGCTATGTAATATATCTTTTACACTATCATTTAATTCAATTTCACCATTCATATGGAAACCGACATCGCCGCAGTTAACATAAATGCTGCAATCATTCTCACTAAAATTTGATTCAATCTCACAATCATCAATTGAATCAATAACACTCAATTCACAATTACCCATTACTTTTAAAGCGATTCCTATTATAGCTTTTACAGAAATTCTTCGCGAATTTTGTAAACGGCAAATAACATTTGTAGTTCGTAATTTAATCTTTGTCCTAAGACCTTCATGCTCCCCTTCTAACTTTTCGTTTAACGAAAAAGGAGTAGTTTCACTTATTGATTTCATCATGCCGGTTTCTTCATCTGTATAATTTATATTAACTTTACACATACCTTCAATTATTAGTCTATCACCTTCCGTCACTTTTGAACTTACCGATGGTATTACATCACACTTAAGTATTCTAAATGCTGCCGATTTGTAATCAGGTATAACTATATCAAAATCAATTTTTTCTTCTGTAAAATTCTCCAAGACGGTTTTACACGTACTAATATTAGTTCTTGTAATATTACAATCCATATCTATCTCCGTTCCGCCGTTAAACAGCATATTTTTGTTAAATTTATATTTAGTAGTCAGTCAAAATATTACAATGAAATTTCAAATAGTAAAAAACTCTTGTATTTTTATTAAAATATATTTATAATATGAATGTTTTTAACCTTGAGGAGATATAATGAAGAAAATTACAAGTTCACAAAATAATATAATTAAAGAAATCGCTTTATTAAAAAACAATTCTAAAAGAAAAGCCAGCAAGTTGATATGTGCTGAGGGTTTAAAACTTACAAATGAACTTGTTCAATTTGGTTTTAAACTAAAGTATGTTTTTATTTTAGATGGGTTTGATACCGAACTCATTTTAAAAGAAATTGATCGCAATATTATTTACACAGTTTCAGAAAATGTTATGAATAAAATTTCATCATTAACAACTCCGCAAAGTGTTTTTTCGGTTGCTTATGAAAAAGAACCAAACGAAAATGAAGTTAATGATGATTTTATAATTGCCTTAGACACAATTCAAGATCCTTTGAATTTAGGTGCTATTTTAAGATCGGCTGAAGCTTTTGGCGTTAAAACAGTACTCCTTTCATACGATTGTTGTGACTGTTATTGCGCAAAAGCTATACGCGGTTCTATGGGTAGTGTTTTGCGTCTAAATATTATAAGAACACACCTGCATAATTACCTTAATTTGAAAAAATCTGACGGATATGATATAATCGGAACCGGACTTAACAAAAATTATATTACCGTAGACAAATTGCATAAATTCAAGAAAAAAATTATTGTCATCGGTAACGAAGGCAACGGTATTTCAAAACAAGTTAAAAATATTTGCGATTTAGGTATGTTTATTCCTATGTACGGAGAAAACGAATCATTAAATGCTTCAGTTGCGGCTTCAATAATTATGTGGGAGAACAAAAGGCAAAATAATGAATAATTATATTTTATGGGTATGGCTTAAACTAGCTCTTGACGATTCAAGCATAAAACTATATCAACTATACAAAAATTTTAATAGTATATCAGAATTATATAATACCATTGAGAATACTGATTTATCAAAATTTGGTAATTTAAGAGAAAATGAAATTCAGGCTCTTAAAAATAAGGATTTAACTAACGCAAGAAAAATTGTTGAAATATGTGAAATAAACAACATAAAAATGGTAAGTATTGAAGACGATAACTATCCTGAATTTCTACGTGAAATTACCTATCCACCATGCTTACTGTTTTATTATGGTAGATATGAACATGCCATGTCAAAGCCAAGACTAACAATTGTCGGCACACGCGAATGTACAACATACGGTGAGGTTGTAACCGCATCATTTAGTAGTGCGCTTGCTGCAAGTGGTTTTACTATTGTAAGCGGCGTGGCTAAAGGAATTGATTATATTGCTGCAGAGAGTGCCTTAAAAGCTGATGGCAGCTTAATTCTAATAATTCCTTGCGGTATATTGTCTGCTGATTTTTATTTAAAGTATAGGTTTAAGAATATTAAAAACAACGGTGTTATTATTTCTGAGCACCTTCCTTACTATAAAACAAGAAAATATTCATACCAAGAAAGAAACAGGCTTTTAAGTGGAATATCCGAAGGTTGTCTTGTTACTCAGGCTCCTTTTAAAAGCGGTGCTGTAATTACAGCTAACTATGCGTTAAATCAAGGCAAAGATGTTTTTGCTGTTATGGCTAATATTGATATAGAACAATCAGCCGGTTCTAACCAACTAATTAAAGACGGTGCATATCCAACGGCAAGTTATTCTGATATAATTGATTTTTATATGCCAAAATACAGTGATAAAATCAATAAAATTAAAAAATGCGATCCAGCAACTCTTTACAATTCTTATCAGCCAGAAGAAAATGATCTTGAAAAAATAATGAATTATAAAAGAGATATTTACCCACATCTTGACGATATTGAACGCGAAATTTTGGAAATCATTGATACAACAGAAATAACGTCTATGCGTATTTATGAAAGTACAAGGTTTGGTATATCAGAGATTTTAGGGGCTTTATCATCACTTGAGGCTAAAGGGATTATCGAAAAGTTACCCGGAGATAAATTTAAATTAATAATTATGTAAGAGGTAAAAATGTCAAATCTTCTAATAGTTGAATCACCTGCAAAAGCACAGACAATAGAAAAATATTTGGGCAAAAAATTCAAAGTTATTTCATCAAAAGGTCATGTGCGCGATTTACCTAAAAGCGATTTTGGTGTAGATATAGAAAATAATTTCAAACCTAAATATATCACCATACGTGGTAAAAGCGATTTAATTAAGACTCTAAAAAAAGAAGTAAAATCTGCAGATATGGTTTACCTTGCTACCGACCCTGACCGTGAAGGTGAAGCAATTTCGTGGCACTTATATGAATTACTTGGATTAAATGAAAACAACTCAAAGCGCGTTGTTTTTAACGAAATAACAAAAAATGCATTAATAGAAGCAGTAAATAACCCACGCGGCATCGACTATGATTTAGTCGATGCTCAGCAAGCTCGCCGTGTTCTTGACAGAATTGTTGGTTACAAACTATCACCTTTCCTATGGAAAAAAGTAAAAAAAGGCCTTTCGGCAGGACGTGTACAATCTGTAGCAACCGCTATGATTGTAGACAAAGAAAACGAAATACGCTCTTTTACGCCAAAAGAATATTGGAATCTCGATGCAACTTTTATCAAAGATAACAGCAATGTTAAAATACCCGCAAAGTTTTACGGCACAGTAAAAAAAGCCATTGAAGTTAAAAGTGAATCGCAAGCAAATGAAATTTATGAAAAAATCGTAAATTCTCAATTTAAAGCTATTGCAATAAAAGAAGGACAAAAAAAGAAAAGTCCTTCTCCACCATTTACTACTTCAACATTACAGCAAGAAGCGTCAAGAAGATATAATTTTCAAACAAAACGCACAATGAAAGCAGCTCAAGAACTATATGAAGGTGTTAATGTTAAATCTCATGGTCTTGTTGGTTTGATAACCTATATGAGAACAGACTCCCTTAGAATTTCAGATGATGCTGCTGCTGCCGCAAAGAATTATATCACTACAATCTTTGGTGATGAGTATTATCCTACAAAAAGAAGATACTATAAGACAAAAAAAGGCGCACAAGATGCTCATGAAGCAATCAGGCCTACAAATATTGATTTAACTCCCGAAGTAGTTAAAGATTCAGTTACAAGTGACCAGTACAGATTATACAAATTAATATATAACCGTTTTATTTCTAGCCAGATGAGTGATGCAGTTTATAACACTCAATCAACAGACATTTCAAACGGTGAATATATGTTTAAAGCATATTGCCAATCTGTAAAGTTTAAAGGCTTTACAGCTGTTTATCAAGATGCAGATAAAGAAGTATCAGAAAAGAAGTTATATAAACTTAACGAAAATGATATTTTACAACTAGAACAACTTGAAAAAGAACAAAATTTCACTCAGCCACCATTAAGATATACCGAAGGTACACTTACTAAAGCTCTTGACGAAAACGGAATAGGTCGTCCATCTACTTTTATGCCCATTATTTCTACAATTCTAGCTAGAGAATATGTTGAACGCGATGGAAAATTCTTAAAGCCCACTGCTTTAGGTGAAGTCACAACAAAACTCATGAAAGATTATTTTTCAAATATAATTGACTATGATTTTTCGGCATCACTTGAAACAGAACTAGATAAAATTTCTGATGGACAAATAGTTTGGCAAAAACTAATTTCTGATTTTTATGATTTATTTAATAACACACTAACCAAAGCCGAAGATTCATTAAGCGGTACAAAAATTAAAGTACCCGATGAGGTTACAGATGAAATTTGTCCTAACTGCGGCAAAAATCTAGTAATTAAAAGCGGAAGATTCGGAAAATTTCTTGCTTGTCCCGGTTATCCTGACTGCAAATTTACAAAAGCTATTGTTATTGATACAGGTGCTACCTGCCCCAAATGCGGCGGTAAAATTTTAAAAAAGAAGTCTAAAAACGGAAAAATATTTTTCGGTTGTGATAATTTTCCGAATTGTGACTATATGACTTGGGATGAACCACTTAAAACAAAATGTGAGCATTGCGGAAGCAATTTATTTAAAAAGAGTGGCAAAAGACGAATAATTTATTGTCCTAATCCCGATTGTCAGAAAGCAAAAACGAATGCAACAAAGGAAAACTCAAATGAATAAAGCTATTGTTGTAGGTGCAGGTCTTGCTGGTTGTGAAGCTGCATATCAGCTTGCAAAGCGCGGTATTACAGTTGATTTATATGAAATGAAACCTTATAAAAAAACGCCTGCACATAATTACAACGGTTTCGCAGAACTTGTATGTTCTAATTCTTTGCGCGCAGACTCTTTAACAAATGCCGTAGGTTTGTTAAAGGAGGAAATGCGCAGGCTTGATTCCATAATCATTAATTGTGCTGACAAAACAAAAGTTCCTGCAGGTGGTGCACTTGCTGTTGATAGAACTAAATTTTCAGACAGTGTTACTCAAGTCATTAAAAATCATCCAAATATAAATATCATCGAAAAAGAAATCATAAAAATACCGAAAGAAAATAATGTCATTATTGCTTCTGGTCCTCTTACAAGCGACGAACTATCTAAAGATATAGGCGATTTTTTTGGTAATGAATATCTACACTTTTTTGATGCCGCCGCTCCAATTGTTACTTTTGACAGTATAAATATGGATGTAGCTTTTTTTGCATCAAGATATGACAAAGGAACACCCGATTATATTAACTGTCCCATGAATGAAGAGCAGTATAATATATTCTACAATGAACTTATAGCAGCAGAATGTGCTCATCTGCATGAGTTTGACAACAATGTTTTTGAGGGATGTATGCCGGTTGAAGTTATGGCAAAAAGAGGACCTCAAACATTACTGTATGGACCTTTAAAACCTGTAGGCCTTATTGATACTAGGACAGGTAAACGATCTTTTGCCGTAGTACAACTTAGAAAAGACAATTCCGAAGGCTCATTATACAATATTGTTGGATTTCAAACGCATCTTAAATTTCCTGAACAAAAAAGAGTTTTTTCATTAATCCCAGGTCTTGAAAATGCTGAGTTTGTGCGTTACGGTGTTATGCATAGAAATACATTTATAAATTCACCAGAGGTCATGACAAAATTCTACAACACAAAGCAGCGAAAAGATTTATTTTTTGCAGGTCAAATGACAGGTGTTGAAGGTTATGTTGAATCGGCGGCTTCTGGTCTTGTAGCAGGTATTAACCTTGCAAATATGATAAATGGAAAAGATATGATTGATTTTACCAAATTTACCGCAATTGGCGCCTTATCAAATTATATAAGCGAAGATTCGTATGGTAATTTTCAACCAATGAACATAAATTTTGGTATAATTGAATCACTTAACGAAAGAATTAAAAACAAAGCAGAAAGATATCAAGCAATTTCCAATAGAGCTTTATTCAAACTAGAAAAAATTATAGGAGAAACAATATGAAAATAGCTGTTGATGCCCACGGCGGCGATAATGCCCCAATTGAAATTATAAGGGGATGTAAGTTAGCTATAGACGCTTATGATGTTGAAATAGTACTTACTGGAAACAAGGCGCAAATTAAAGAAATAATGAAAACCGAGGGTATCTCCGAAAATTTATTTAAAATTGTTAATACTACAGAAGTTATAACTATGGAAGATGACCCTACAGATGTTGTTAAAGCAAAAAAAGAATCTTCTATGGCGGTTGCATTTAAGCTTGTAAAAGACGGTGTATGCGATGCATTTGTTTCTGCCGGAAACAGCGGTGCAATATTAGTAGGCGCAACAATGATTGTTAAACGCATTAAAGGTGTTAAAAGAGCTGCTCTTGCAGGTGTATTTCCTTCTGAAACAGGTCCGCTAATGCTCACAGACATTGGTGCAAATGTTGTTTGTAAACCTGAGTACATTGAACAATTTGCCATGATGGGTGCAGAATATATGAAGCATATGTTTGGCATAAAGAATCCAAAAGTTGCCCTCTTAAATAACGGTACAGAAGAACACAAGGGCACACAATTACATCAAGATGCATATCAGTTGCTTAAAAACTCACCTATCAATTTTGTGGGTAATATGGAAGGTAGAGATATTGCCTTTGGCGGTGTTGATGTAGCTGTGACTGATGGTTTTACAGGAAATATTGCACTTAAAACATACGAAGGTGTTGGCAAAATGATGTCAAACGGAATTAAAGGTGTATTTAAACACAGCATTAAAACCAAAATCGGTGCGCTATTTGTTATGAAACAGCTAAATGATTTTAAGAAAAAGTTTGACTATAAAGAATACGGCGGTGCTCCCCTTCTGGGCATCAGCAAACCCGTTATTAAAGCACATGGTTCATCAGATGCAAAAGCAATCAAAAATGCAATTAGACAAGCAATTGAATTTGACAAAAGTGGTATGATTCAAATCATCACAGATAATATAGCAAATTCTACTAAAGAATAGTTCTTGATTTTTTTACTTTTTTAATTTATACTATTTTTAATAAAAATAAGGAGATTACTAATATGGCAAACCTTGAAAATATAAAAAACATTTTAGCTGACCAACTCGGTATAGACGAATCAGCAATCACCGAAGATACAACTATCGAAGATCTTGGTGCAGATTCTCTTGATCTAGTTGAGGCTATTATGACAATTGAAGATGAATTTGGTATAGAAATCGACGACGAAGATGTTAAAAACCTGAAAACTGTCGGGGATATTATGAACTACATATCACAGAAATAAAATGTTCAAAGATTTACAAACAAAATTAAGTTATAATTTTGATAATATACATTTGTTATCAACAGCTCTAACACATTCTTCTTATGCTAATGAACATAGAAATACAGGTATAATTTGTAATGAACGGTTAGAATTTATAGGTGATTCTGTACTTGGATTTGTGTGTGCTGAATTATTATACACAAAATACAAAAAAAAGCCCGAAGGCGAACTTTCAAAACTGCGTTCATCTCTCGTTTGCGAATCGGCTCTTGAAAAGTACGCTAAATCTATAGATTTAGGCAAACATTTATTGCTAGGTCACGGTGAAGATATAGCCGGTGGTCGTGAACGCCCGTCTATTCTTTCTGATGCCTTTGAAGCGGTTATTGCTGCGATTTATCTTGATGGCGGCATAGAGTCTGCCAAAAAGTTTATACTCCCCTTCTTAAATGATGCGATTGCAAATGATTCTCAAACACACATTCTTAAACGGGATTATAAAACAGCTTTACAAGAAATTGCACAACAAAACCCCGGTGAACTTATTAAGTACTCTGTTACAGGAGAGTCGGGTCCGGATCATCAAAAAAGTTTTACTGTTAATGTTTATCTTAACAGCAACTTATTAGCAACAGGTGTAGGTAAAAACAAAAAAGAAGCAGAGCAGGACGCAGCTCATAAAGCGCTTATCTTAATGGGAGAAGAATAATTGAAACACGCAAATATTTCTATTTTTATTCCGCATTTAGGTTGTCCGTTTAATTGTATTTTTTGCGACCAATACAAAATAACAGGGAGTGACAGTTATGTCACTCCCTTAGATGTTTATAATATTTTAGACAAAGCTTATACGCATAAAACAAAAAGTATAAAAAATACCCAAATAGCTTTTTTTGGAGGATCTTTTACTGCAATTGACCGACAGCTGATGATTGATTATCTTGAAACAGCAAATAACTTTATTGGCAAAGACGGTTTTGACAGTATAAGAATATCAACCAGACCTGATTGTATTGACGAAGAAACCTTAGAAATACTAAAAAAATACAATGTTAAAACAATTGAACTTGGAATTCAAAGTTTGTGTGATGATGTTTTAAAAGCATCTAAGCGCGGTCACACTGTTAAGGACTGTATAGACTCATGTAACTTAATTAAAAATTATGGATTTGAACTGGGTATGCAAATGATGTGCGGACTGCCATGCGACAGTTTCGAAAAGGATGTTTACACAGCACAGAAAATTATTGAAATCGGCTGCAAACAAGTGCGCATCTATCCAGTAGTTGTTATACAAGGAACAAAACTATGTGATATGTATAACTCAAAAATATATACACCCTTGACTGTAGATGAAGCTGTAAAAACTTGTGCCCACCTATACAAAATGTTTGAAAATAACGGTGTAACTGTTTTAAAAATGGGACTACACACCGACAGCGGATGTGTTGCAGGTCCATTTCACCCGGCTTTTGGCGAACTCGTACGATCTGAAGTTTTTTACAATGATGTTATAACCAAAATAAATAAGCTAGAAAGTTTTTTAATTAAAACCTCTATATCGTTTGAGTCGACTGCTAAAGGCAACGCAAAAAGGAATTTAGAGCGTTTTAAAAATAATGGCTACAATGTGCAAATACAAGCAGATGCAACACTTAATAATAAAAATTATGTTATAATAAAAAAAACTCCCGTATAAATTACGGGAGTTAATTTTTTATTTAGCCTACGATACCGATATAATCAAGTACAAGAATGCAAACAACTAATACAATTGTCAACACAATTGTAATTTTAGCAAGTTTACTGTTTTTATCAAGATTTTTATTCTTGCCAAAAAATGTTTCAGTATCTGAACCGCCTGCCATAGCACCAAGGCCTTTACTTTTTCCTTGTTGAACGCTGATGCAAACGATAACTAACACTGATATAACAAGAATTACAGCACCTAATATAATTTGAGCTAATGTCATTTTAAAATTCACAACCTTCCAATCAGTCTGCAATTTATATTAACACATATAATAACAAATTGCAAGTTATTTTTCCTTTTTTATTAATTAATTATTTACATTAATTTACTAAAAATTATGAAATAAAGTTTTGATAAATTTAAAAGTTAGGTTTTATGCATATTTAAGCAATCAAAAGGTGAGTTTTGAACCTTTTGAACAAAGTTTTGAACACAATTTATGTAAACCTAAAAAATTATTTTTTATATAAC
>JAZQJA010000019.1:0-110735 GCA_045541455.1 Eubacteriales bacterium
CTTATACATCGTAAATCACCTCGACCCAATTTTACCATATATGGTCCAAAAAGTCCATAAATGGTCGTTATAGTTTTTCTAAAAAGTATAAACTATGTATACAACTTTTTAGGGGGGTGATATTGTGGATACAAGAAAAGCCATAGCAAATAGATTGTTAGAATTATGTGAGGAAAAGAGGTTATCGGTAAATGCTCTGGCAAGAATCTCTGCAGTTCCACCTTCAACATTAAAAAATATAATAAATGGTGGAAGCAAGAACGCAGGCGTTGTTACGCTTAAGAAATTATGTGACGGCTTAGAAATATCCCTTTATGACTTTTTTAACACTGAAATATTTAAAACTCTGGAACAGGAAATTAAATAATTTTCTATTAACAAAAACTCTCTGCTGAAATTCAGCAGAGAGTTTTACTGTTCTTTAGAGTATAAGCCTTACCTGCCCGCAATTGAAATTGCGTTTGGCAAATCTATTTAGTATTTACCATGGTTTATTAGGCGGATTTCCTTGCGGTCGGTCGGTACCACCGGGGCGCATACCGCCGCCCATACCGCCGCCCATACCGCCGCCCATAGAGTAGAGGCTGTCAGTAAGTTCTACAGTTAAAAGGGTTTGGTAATCGGTGATGTCGGCGTCTTGTGCAAAACCGTTTGCATCAGCACCCGAAACTTTTCCCGAAGACACGAAAGTATATGTGTTTTGGCTTTGAATATTAGGTGATGTTACAACCGCTGATGAATAATTCTTTTTGGGAGTAAACGAGACCACAACCTTGCCGTCGCTGTCAAGCACTGCAAAGGGAGTATTACCGGTTTGGTTTGTAAAGTTTACTAAAATAGCACCTTGGTTTTGCGCGTCGGTAAAACCTGATGCCATTCCCGAACTTCCAAGTGCCACAAGTGTGCCGCCTGTAACGGTTGCGTTGCCTTGACAGTCAAAAGCGCCGTTACCGTTGTTTTCGGGACCGCTTACAAGCGTTATACCGCCTGATACCGATATTGTACCGTTAGAGTCAATGCCGTCACCTGATGCATTGACAAGTGTATAACCGCCGCTTATTTTAATCTCACCAACACCGTTTGAAAACATATCGTGTTTGCCAAACATTCCGCCTTGTTGCGATAAATCGTTACCGCCTGCAGCATTAAGCCCGTCGTCCGATGCCGTAATATCAACATTTCCGCCAGATATGATTATTCTGCTGCTTTCAAGGCCTTCATAACTGTTTAAAACGGTTATTTTTCCGTTTGATATGGCAAGGTCGTTATCAGCATGTATTCCGTCGTCTTGACTTGAAAGATTAAACACACCGCCGTTTATGGTGATTGTATTATTTGAATGTAAGCAATCATCGGTTGTGATTATATTAAAATTACCATTTTCGATAATTATATCCGATGTCGCTTTTATACCTTTATATGATTCATCTGAATTTTCGTCACCGTTGCTTGCTATTTGTATATCACCGTCGGCTATTTTAATGGCGGTTTCAGCCTGTAAACCGTCATTTGACGCTGTGATATTAAGTTTGCTTTTATCAACAAATATATAACCGCGTGTTGATTCTTCGGTGTTGTCAGACCGTACCCCGTCAGAACCGGCAACCACATTAATATCGCATTCGCCAAGTTTTACGCAGTCTTTACCGCAAAGCCCTACGCCAAGTGATGTTATATCAAATTTACCGCCGGTTATAACAAGGTCATCTTTTGATACAATTCCGTGCTTGTAGTTTGCGTTGATTTTAAGTGCACCATTGCCGTTAATTGTAAGGTCGGCACGGCTGAAAATAACACCGTCAAGAGTTGTGTCTAAGCGTGAACTGCCATCGCTTAAAGTGTTTTCGCTTCCCTCTTTCAAGGTGATAAACACCTTGTCGGCAGACTCAATGAAAATAGCAGGCGCGTTATCGGTTGTTATGTTTACACCGTCTAAAACAAGTTGTACTTTTTCGGTATCCTTTACTGCTACGGTAATGCCTTCAACATTTCCCGAAACGGTGTAACACCCTTCGCTTGTAATTTTACTATCTGTAAGAGTTTGGGCATTTGTGACGCTTGTGTCGTTGTCGCGCTCGGAAAAACTAAAGTCCATACCCGAGAGGTCGGCATTTTGTATTTCGGTCTGCCCTGATTGATTTTGTGTCTGGCTACTGTTTTCAGATGTATTTTCTCCCGCAATTTCACCAAGTTCGCGGCCAAGCGAGCAAGAAGAAAGCATAAATGTAAGTACAATAGCAATTGATGTAATTTTTTTAAATGTCACAGGTCCTCGTTTCCTTCTGAACTTTCGCAAATTGATATTTCAAGGTTTCCGTTACGACAGCGAAGCTGGTCAATAAACTCTTGCACGCTGTCACGATCTTTAAGTTCTACTCTGTAGTACAGCTTGTAAAGGCTGCCCATATTTGTAGTTTTTGTTCTGACAAGTCTGTGTCCCTTTGTGTATTTTTCAAATATATCGTCAAACTCGTGTATAAATCTTAGCGTTTCGGGTACCGTTATGCTAAGGTCCATAGAACGTGCGTCACCTACAGAAAGCCCTGATATGATAATCATAGCCAAACTTACACAAATAGTTACAATGAGCGCAATTCCAACATAACCTGCCGCGCATGCGAGTCCTACAGTCATTACAAGGAAAATTGAAACAATGTCTTTAGCACGGCCGGGAACAGAACGAAAGCGTACTAAAGAAAAGGCACCCATTACCGCAACGCCGGTACCTACATTTCCGTTTACCATAGTAATTACAGTATGCACAATTACAGGTAAGAGTATAAGCGAAGTAACAAAGCTTTTTGATACATAGTTTCTAAACGATGCTGCAAACGCTGCGATAATTCCGCAGGCAAATGCTGTTACAAGGCAAATTATAAAACTGATTTCTGTTGCAACTTGAGTATTAATTGAACTGAATATAGCTGACATTTATATCTTCTCCTTTTGAATCCATATATGATTTTGCGTATTTTGAAAACTTGGTTGGAAAAATTCCCAACGACGAGAGTGCGGTGGAAAGCCAAATTGGCATAGCCCCGTCTGTTTTAACTTCGAGTATATACAGCCCGTCGGGAAGAATTTGTTTTCCGTGGTTACCGTTTTCAAGCAATAACCCGTCCTTTCTGTACCGCACACCCGAATCGAATGTAAGGCGTAAATTCGGCATATTTTTAATGTAATATGCCTCACGCTCATAAGCAATTAACATCGACTCTTTAGGGTGGTCGTACAGATGCATAGCATAGTCAATTTCACGCATGATTTGCGAGTCAAATGGTTTTTCAAGTGTTTGTATATACTCTTTGGCATCTTTCAACTTTAGTGATACACGCCGTTTGTAAACAACACCTTTAAATTTCTTTTTAATTTCCAAAAATACATTACTGTCAAGAGTCGGCACACCGTAAGTACGAAGCCGAAGCTTTTCTTTATATGTACGGGCGTCCATTGACCTTCGTATTAAAAGGTGACTTTTTGTATCCAGATAAATACTGCACACAGTACTTTTACCGTATTCATCGGGATAAAGGTGCACGCCAATCAAATCAAGCAACGCGTTTTTTGTTTTTTCGTTTATAAGATACTTTTTTTCAACCCGCTTGAATGTATAAGTGTACTGCAAGGTTTAAGGGCGCCTCCTTTCTTTTAAGATGATATTTTATATCCTATACTTTAAATATAACTAAAATAAATAAATAGAGCAAGTATTTTTTTAAAAAATACTTGCTCTTTTATATAAAGAGAGGCTTTTTTTAAACCTCTCTTTGTTATTATGACACGCGTATAGTTAAATATACTTCACTTTCGTCTTTAAATTGTGATAAATATGTGTTTTCAAGGTTTGAAACAAGTTCACCGTTTAAATATACATCAATAAAGCGCTCATCGGTACTGTCAATGCCAAAAAATGAGTCGATGATACCGTTTTCAATATCGGTTATACCTTCGGTGCCGATAATAACACTGTAATAGTCAGTTAAAAAGTCTGCAAAAGTATAACTTTGTGCGTGGGTTGCAACAAATATCATTTCGTTGCGACGAAGCCCGATATTGTATTTATCAAACCCTTCAAAAACTATGTGTATTACACTGTCATAGTTAATAAGTTTTTCACCGGCACTGCCTTTTGTAAAAGTGTTTCCGGGGAAAGTTACAATGTCATATCTTGACACCTCGTCTGCATCGCTTGGAGCATCCGACGGCTCTGTCACCTCGCTGTTTTCGTTAAAGATTGAACTTTGATTGTTGTTGGGTATAGTAGCATTGTCGCTTGATGATATTAAATCATCTTTGTCACACGAATTACCTGCCGATGCCGTGCCGTCATTTGAATCTGTAATAGTCTGGCCGATTGCAGAATCTGTTTTATCATAGTCATGCTCGTCGTTTGAGCCTGTGTGGGCATTTTCATATTCATCAGCGTTAAAACGTAAAAGCGGAAG
Organism: Eubacteriales bacterium; assembly: GCA_045541455.1. GTDB lineage: Bacteria > Bacillota > Clostridia > Oscillospirales > QAKW01 > RGIG9041. The sequence goes on from JAZQJA010000019.1 coordinate 4,446, forward strand.
GAGAAAATTCTTTGAGAAGGAAATGGTAATAAGCAAGACAGCCGCAGTTGTAACGCTTGCAACAATAGGGTACAGTTTTGTCGGGGCACTTTTCGTTTTTGGCTGTGATTCAAAATTGTTTAGTTTTTCTTTAAGGCTTTTTTTAAACTCGTCATCAGCCTTAATTTTGTCCATTGCTTTTTTGTAGTCCTTCATACACATTTCCTCCTTTCAATGTTTTTTCAATTGCGTCCCGCGCTCTAGCAAGGCGGGAACGCACGGTTGCAGGTGGAATACTAAGCATTTTTGCAATTTCTTTAGTATCATACCCTTCGTAGTAATATAAGTGAATAACCTCTCTGTAAGGGCGTTTAAGACGCAAAACGGCATTTAATACCTGCTCGTCAGAGTCGGTATTATAAGTATAGTCGGTATCGTAGGTCGAAAAAATGCCTTCCAGTTCGTCAAAACTCAAAATAGGCCGCTTTGAACGCAGATAATTTTTTGAAAGATTGACAGCAACCTTAAAAAGCCAGTTTTTTGCATGTTCCTCATTTAAAAACTCAGGCTTTTTTTGCAGATATGTAACAAAAACCGATGACGCAATATCCTGTGCGTCGTCAAGGTTTTTAACATACACAAACGACATTCTTACAATATCATCAAGAAACCTTTCGACCAGATACTCGGTATTGTTATACCTTTTATCTGTCTGCATATAACCCTCTTATCTTTTACTTATATTACACATTAAAAGTTGAAAATGTTTCAATTTTTAAAAATTTTTTATTCTAAAAAGTCTTTTAGTTTTTTACTTCTTGACGGATGGCGCAGTTTTCTTAACGCCTTTGACTCAATTTGACGAATACGCTCACGGGTTACGTTAAATTCGCGGCCTACTTCTTCCAAAGTGCGCTGTCTGCCGTCAATTAATCCAAAGCGCAGTTGTAAAACTTTGGCCTCTCTTGGTGTTAATGTGTCAAGCACTTCAACAAGTTGTTCTTTAAGCATGATATGTGAAGTGGCCTCAACGGGAGCGGGAATATCTTCGTCGGGAATAAAGTCGCCAAGGTGTGAATCTTCTTCACCGATAGGTGTTTCAAGCGAAACAGGGTCGAGCGCAATTTTAAGTATTTCGCGGATTTTTTCTTCGGGCTGACCGAGTTCTTGCGCAATTTCAGCGCTTGACGGTTCGCGGCCGAGTTCTTGCACCAACTGACGCGATACGCGCATAACGCGGTTAATGGTTTCTACCATGTGAACAGGGATACGGATTGTTCTTGCCTGATCGGCAATTGCACGGGTAATTGCCTGACGAATCCACCATGTAGCATAGGTTGAGAATTTATAGCCTTTTTCATAGTCGAATTTTTCTACAGCTTTGATAAGACCAAGGTTTCCTTCTTGAATCAGGTCAAGAAAATGCATACCTCTGCCGACATAACGCTTTGCGATAGATACTACAAGGCGAAGGTTTGCCTCTGCAAGTCTGTCCTTGGCATAGGCAGAGCCGTCTTTCATTTTCTTAGCGAGTTCAATTTCTTCTTCTGCAGATAAAAGCGGTACCTTGCCAATCTCTTTAAGATAGACTTTTACAGGGTCATCAACGATCATCATTTCACTGCTGTCGTCTTGTGAATAATTTGTGCTTTCAACCTCTGATAAGTCAAGGTTTTCAATGTCATCAATGGTGTCTTCTATTATCTCAATTCCTTGTTCTTCGAGCATATCGTATAGTTTTTCCATATGCTCTGCATCAAGTGTCACCTCGTCAATCGCGTCCATAATCTCGCGGTTTGAAAGAGAACCTTTTGACTTGCCAAGTTCTAAAAGGTCTTTGTAAAACTGTTTCTTTTCAATATTCATCCTTGTTTTTTCTCCTTCTTAATCAGTTCGGCAAGACTGTCAGCAGACATATTGCCGATATCTGTTTTTTCCCCTTTTTTATTTTTTATAGCGGTAATGCAGTCAAGCACCTGAGATTTAGGGTCGTCTGACAAAACCGGAGTATTTATTATATAAGAAATTCGCGAAGCTTTGTCGCTGTCAAAATACTGCGAGAGTGAAAGTGTTTTTGCTGACGGATCGTCTTTAAGTCCGTTTATAAAAAATGCAAACACTTCACGGTTAAAATCGGTTACAAAATCGACGGGTTCTATTTTTTCCGAAATAAAAGTTGTAAGGTCGGGGTGTTTTACGAGTATTGCAATAAGCATCTCTTCCGAACGCGCTGCAAGGGTATTGTTACGCCGTTGCGGATTAATGCTGTCGCCCGAACCCGTTATCGTTCGTGTTTCCCGAGTGATCTCTTTTTTCTTTTGTTCTAAAATTTTACGGCGCCTGCGCCTGTCAATGTCCGCACGCATTATCTCGGGTGAGATTTCAAGTTCTTTTGCAAGGTTTGCTGCATAAATTTCTCGTTCAACAGGTGATGTGAGCGCTGCGATAATGTCTGCACAGTGTGAAATAAACTCCATTTTCTGTGCTGTGTCTGTAAGGTTATACCCTTCGCGCAGCTTGTCTATTCTGTATTCGGTTGGGGTTTTTGAACGGTTTACAAGCATTTTAAAGCGGTCTGCCCCGAATTTCTTTATATACTCGTCGGGGTCTTTTGCACCATCCATTTGTAAAACGCGTACCGTTATGCCCTGCGCTTTTAAATAGTCAATTGCCTTGTTTGTTGCTTTTTGACCTGCCGCATCGCTGTCAAAAGCAATTACAACATTTTTTGCATATTTTGCAATAACGCGCGCCTGGTCGGTTGTAAATGCTGTGCCAAGCGGTGCAATTGCGTTTCTAAATCCGGCTTGTGAGAGCATTACCACATCAATGTTGCCCTCGCAAAGTATAAGTGTACTGTCGTTTTTGTCCTTTGCTATGTTAAGCCCAAACAATATGTCACCTTTGTGATAAATGTCTGTTTCGGGCGAGTTCATATATTTAGGACCACTGTCGGCATTTAGCGCCCTGCCCGAAAATGCAACGACATTTGAGCGCAAATCAAACACCGGAAACATCAGCCGATTTCTAAACTTGTCGTAATAACTTGAGTTTTTCTGGCTTTTTGCAACAAGCCCTGCATCAAACATTTCCTGAAGCGAATAACCTTTTTTTAGAAGCATATTTTTAAGGTCGTCAAACCCGTCTTTTGCAAAACCGAGTCCGTATCGCTTTACAGAATTCAAATCAAGCCCGCGGTTTTTAAGATAATTCATACACGGGTTAGGTTCTGATACGAGGTTATTGTAAAAGTGCCGCGCTGCAAGTTTGTGCATTTCAAGCATACGCTCGCGTTTTCTCTTTGTTTTATTCGAAATAAACTTGTCCTCAGGCACCGTAAGTCCTGCACGGGCCGCCAACAGTTTAACGGCTTCGGGGTAATCTAAGTTTTCATAGTTCATTACAAAGGTAATAACATCACCGCCTGCACCGCAACCAAAACAATAATACGATGCTGTGTCGGGAAAAACGGTAAACGACGGCGTTTTTTCGTTATGGAACGGACAACACGCCACATATCTTCCGCCTGCGCGTTTGAGCTGTAAATAACTACCCAAAACCTCATCTACGGGGCATCTGAACTTAAGTTCGCTTATAAATGAACTGTCAAAAGCCACTTTTTGCGCTCACTCCTTTCTTTTTAATGTAAATCAGCGTATCTCCCAACTTTTCGGGACAAATAACTGTGAAAATTTATCAACTGCATATCCGTCGGTCATACTTGAAACAAAATCGCATGCCGCACGTTCTTTTCCTTCTTTTTCTATAATGCCGATATATTCCGACGGCATTTTCTCAGGATTTTTGGTATAATAATTATAAAGCATTTCGATAATACCTTGCGCTTTGCCTTCTTCGACCTTTGCTTTTGAGCCGAGATAAACGGTTGAAAACAAAAATTCGTGTAAAATGTCAAAACCTTTTTGGACAGGCTCTGTCATCGCGATAAAAGGTTTATCGGTACTTGCTTCTATTGTTCCCATAACCATTGCATTAATGCGTGCGGTGTGTCCCGCACCCAGCAGCGCTACTGCATCGTGGGGCAGGTCGTTTTCGGTTAAAAGACCTGCACGCACCGCGTCGTCAATGTCGTGGTTTATGTATGCAATTTTGTCGGCAAGCCGTACAATCTGGCCTTCTACAGTGTCGGCAATTTTATCGCCTGTGTGACAAAGAATGCCGTCAAGCACCTCGTGAGTAAGGTTTAGTCCTTTTCCGTCTTTTTCAAGAGTTGTGCAAACACGTCGGCTTTGTTCGTTATGCATAAACGGGAATGGGCAAATTTGGTTTAAAACCCGCTCACCCGCGTGGCCAAACGGTGTGTGCCCAAGGTCGTGTCCCAGCGCAATTGCCTCCGTTAAATCCTCATTAAGAGATAAGCACCGTGCTATAGTGCGTGAAATTTGCGAAACTTCAAGCGTGTGGGTAAGCCGGGTGCGGTAATGGTCGCCCATCGGACTTAAAAACACCTGTGTTTTGTGTTTTAAACGGCGGAACGCCTTTGAATGTATAATTCTGTCGCGGTCTCTGCAAAAACAGGTGCGTGTCGGTGATTCCTCTATAGGAACAGCACGTCCGCGCGTATTTTTTGATAAACATGCATGCTTTGAAAGTGTTTCACTCTCGCGCAGTTCAAACAGTTCGCGATAGTTCACATAGCCACCACCTTAAATCAAATTTAAGACATTTTTTTATCTTCTATTAATTATATACGACAAACTTTTCTAAAAACCTTTTAAAAAAATAAAAAAATTTAAAAAAGTGTTGACAAACTGTGTTTGTGCTGTTAGAATAATATGGCTGAATGAAACAGCGTTGCATTAAAAATAGAAATGACCCATTAGCTCAGCTGGCAGAGCACATGACTTTTAATCATGGTGTCCGGAGTTCGATTCTCCGATGGGTCACCAAAAACGACATCAAAAAGATGTCGTTTTTCTTTTTTGCAATAAATAGAACTCCGGACACCTATAATCTCACGGCGGTTGCCGTGCAAGCGGCGAGCCGTGAGCATAAAAATCCTGCGGAGCGTTTATCAGTGAAACTGATAAACGGAGTTCGATTCTCCGATTGTCACTAAAAACGACATCAAAAAGATGTCGTTTTTCTTTTTTGCAATAAATAGAACTCCGGACAAAAGGAAGAAAAAATATCGACCGACTTTAAAAGTCGGTCGATATTTTTATGTATTTATCTTGTCGCGATTGTATCAATTTCAACCAGTACATTTTTAGGCAGCGTTTTAACTGCAACGCAAGAACGTGCCGGCTTTGACACAAAATGTTTTGCATACACTTCGTTAAACGCTGCAAAATCGTTCATATCAGCCAAAAAGCAGGTTGTTTTAACAACATTTTCAATACTGCTGTTTGCAGCTTTTAAAAGATTTTCGATATTTATACAAACCTGTTCGGTCTGTTCCTGAATGGTAGCCGCGTCTACATTGTTTGTTTTAGGGTTAATTGCAATTTGACCTGATGTAAAAACAAGGTCACCTACACATACCGCCTGCGAATAAGGACCGATGGCGGCAGGCGCGTTTTGAGTAAAAATCTTTTCCATAATATTTACCTCTAATCAATAAGTTTAAAGCCTGCATCTTTGAGCGCTTTAGTTATCTCTTGAACGTGGTCGTAGTTTCTGGTTTCCATAACGATACGCAAAAAGCAACCGTTAACCGACTCTGTTTCACCGGCACGCTCGTGATGAACGCCTGTTACGTTACCGCCGCATTCTGCAATAATTTTAGAAACCTGATGCAACTGACCGGGTTTGTCAATAAGTTCAATAAGAAGTTGACTTGACCTGCCTGACTTTATAAGACCGCGCTTTATAACGCGTGACAGACTTGTAACGTCAATGTTACCGCCCGACACGACACAAACAACCTTTTTATCTTTTATCGGGAATTTATTAAACATTGCAGCAGCAACTGCGGTAGCACCCGCACCCTCTGCAATCATTTTTTGTTTTTCGATAAGCGCAAGAATTGCCGAGGATATTTCGTCTTCAGTTACAAGCGCAATATCGTCAACATATTTGTTTATGAGTTCAAAAGTGTTTTCGCCCGGAGTTTTAACAGCAATACCGTCGGCAATGGTCGAAACATTTTCAAGTGTTTCGATTTTACCCGACTTTATCGAGTTATACATACTTGGGGCACCCACCGCCTGCACGCCGTATACCTTGGTACGCGGACTTATAGATTTTACGGTATACGCAATACCTGAGATAAGGCCGCCGCCACCGATTGGCACGATGATAGCATCTATGTCTTTTATGTCGTTCAATATTTCAAGCGCAATTGTGCCTTGACCTGCAATTACGTTTTCGTCGTCAAACGGGTGAACGAAAGTATAACCCTTTTCGTCACGCAGTTCAATTGCTTTTTGATATGCGTCGTCGTAACAGCCATCAACCATACAAACCTGCGCACCGTAAGCCTTTGTGGCTTCAACTTTAGAAATAGGCGCACTTGACGGCAGGCAGATTACAGATGGGATACCGCATTTTGATGCGGCAAGCGCAACACCTTGCGCGTGGTTTCCTGCCGAGCAGGCAACAACACCGCGCTGTTTTTCTTCATCGCTGAGCATTGCAATTTTATAACCCGAACCGCGAAGCTTAAACGAGCCTGTATTTTGCAAACACTCCGGCTTTAAATACAGTTCACATTCGCAATCAATATTGGGTGCGTAAATAACATCAGTTCTGCGGACAATGTCTTTTAGCACATTCGCAGCATTAAATACTTTATCAAGTGTAAGCATTATAACCCTTCTTTTTTAAAAAACTTTTAAAATTATATCACCGTGCAAGGCGTTATGTCAATAATTCGCAAAAAAATATCGACCAAAATGGACTGAGCCTTTACGGTCGATATTTTTTTCTATAAATAAGTGCGTATTCGTTTTTATTCTTCTTCTTTTGTTTCGTTGTAACGGTTATATTTATCAAACTGTTGTTTATACTTATTCATTGTTTCAACAAGTCGCTGGCTGCTGATGTGTTTAATTGCGTTGTCATCAAGCGTATCTATATTGACAACACCCTGATCGGGGCATGCATAATATTTTCCCGTCTCGGCATTATTTGAAAGCTTTAAGTAATATATGTATTTTACATTCTGTTTTGCCACAAACTCGTTTGGAGTTATATCCGAAATATATTGTTCATCACTGCCCGACGGTGTGTAAACGTGACCGCATTGACCAATTTCCACTTCGCTTATTTCGGGGTCACCTTTTAGCACCTCTAAAACCTTGATGTTTCTAATGGTTATTGCAAAAAGATAGTCTTGTCTGCTTTCAACCTCAGTTAAAATACGGTCGTCTTTACTGCAATATACCACCTTTTCATCGGTGTAAGTGTTTATGGGCATACCTATAACTACAAGGTCACAGTCATCATACATTTCTTGTTCGCTTTGGTATTTTTTATAACTTCCTTGCGATGTAAGTACAGTCATACTTTCAAATTTTTCTTCTGTTACAGGCAGATTGTATTCATTGACATCTGCCTTTTTACTGCATGAAGTAAGTGTAGTAAAAAGTATTGTTACACAAAGCATACATAAAATGATTTTTTTAAACATTTCTTACCAGCCTTTCTTAAAGTAATGATAATACCGCTGCCCGTTTGGGCAGCGGTCGGTATTAATGCTATTATTTAAGGTTAGCTTTAAGAGTTTCAAGCTGATTTCTGAGTTCTTTGGGGAGTTTGTCGCCAAATTTCTTGTAGTGTTCTTCAATCTCCTCAGCCTCTTTTGTCCAGATATCTTTGTCAACTTCAAGAATGCTCTTGAGTGTTTCAACATCAAAATCAAGGTCGGTAAGGTCAATGTCTTCGGGACGCGGAACATAGCCGATAGCGGTTTCAACAGCATCAGCCTTGCCTTGACAACGGTCAACAATCCAGTTAAGAACTCTCATGTTATCACCAAAGCCGGGCCAGATAAAGTTGCCGTCATCGTCTGTTCTGAACCAGTTAACGTTGAAAATCTTAGGAGCTTTGTCGCCAAGCTTTTTGCCCATTTCAAGCCAGTGAGCAAAATAGTCACCCATGTGGTAACCGCAGAAGGGAAGCATAGCCATCGGGTCACGGCGTACAACACCTACAGCACCTGCTGCTGCAGCGGTTGTTTCAGAAGCCATGGCAGAACCGATGAATACACCGTTCTCCCAGCTCTTTGACTGATATACGAGTGGAGCACACTTAGCGCGTCTGCCGCCAAAGATGATAGCAGAAATCGGAACGCCTGCACCTTTGTTAAACTCGTCAGAAATGCACGGGCAGTTTTCTGCAGGAGCAGTAAATCTTGAGTTGGGGTTGGCAGCGCAGGTTGACTTGTCGTTTTTATCAAACTTAGAAGCATCCCACTTGTCGCCGCGCCAGTCAATAGCGTTTTGGGGTAAGTCTTTGTTAAGGCCTTCCCACCATACAGTGTTGTCGCTTAAATCGTGAGCAACGTTTGTAAAGATGGTGTCTTTCTTAGTAGAAGCCAAAGCGTTATAGTTTGATTTTTCATTGGTACCGGGAGCAACGCCGAAGAAACCGTTTTCGGGGTTGATAGCATAAAGTCTGCCGTCCGGACCTATTCTCATCCAAGCAATGTCATCACCGATTGTCCAAACTTTGTAACCCTTATCGCGAAGGTACTTAGGCGGAATCATCATAGCAAGGTTGGTTTTACCGCAAGCAGACGGGAATGCGGCTGCAACATAGGTAACTTCACCCTTGGGATTTTCAAGACCGAGGATAAGCATATGCTCAGCCATCCAGCCCTCTTTCCAGCCCTGATATGAAGCAATACGGAGAGCAAAGCACTTTTTACCTAAAAGTACGTTTCCGCCGTAACCTGAGTTAACAGAGATAATAGTATTGTCTTCGGGGAACTGGCAGATGTATCTTTTTTCAGGGTCAATGTCGCATCTTGAATGGAAGCAGCGTACCCAGTCGTTGCTGTCGCCAAGAACATCCATAACCTTTTTGTCAACACGAGTCATAATGAGCATGTTGAGAACAACATATATAGAATCAGTAATCTCAATACCTATTTTTGCAAGCGGTGAGCCGATAGGACCCATTGAGAAAGGAATGATATACATTGTTTTGCCTTTATAACTGTCGCGTGCGATGTCATAAAGTTTTTCGTACATTTCTTTGGGGTCGTACCAGTTGTTTGTAGGACCTGCGTTTTCCTTTTCTCTTGAGCAGATGAAGGTTCTGTCTTCAACACGGGCAACGTCGTTTACCTTTGTTCTGTGAAGATAGCAGCCGGGAAGTTTTTCCTGATTGAGTTTTTCAAGCTCGCCTGTAGCACAAGCCTCTGCACGCAAAGCTTCCTGCTGTTCTTTTGAACCGTCAACCCAAACAACGCTGTCGGGGTTTACGAGAGCTTTAATCTCGTCAATCCAAGAGAGAACTGTTTTGTTAGTTGTCATAGTGGTGTCTCCTTTTGTATTTTTATATTATCATTTGAAATTATAATGAATACTACTTAAAAATGCAAGATTTATTTTATTAAATTTCATTTTTGTTAACAATATATTTCACAAAATAAATCGGCAAGGCTGTCGGGAGTTAGCGCCTCACCTCGCACAGTAGGCGAAAACCCGAGTTTTTCAAGTGCTTGCTTTACATCTTGCTTTTGCTGTGCATTTTGAAATATTGATGTTAGCAACTTGCGTCTTTGGCTGAATACCCTGTGCACAAAAGCAATAAAATCACCCTGCTTTTCAGGAGGAATTGTAATGCTGTCTTTAAAATCAAGCATTATAACGCGGCTTGTGACATGTGGGGCAGGTATAAAAGAGTCGGGTGCAACATCAAACAGCGTTGTAATATTACAAAAATATTGTGTAAGAGCACTTATTGCGCGGTATTCTTTAGTTCCTGCATCTGCACAAAGTTTAAGTGCTGCCTCTTTTTGTATCATAATAACTGCCCGCTCAAACATTGAATGGTTTTTAAACAGTTTTGTTACAATTTCGCCTGTAATGTTGTAGGGTAGGTTGCCCACAACTGTAATTTTATGCTTGTTAAGACTGTTCAAGTCGAATTTTAAAAAGTCACAGTACACCATTGTGTGATTGGTAATACCGCAAAGCACATCGTCAGTAACATTTTTAAGAGAACGGTCAATTTCAACCGTAGTCACATTTTTGCATCGTTCACATAGTTTTTTAGTAAGTACGCCAAGCCCTGCACCGATTTCCAAAACATCGTTCGCACCGCAAACTGCATTGGCTATATCATTTAGTATATCCTCTTTATGCAAAAAATTCTGACCGAGTGATTTATTAGCACGTATACCGTGCTTTTCCATCAGCGATTTTGTGTCTGTCATTTGCGCAGTGCCTTAAATGTTTCAAGCATAGTTTCTGAATAGGGCAGAAAATATTCGTAACTTTTCGGTTCTGCTATATATGAATAAATGTAAACATAATTATCGCTTTTAATAAAAGTTTGCTGCAAACGGAGTTTTCCGTCGCTTGTATCCCCTTCATAAACAATACGGTAAGCCTCGCTTTCGCCGACGGTAAGGTCATTTTCCGAAACAAGATTATAACCGTTTATTGAGGAAGGCAGGCTGTCAATATAGTCTGTTACATAGTTGTCAAAAGCCATTTCGTTTGTCTTGTCAAGTTGGTATGAACAAACAGTAACATTTTCACGGTAGTTATCCGAATAACCTTCAGAAGGGGTGGCAAACGCAACTGTGCGTGCCTTTTTATCTTCTGCCATTTCCCAAAACTTAGGATATTCAATTTCAACCCCGATGGGCGACGAGCGAAAAACGGTATACCCTTCGTTTTTTGCTTTTTTTGCAATACAAGAAGTTAAAATAAGTAGTATACCGGCAAAAACAGCCGCAACTTTAATATATTTTTTCATTACTTTAATTCTCCAAAGTCCAATTTGTTCCCATTTTAAAAAAAGTATATCATCTATAGTTTATATTGTCAATTAACAAATGTTTAATATTTCCGTATTGTAATAAAGAAAAAAATTTGTTATACTTATTAAAAAATGTAATGGAAGTATAAATATGAAACAAAACAAATGCAATAAATATACAAGCATCGGCGGCAGCGCACTTATTGAGGGCGTTATGATGCGTGGCAACGGTAAAATGTCAATTGCGGTGCGCAAGGGCAACGGTGATATTATTCTTAAGGTAGAGCCGGTTAAACCCACTAATAAAATAATTGCAAAAATCCCGCTTGTGCGCGGTATCGTTAATTTTGTGCTGTCAATGGTAACCAGTTATAAATCACTAATGTATTCTGCTGATGTATCGATGGAAGATATTGATGAAATTGAGCCGGAAAGCAAGTTTGACATCTGGCTTGAAAAGGCACTGGGAAAAGGTCTTATGACGGTGCTAACAGTTATATCGTCGGTACTAGGTGTGGCACTCAGCATTGGCTTGTTTTTCTTTTTACCCACATGGCTTACAGGGCTGTTTTCTGATTATGTTTTGCCGCTGGGCGCTGTTACAAAACGTGTTATCGTCGGTGTTATAAAAATGCTTATCTTTTTTGTATATATGCTTCTTGTTTCGAAAATGAAAGATATGCGCCGCCTTTTTGAATATCACGGTGCAGAGCATAAAACCATTTTTTGTTACGAGGCAAAAAGTGAACTTACACCCGAAAACGCAAAAAAACATCTGCGTTTTCATCCCCGTTGCGGCACTTCATTTATCGTAATCACGCTTGTTGTCAGCGTGTTTGCATCTCTTGTCATTCCGTGGAAAACCGCATTTTTACATACTGTTTTAAAACTGGCGTTTTTACCGCTTGTAATGGGTATTGCATACGAATGTATACGGCTTGCAGGTAAATGCGATAATGCTTTTACCCGCTTTATAAGTGCGCCGGGGCTTTGGTTTCAGCGTATTACTACAAAAGAGCCGGATGAAAGCCAACTTGAAATTGCAATTTGGGCTATGCGCGGTGTACTTGAAGAGTATCCTCTTAACACCCGCCTTATTATCGACTCAAACGGCACTCCTGTACCCGATGTAAAAAATGAAGACTAACGCAAAACATTTATTAAATATAGGAAAGAAAATGCTAAATGATGCGGGTATTGAAAGTTTTAACTTTGATACACTGTGTTTGTTTACCCATTTTACAGGCTTAACCCGTACCGATGTGGCATTAACCCCCGACATAGTGGTTGACGGGGCGGCGTTTTTATCTGCGTGTAAGCGCCGTGTAAACGGTGTTCCGCTTCAGTATATACTCGGTGAGTGGCAGTTTATGGGGCTTGATTTTAAAGTAACGCCCGATGTGCTCATTCCGCGTGCCGATACGGAAATGCTTGTTGAGTATATAATTTCGCGGTATAAAGATAAAAAACCGCGCGTGCTTGATATGTGTTGCGGCAGCGGGTGTATTGGACTTGCGGTAAAACATTTTTTGCCAAATGCAAGTGTTACTCTTTGCGATATAAGTGACCGCGCGCTTGAAATTACGCGCCAAAACGCAAAAAAATTGTCGCTTTGCGTTGATATTAAAAATGCTGACCTTTTAAAAGGCGGCAATGCCTATTTTGAAAACGGTGCTTTTGATGTTATTGTTTCAAACCCGCCCTATATTAGTAAATCGGATATGCAGCGTTTGTCAAAAGAGGTGTTACACGAACCCGAAATTGCGCTGTACGGCGGTGAAGACGGAACAGATTTTTACAGGGCACTTATTAATCTCTGGCAAAACACTTTGTCTGCAAACGGTGAAATGATTTTAGAGTCGGGATATGACACTGCCCGTGATATTGAAACATTTTTTATCGAATGCGGATATATTGATATACAAAAACGAAAAGACTTAAACGGTATTTACCGTTTAATTTCAGCAAAAAAGGACCCATGCGTATGATTAAATTTTTAAAACGCATTGCGGCGGCATTTACCGCCGCAATTATTGTTATAAATACGACTGTCGTGTGCTTTGCACAAAGTTACAGTACGGTTGTTTTCAGTTCAAAAACGGTCACGCCGCTCTCTTTTGGGCAGATAACATATACCTACGGTGTAGGCACATATACAAAATACAACACCACGCTTAACGAGCGGGTATATACGGTAGAGGCGAAACTGGACAAAAATACATACATTGATGTAACAAGTGGCGGTAGTCTTTACGGCAAAAGCACATTATCTTCAAAACTGGCAAAATATACCGATAAAAACGGCGGTCGTGTGGTTGCTGCAGTCAATGGCGATTTCTTTTCAAGCACGACAGGCCTTGCACTAGGTTTGCAGATAACAAACGGAATTGTGCGTGCTACAAACAGTTATAATTATGAACAGAGTGTCGGCCGTTACTCTGTCGGTTTCAGGGCAGACGGAACTGCCGTTGTCGGTATACCCAACATCAAACTGACTCTCGCAATGGACAGTGCGATACTCGAACCGGATAGGGTAAATGCATATCCCGATACAAACCTTGTGGCTTTGACAAGAGATTACGCTGATAAAACATATTGGAACACCGCCTTTGCACATGATGTTGCTGTTATAAAACTGTCTGACAGTTTAAAACTTGACAGCAGTTTCTCATGTGAGTTTATAAGTTATACAAAAAATGTTACCGAACCTGTTACAATGCAAGACGGATATTTATATATAATAGCACCCAGAGGTGACGCGCGTATGTCGGCGATGTTTGAGGGTAAAACGGGCGGCTATGAAATAACGGCGTCAACAGCGGATAAAACAGGTCTGTTTTCGGGCGTTGTTACTGCAATTGGCGGCGGCAATCTGCTTATCAATAACGGAACAATGCGCTATCCGTCAACTTATGACAGCGCTATTTCAAACTCTCTCACCTCGCGCACCGCGATTGGTATAAAAGCGGATAACAGCGTAGTTTTTTATGTTGCCGAAAAGGACAAAACAGCATCGCTTAGCGGCGGACTTAGAATTGAGGCGGTGACCCAGGCGCTGTATGATATGGGTTGTGTATATGCTGTCAATCTCGACGGCGGCGGTTCATCAACCATTGCAGTCAGTGAAAACGGTGGTCAGCCGTATGTTAAAAATTCTTGTCAGGACGGAAGCGAGCGCCGTGTTTCAAACTGTATTGTACTTGTTACAAATGAAAAAGCGCCCGTTATCGTTGAAGATTTTGAAACCTTGGCAGAGTTTACTACAGTAAGCGGCAGTGAGGATGCAGTTGCGGCTCAACTTACAAATGACAATGCCTATACCGGTAAAACTTCGCTTAAGATTGACTATACCCTCAAAGGTCTTGGCTCGTCGGTCGGCGCGTTTATGCAAAACGGCATTGATGTAACGGCTTTTGACCGTTTAAATTTTGCAGTGTACGGTATTGGCTCAAACACAAAACTTACTGCAGTGTTTGAAAAAGAGGGTGCTGAGTATAAAAAAGATGTTTGTTCGCTTGATTTTAAAGGATATAAGCGGTATGAGGTTTTAACCGACGGTTCGTCAAGCCTGCGCGGTTTTGAACTGTCTTACCAACTTGCGTCTGACCGCAGGGGTTATGTAATAATAGATAGGATAGTCGGCTATGACGGTTATTCGCTATCCGACTCAAATTCGCCTGTTTTATCGGCAAAGCAAGAAAACGGCAAACTCATTTCTTACTCGGCAGACGGCACCTTTGAATCGGGGAACGATATAAACGGCTATTCATTTTCAGTCGACGGCTCTGCGCTTGTAACAACGCTTGAAAACGGGGGCGCTTTTGCCGATATAACAGCGCAAACGGGCAACAAAATACAACGTGCCATTGCCGTTTCGCAAGATATTTTCGGCAACCGTGCAAAAAGTACGGTGCTCTTTAAAACTTTTGACTACTCAAAGCAATTGCCTTTTGTAGATATGCGCGAGGGCGGTTGGGACGAATTGTATATCAGATATTGTAATGAAAACGGAATTATAAACGGATTTGAAGAAAACGGTACTGCTTTTTTCCGCGGTTCTCAAAGTATAACGCGTACTCAATTTTGCGTTATGCTTGTAAAACAGCAGGGTATTGACATATCGAAATATACCGATACCGTTTTGCCGTATGAGGATTTAAAAGACATTTCAAATTGGTCGTTGCCGTATGTAAAAGCGGCATACGCTACGGGTATAATGCAAGGCTCTGCTACTTATACCGGGGTTGCCTTTAATCCCAATGCCAACATAACCCGCAGTGAAACTGCGTCTGCTATCGACCGCATTGCGCAAAAAGATGCACGTGTGTCTATGAAAGTTAACTTTAAAGACAGCCTCGCTTTTCCTAAATGGGCAAGCATTGCAATAAATTCCGTTTCAAGCCAAGGCTTGTTTAACGGTGATGCCGACGGTAATTTTTATCCCAGACGCAACCTCTCTCGTTCCGAGGCGTGCGCGATTATGTCAAGAATGTAAAAATAAACCTTAAACGCCAAAGTAAAAAAGGCTGAAAACATTGTTTTCAGCCTTTTTTTATTTACAGTTTGATTTTAAAAATCTGTCGTGCACTATTCTCACGTAATCTTCTGACAAATATCCGCCCAGTTCCGCTGCGACCCCTGCCCATTTAAGTCCTTTAATATAGCGCAACTCGAAAATTTGCCGTGTAAGAGAATCATCAATAGAATAAATGTAACTTTGAGTTTTTAACATAAGTGCCATGCACCTTAACTTATTGTTTTGCACCAACTCGTAAAGTTCAACATTGTCTTTATTTGACAAAAGCCGTTCACTCATTCTTTCGGTTTCTCTTTTTAAATATATGTACTGCGAAAGTTCGTCCTTGCTAAGCGCTTGCTGCTTTTCAATTCGGTCACTTTTGCAAAAAGGGCATCCTAATCTCTCATCAAATTTTTCAGGCTCGCTTGTACCGTAACTGTCGTACACCTCGGTCGGTACTTCAAACCTGCAATTACATTCCCCACAAATGAATTTTGTTGTTTTCAACTTACACCACCTCTTCAAAAAAATAGTATTTCCTAACGATTTTGGGCACTTTTTGTAGCTTTGTAGTATATAGTTTACACCGTTCGACTGTAATTGTCAATATAAAACAACAAAAAAGGTTGACAAAATGTTGTTCTTAGTTTACAATATAGTGAAAGGGGATGATTAAAAAATGAATAAGCTCGGAAAAACTGTAAAGGCACGGCGTCAAGCCATGGGGATGTCTTTGCGGGAATTTGGTGCGCTGTGCGGTGTGAGTCACACGCATATTGACAGTATTGAAAAAGGGTATGATGTCCGTTCGGGCAGGGCTGTCAACCCTACGAGTGCCACCATAAAAAAACTCGCGTTGGCGTTGGGCATGACAGAAAGTGAACTTTTAGAACAGCCATGTGACAGTGCGCCAAGTACAGATGGGCTTTTAAAATTTGCGCTTTTTGGCGGCAGTGATGCCACTGATGAAATGCTTGAAGAGGTGAAGCAATTTGCAAAATTTATTAAAGCAAGAGAAGAGAAATCTTCAAATTGACAAACTGTATGAAATTGCCGAAAGTATGGGCGTTGCGGTTGAAGGATTTAACTTGCCAAAAAATGGCGCGGTGTCGGTTATGACGTCGTGCGGCAATTGTGCAATAGGTCTTGATAACAGTAAGTATTACAGCCAGGCAGAACGTACAACAATGCTTGCACACGAATTGGGGCATTGTATAAGCGGTGCGTTTTATAACGAGTTTTCGCCTTTTTCATTAAAATCTAAATGTGAAAAAAAGGCTGACGAGTGGGCTATACTTAACTGTGTGCCGTACACCGAACTTGTGAAAGCATATCGTGACGGAGTAAGCACGGTATATGAATTGGCAGAGCATTTTGGCGTAAGCGAAACACTTATTGTAAAAGCGCGCGAGTATTACTCAGAAAGAGAGAACTAAATAAATGCATTTGTTTGAAAAGACAGTTGAAAGAAATATAATATATAATGGTAGGATATTTACCGTTGCACACGATAAAGCGCAGCTTGAAAACGGTGCAATTGCTGACCGTGAGGTTGTTTTGCATACCGGCGGTGCAGGTATTTTGCCGATTGATAAAGACGGTAATGTAACGCTTGTAAAACAGTTTCGTTACGGCGTGCAATCGCAACTTGTCGAAATTTGCGCAGGAAAACTTGAAAAGGGCGAAGACCCCAAAGACTGTGCATTGCGCGAACTGGAAGAGGAATTGGGACTTAAAGCAACAAAAGTTGTTTCGCTTGGCACACTTGTTCCCACCCCTGCGTACGATTCGGAGATTATACACATTTATCTTGCAACCGATGTTTCAAATACAAATCGCCATCTTGACGACGGCGAGTTTGTGGATATAGTAACAATGCCGTTTGAAAAAGCACTGGAAATGGTTTATAACAACACATTGACCGATGCTAAAACACAGGTGGCTTTGCTAAAAGCGGAAAGGATACTAAGTGGAAAAGATTGATATTATTTGCATAGGAACGTTAAAGGAAAAAAGTATGCGCGAACTGTCGGCGGAGTATATAAAACGCCTGTCGAGGTATTGTAAAATAACCGTAACAGAACTTGCCGAGTCGCGCTTGCCCTCTAATCCGTCCGATATAGAAATACAACGCGCACTTGAAACGGAGGCTAACTCAATGCGCGCCGCCTGCGGTGCAGGTGCTTTTAAAATTGCTATGTGTATCGAGGGTAAAATGCTCTCGTCTACCGACTTTGCCAAAATGCTTGACAACTCTATGAACAGTGTTGGAAAAACTGCTATTTTTATAGGCTCGTCATACGGTATCGCACCTTCGCTTAAGGCGGAGTGTGATGTAAAACTGTCAATGTCGCCTATGACCTTTCCTCATCAACTTGCAAGATGTATGCTGCTTGAGCAAATTTACCGTACATATAAAATACGTTTAAACGAAACTTACCATAAATAAAAAGGTTTGGGACATCCCCAACCCTTTTTATTGTTATTTAGCACTAAAACAGCCCTCGTTTTTTGTCTATATTAAATGAAAATAATTTTTTTGTTAAAAAACGCAACATTTGTTACTCTATTAAACATATATAGGTGAAAAAGACCCGAATGATTAAAATAATTTACCGCTTTTGCCGCGGCGTGAAAGGAGGGTAGGCTTTGGTTTGTTGGTTTTGCAACAAAATACAGTATGCGGCTTGTGCATAGTTTACAAAATTCGTAAAAACGGTTTGTTAAATTTTAAAAATTGTTCATATATCGGTTGACAAACGGCCGATAAGTTATGTATAATTGATTAACAATATATTTAATATATTAATAAAAAAGGAGAAATTGTTATGAGAAAAATCAGTAAGTATCTTGCAATGCTGCTTATCGTTCTCATGCTTGTCACTCTTTCAACATCATGTAAAAAAACTGATGAAGAAGACGGCGCTGCTACAAGCGACGAAACAGGCTTAGATGTAGAAGGCGGCGACACCACAGGCGGCGACGATACAACTGGCGGCAACGGCACAACCGGTGGCGACAAACCAACCGGCGGCGACTAAAAGCCCAACGGTAACGGCGGCACATCTGGTGGCAACAAAACCCCCAGCAGTGTAAACCCGTCAGGTGGCGAAGAAATTGAAAAAGATGGCTTTACCACTAATGAACAGGGCGACATCATCAATTCAAATACCGAAATCGAAGTAGATGAAGACGGTGTTATCAAAGCTCCTGTTGACAACAACAACCCCTTTATTCCTGATGAAGAACAGGGCCTTGAAAAGTCAGACAGATTTGCTACTGAAAACTCAAAGTACAACTTTGACCAAAACCCGCTCATCAACCGTGACAGACACGCAAACGATAAGACAATGCCGTCTTTCGAATTAAACGACACAGGTTTCGTTCGTTCGGGTACTAAAATTTCAGACCTTAAAGGTAAAACACTTGTATTCTTTACAGCAGATAACTTTGACCCGTGGTCATACCGCAATGCTAAGGGCGAAACCGTTGGTGAACGCGCTTGGTTTGCAGAACTCAAAAAGACAATCGGTCTTAACGTTAAATACCTCGAATCATCAAACTTAACATCAGCTAAAAAGCCTTTGGAGTACATGAACGCAGGTAAACAGTGTGATATTATTTACACCGCTCACGTTGCATGGCCTATGTCAATTTGTATCACTCGTTCAATCACAAGCTTCATTGCTATTAACAACGTTGGTTCATCACCAGGCGTATGTAAAAAGACAATGGATATCACCAAATGGGGTAACACTCTTCGTGCTATCGCTCCTATCGGTCTTGTTGACGTTTTATGGTACAACCAGACACTCGCTCAGCAGCTCAGCTTACCCGATCCTCACGTAATGTGGGAGCAGGGCAAATGGAACTGGGATACATTTAAACAGTTCTTGCTTCAGGCTCCTAAGACCACTCAGGACGGTAAAACACTTACAGCATTTACTCACTGGGGTTCAGATATCGGTTATACATTCTCTTCAACAAACGGTAAAGAGAGAATTAAAATCGATGCAGATGCTCCAACTCCTCAGCTTATAAGCAACTGGTCAGATCCGCTTGTTATGGAAGCTACAGAGTTCTTCTGCGAACTTGCTTCACAGATTAAATACGGTAAATCTTCAGAAACAACTCCTGGTAACCAGCCTGAACACAACGGTCTTTACGAAGGCACAACTCTTATGTCCGGTACAATGTATACTCAGGTTTACAGAGATACAGAGTATTCAAAGAACGTTCAGATTAACTGGGTACCTTATCCAAAATCAACAAACGCAACAGGTAAAGACATTGCAAACTTCGATGGCTTTTCAATGATGCTTCCCAGAAAGACTATTAAAGAAGATAACGTAGACATCGCACTTAAGTTCATGGAACTTTGGGCAACAAGATTTACAGAATCAATCTTTGATAACCTTCATACTTGGGAATACTACAACTTCAACTATGTACAGAGAAAACAGTACTTTGACTTTGTTACAAAGAATACTGTATTCTCACTTGCTATGAACGACTTCCACGGTTCAGATATCAAAGACGATATCAACAACTATATGCGTTGCTGGACCGGTGATAGCACTTATAATGTTAAGACTGAGGCAACCAAGGTTGCAAACGGTGTTACTAACTTTATTTTTGAGTCAATGAAGTTCGGTCAGTAAAATAAATTTATAATAAAAAAGCAGCCTTTTGGCTGCTTTTTTTATGCTTTAAATATTAAAATGGCAGATTGACATAACGATTTACTCTTAGTATAATGTATATATTAATGAAAAGGAGAAAATGTTATGAGAAAAATCAGTAAGTATCTTTCAACGCTGCTTATCGTTCTCATGCTTGTCACTCTTTTGTCATCATGTAAAAAGACTGATGAAGAAGATGGTGCTGCTTCAAGCGATGTAAATTCGACAGTAGAAGGGGAAAACTCTACTAGTGGCAATGACACTACAGGCGGTAACGGCACAACCGGCGGTGACAAAACAACCGGCGGCAACGGCACAACCGGCGGCAATAAAAATCCCAGCAGTGTAAACCCGTCAGGTGGCGAAGAAATTGAAAAAGATGGCTTTACCACTAATGAACAGGGCGACATCATCAATTCAAATACCGAAATCGAAGTAGACGAAGACGGTGTTATCAAAGCTCCTGTTGACAACAACAATCCCTTTATTCCTGATGAAGAACAGGGCCTTGAAAAGTCAGAACGTCGTGCTACCGAAGCATCTAAATACAGTTTTGATGAAAACCCGCTTATTAACCGCGACAGAAATGCAAATACTAAATCAATGCCCTCTTTTGAGATTGACGAAACGGGTTTCGTTCGTTCGGGCACTAAAATTTCCGACCTTAAAGGTAAAACACTGGTATTCTATACAGCGGATAACTATGATGTATGGTCTTATCGTAATGATAAGGGTGAAACAATAGGCGAGAGAGCATGGTATCAGTCGTTAAAAAAGGATATTGGTCTTAATATAAAATACATAGAGGCTACAAATACTGGATCAATTAAAGGCGCACTACAGTATATGAATGCAGGTAAACAATGCGATATAATATATAATGCTCATGTTGCATGGCCTATGTGTATTTGTATAACACGTTCTATTACAAGTTTTGTTAACATAAACAACCTTGGTTCGTCACCCGGTGTATGTAAAAAGACTATGGATGTTTGTAAGTGGGGTAATACACTCCGCCTTATCGCTCCTATCGGTCTTGTTGACGTTTTATGGTACAACCAGACACTTGCTCAGCAGTTAAGTATGCCAGACCCCCATGTTATGTGGGAGCAGGGCAAATGGAATTGGGATACATTTAAACAGTTTTTACTTTCTGCACCAAAAACAACGCAGGACGGCAAACAATTGTACTCGTTTGTTCATTGGGGTAACGACCTTCGTTACACATTCCCTACAACAAACGGTAAAGAATGTATAAAAATTGATGCCAACGCGCCGGAACCTGCACTTGTAAACAACTGGGACGACCCGCTTGTTGTTGAAGCGTGGGAATTTATCTGCGGAATTTTAATAAGCATTAATAACGGTAATAGGGCAGAACAGTACCGTGCATTGTTTGAGGGCTCAACTCTTATGACCGGTACAATGTATAGCCAACGTTATTATGACACCGAATATTCAAAGAATGTTCAAATTAACTGGGTGCCTTATCCAAAATCAACCGCGTCAACCGGTAAAGACATTTGTCAGTACGAAGGTATTGGTATGATGCTGCCGCGTAAAACCATTAAGGAAGACAATGTAGATATAGCACTTAAGTTTATGGAACTGTGGGCAACACGCTTTACCGAAACTATTTTTGACAATCTTCACACCTTTGAATACTTTAGTTTTAACTATGTTCAAAGAAAACAGTACTTTGATTTTGTTACAAAGAATACTGTATTTTCACTTGCTATGAACGATTTCCAAGGCTCAACTATAAATACCGATACAAGTATATATCTTTGCTTCCAGGGTGATCCCGCTTTTAATGTAAAGACAGAAGCAGCAAAGGCATCTAACCTTGTTAAAACTTATATATATGAGTCGCTTAAATACGGTCAATAAAGTAATTAAATATTTTGGGGGACTCTTTTAAAATGAAAGGTTTTGTTTTTGACCTTGATAACACTCTTTTTGACAGATACGCAACTATTACAAAAATTATCGAATTGAATTTTGATAAAATCCGCGCTCACATAAACCCTTCGTACGATGCACAAAAATGTGCGCGTCATCTGTGCGATATTGAACGGTTGTATATTCATTCTTACGGCTGGGTAGGTATTTTCGAAGCGCTGTGTAAAACACACTTTTTTAATATTGATAATATACCCGATATGCAGCGCTCATTTGCGTTTTTCGTTGACAACTTTGCAAAAACAGCAGTTGCCTATCCTTATACACGCGATGTACTTACAGCAATACGTAATAAAGGCTATAAAACCGCCATGATAACAAACGGGCACGAGCAACTTCAAAACGGTAAAATTGCACTTATCGGTATAGCAGACCTTTTTGATTTAATTCTGCCGTCTGATACTTACGCAAAACTTGCAGGCTTTGAAGACGCTAAAGAATGTCAAAAGCCTAATACGTATATGTTTGACTATGTTGCAAAACAACTCGGTGTGTGTGCAAGCGAACTGTACTATGTCGGTGACAGCCCGCCAAACGATGCTGTAGCGTCTGCAAAAGCGGGGTATGTTCCTGTTTGGATTCGTTCGCAAAGCCCGTGGAGTGAGGAAAACGAATTTATCCCAAAACTCTGTTATGACACAATCGAAGGTCTTTACGAACTGATATAAAAAAACACTGTAGAAACTTTGGTTTCTACAGTGTTTTTTTACATTATAACGGGAGTTATCTGCTTGCCGTTTAGTGCCTCTGTTATTGTTTTATCAAGCATTGTCATATCGAAATAACTTTGAATTTAGAAATAAACTGCACAAAAAATATTGACACTTATAACAATTTTTGGTATAATATAAATGAAATAACAATTAGGAGGTAATACCAATGAGCAGTAAATGATTTAAGGCATAGATTATAAATAGAACTTAATAATCATTGCCTTTTTTGACTGATGACAAACACACAGGTTTCGTTTGCTATGCTGTATCTTTTGCAGATGAAACAAAGAAAGCGAAAGGTTGATGAGTTATTATGAAACTAAAACGATTGTTTACAGGTATTATATGTATCTGTATTGTTCTTACTTCATTTTCCGGTATAACAGTTACTACTAAAGCTGCAACAGTTGACGGTGTAACTAATAAATATACTTATGTTAGAATGGCTCCCTATTGGACAGCTTCAGTTGTAGATAATATGGCAGGTGGGGTGGCTATAACAATAATTGAACGTGATTATAATTACTTATATGTTCAGTATAACAAAGATGGAATAACAAAGCGCGGTTATATACCTATAGCAGACACTAGTAATACAGGTTATTCATGGTGTAACCATACATATTTTATACCTGGAAATTGCTATAACACTGTTACTGTTTATTATGGTCCCGGTAGTACATATTCTTCCTGCGGAACAATTTATTCAGGGGAATTCCCTCTCCTTGTATTAGAAAAAGAATCGGGATATTACTATGTTCAATATGTAACTAATCCAACAGCAACCGGATCTACTCAACCGCTGTATAAAAGGGGCTGGGTTAATGCGTCTTATATAACATTAAGGTTATCAACAAAACCCAGCTATTTTTCAACAGATTCTTCACAATATACTTTAATTCGAAGCCCATATGGAAGTTATTTAACAGCAGTTGCAGATTCATCTCAAGAAAGCGGGTATGCTCTTGGTTTAACAACAGGAACAGGAGATCCTAATCAACAATGGATTGTATATAAATATAATTATTCCAATGCCATATATTATAAAATTAAATCTGTTTCCACTGGGCTGTTTATTCAGGTGCAAGATGTAATTCCGTTAATTGATAAACAACTAATATTAACAACTGAATCATCTCCCAACAAAGCACAGGAATTTGAAATTAAATTTTTGAATACAATTGATTCGAATAACGGAGCTTTTGAATTTGGATATAAATCAATGATATTACCTAGAAGTAGCGGCGATTTTTTGGCAGCTCAAGAATATGGAACAACAATTCGACAATACCGAGCTAATAGTTCATATCAAAATCAATGGTTTTATTTTGATCCTATTGATAATATGTGGGACGGTAAATATTCATCGGGAAGAACAAATTTAACTTATTATATAGACCCATCTGTATTGGTTGGTAGAATTAGAGTATATGAAATTGAAAGTGCCGCTAATTCGTGGAATGGTATTAGTAATGTGAGTTTAACGCGTGTGTTCAGTTCTGCCGGTGCGGATATAGTGCTAAAAGGGACTGATAGTATTAATAACATAGAAAAATTGGCAGGATTGTGTTCTCCTATAGTGGAATCGACAACAGATGCTAATAATTCTAATTGGTATGGAGTTGTCCTGTATATAAATACTTATGTCGATAGTGAAGGATATATAGCTGATGGAAAACATACTGATTCAGTCATTAAATTAAAAAACATTCAAAAAACTATTGCTCATGAATTTGGTCATGCTATAAAACTTAGGCATCATCACGAAGATTCGAATCCCAATGATAACTATCAATATGCATATATTAAATCAATAATGAATCAAGGTCTTCATAGTGACGAAACAACTAATAGACCCATAAGTCCAAGCCAATTTGACCAAAGAGCGTTAAAACTTAAATGGGATTAAATATTTAGAGAGTAGAGGTGTCATAATATGAAAAAGAAATTACATTTGATAATAATTTTATTGATATTTACTTTATGCTCTTGTTCAAATACAAAAGAAAATCCTGCTCTTTATCAAAAACTTAAGGAGCTATATCCAGATGCTCAAATATCTAGTGACGGAGGTTATTATAATATAATTGAAAATGTTTCTATTGAAGGACTTGAAAAAAATAAAATTGGCTCAGGAGATATGATAGTATATTCTGACTTTGATTCATATGAAAAAGATTGTATTATACCTTCTAAAACTATAATATTTAAAGGCAAAAAAACTGATATATCAACTCAATATATAACTGTTTCTGCTGATACTGGTAATATCGAAGGATTACCTAGAACAGAAATTAAAATAGAGGTTATTGAGTCTTATTACGGTGATGTAAAAGCTGGAGATTTTATAACTTATACCGACTTGTTTTATGTTACTACAAATGATAATGGCGAAAGTATTATAAATTCATACGATGCAATAATTCCCGATGAAGGTGAACTTATATATATTTTAAATTTTAACAGTGATAAAAAAGTCTATTGGGTTTCCAATAATATGGTACCGCCTGTATCACTTGAACTGTATGAAAATGCTAAGCAACAGAATTTTATCTTGTCAAATATATATAAAAAATATATTTTAAGTAACGAGGCTGCGTCTGACAAAACGTCGCTTGCTGTAAAAGAACTTCAGTGGCAAAGAGAACTTGCTAGGCGTAAGGCTGAGGCAAATATGGAAGTTGAAAAAAACAAAAGAATTATTTCAAAGTGCGATAAAGTTTTGGCGCTTGAAAATCCAACACAAACTCAGCTTATGGAGGCTTTACCTGAAGCAGAACGGGAAATTATTAACAGACTTGTAGAAAAATACAGCAAAAAATAAAGTTCTAAATAAAAAGTAAGTAAAGAATGTAAAAAAACACTGTAGAAACTTTGGTTTCTACAGTGTTTTTTACATTATAACGGGAGTTATCTGCTTGCCGCTTAGTGCCTCTGTTATTGTTTTATCAAGCATTGTCATATCGGCAATGCAAGAGCGTTCTTTGTTTTGAGGGTCGTCTTGCGAAAAGGGTACAAAATAAATATTTTTACAGTTAAGCAACATACCGATGTTTTTAGCGCTGCAAGCAAGAGCGTCATTGGTTGATACTGCAATAATGAGCGGTCTTGCATTTCTAAGGTGTGCTTTTGCCGCCATTGTAACGGCGGTGTCAGTAACACCAAGGCAAAGCTTTGCCAGCGTGTTTCCCGTGCAAGGCGCAATTACAAGCGCATCGCACATTCGTTTCGGGCCTATCGGCTCGGCATCTTTTACCGTGTGAATCACATCTTTTTTACAAGCACATTTTGCCCTGTCAATAAAGTCTTTTGCTCTGCCAAACCGTGTGTCAGTTTCATAAGTGATTTGTGACATAATCGGCAGTATATCGTATTTTTCGCTCAGCCGTTCAAGTTCTCTCATTGCTTTGTCAAGCGTACAAAACGAGCCGCACATTGCAAAGCCAAGCCGTATTTTATTTTCCATTTCACACCTCCGAAAGCCGTAGGAGAATGGTGCGTTTTAGTATCTCTCCTGCACTTTTTGGTGCAACTTTGCCCGGCAGCCCCAGTGCTGTAATAGTGCTTATGCCGTAACGCTCGGCACTGTCAATGTCTACACTTCCGGGGCGTGAGGCAAGGTCAATAATAAGCGTGCTTTTATCAAGCGTTTTTATAACGCTGTCGGTGATTACAAGGTGAGGTACCGTTGAAAATATAATATCACTTTTAATATTTTCAAGCTTTTCAAAACCAAACGCTAAGGCGCCGCGGTTTTCCGCCTCTGCTTGTGACTCTTCGCGCCGTGCAATAACCGTTACGTTTGCACCCAAAGCTATCAGCCTGTCAGAGAGTACTTTTCCAATGTTACCGTAACCGACCACCGTAACACAACTTCCGCTTATTGTATAGTCGGTGTTTTGCATGGCAATAGCCAGCGCGCCCTCTGCAGTGGGAAGTGCATTTCGCGCTTTGAAATATGCGCTGTTTGCATAATTTATACAACCGTCACAGTCCATACTGCAAAATACTGTTTTGCCGCACATATCTTCTGTCGGTTTCATACCTATCGGCAGTATTATAATGTCACAGTTTTTAGCGCAGCTGCCAATATCGTCATACATTTTTGTGCAGTAGCCGTCGTTTTCAAGCGCTTGGTTTAAATATTCCATTCGTTTGTCACCTTTAATAACCCCAAACCGATACATAAAGCACTATTCTCCTTTCTGTATATACTATTCAAAACCTCTTGTTTGGGTGAAACTTTAATGACTGTTGAATTATATAGGAAACATTTACTTTTATAATGGTTTATAGTATAATATAAATAGGGAAAGTTCTTTAACAATTGTCGCCTTTTAATTAAAAAATGAAAGGAGAATTTGTAGTGAAAAATAAACTTAAACTGTTTACAGTATTAATATTAATAGCCGCGTTGTTGCTATGCTCTTGCCAAAAAACAAAAGAAAATCCTAAACTCCTTTTAAAACTTAAAGAGCAATACCCAAATGCCCAGATAGTGTCTGCGGGAGATGTGTATAATGTTACAGAAACAGTGTCAATAACGGGTCTTGAAAAACAAGAAGCTTCTATAGTTGATTATATGATTTTTGATGATTATGAATCTTTTGAGCAAGCATGTATAATTCCATCCAAAACTCTTATTTTCAAGGGCAAAAGAACGGACGTAGTTAAACAGACTATACCTATATCTATAACACACGCTGTTATGGAAGGTCAGCCGAAAGCGGAAATGCAAATAGAGGTTATTGAAGCGTATTACGGTGATGTAAATGCAGGAGATTTTGTAACTTATACAGATTTCTTTTATGTTACAGAAAATAAAGACGGTAAAAGAGTTATTGTTTCTCACGGTGCAAAAATTCCCGACGAGGGCGAGCTTATATATATTTTATATCTTTATGGAAAGCCTGATGATAGTAAAAAAGTATATTGTAATGCATACGGGCTGCTTCGTCCTTTGGCGATTGAAATATATGAAAATGCTAATCAACAGAATTTTATCTTGTCAAATGTATACAAAAAATATATTTTAAGTAACGAGGCTGCGTCTGACAAAACGTCGCTTGCCATAAAAGAACTCCAGTGGCAAAGAGAACTTGCAAGTCGTAGGACTGGGTTTAAAAACAAAAGAATTGTTTCAAAGTGCGATAAAGTTTTGGCGCTTGAAAATCCAACACAAACTCAGCTTATGGAGGCTTTACCTGAAGCAGAACGAGAAATTATTAACAGACTTGTAGAAAAATACAGCAAAAAAACACCAAATACAAATTAAGTGCCATAAAGGAGTGATAAGAGTGAAAAACATATTTAAATCGTTTGTTGCTATACTGTTAATGCTTTTACTGTTCTTATCCTCTTGTGAATCTAAAGTGCCAAGCAGTCTTAAAGAAAAATATCCTAATTCTTTAATAGAAAAAGAATTATGGGGATATTCGGTAGTTTCCAAATTTGATAATTTTGACTGGCTTGAAATTACAGATGTTAATACATCTGCAGGCAGTATAGACCGTAGGGTTTATGAAAGTTTTGATGAAATATATTCTGAATATTCAGCCGTGTCTACCAAAGTTTTTTTGGGTAAAAAAACAGGAGAGTCAAAGCAGTATATACCTATAGATAAAACAGATTATGTAAATGGGATATATTTTACTGAAAGTGTTGTAGAAGTAATCGAACCGTATTTTGGGGATATTACAACCGGACAAAAATTAATTTACAGAGAATTGTTTGCTGTATTTGCTGATGAAAACGGAAATAAAAAGATTAATGGTGTAGAAAAACCTGTAGGAGATGAAGAAAGAATTTTCGTTGTGGGAGCGTCAGGAAATGCTGAGCTATATGAAAACGAAGCACAGCACCTTTCTATAGATGGACCGTATTATACCGATATATCGAAATATGAAAACTTAAACCGTGAACTGTATAGAAGTGAAGTGATAGCCAAAGCGTTTATAGAAAAATATTATATAAACAAAGATACTGCAGTTGATAAGGTACAACTTGCAAAATATATAGCTCATCGTAAAAAAGAAAGTATAAAAAAGAAAATTGACACTTTATCTAAAGAGGAACTTTCAAAATATGAAATGTTAACTGATACTTTAAAAGAAGAAAATGCTACTTATTCACAACTTAAAGAGTTTCTTACAGACAAAGAAGTGGAGTCTATTGAAAATATTGCAAAAAGGTACGGCGAAATAAAAAAGTGAGATGCTTGCGAGACTTCTCATAAGGAAGTCTCGCAGTTTTATTCGCCAAAGGCGAGTGATATTGCTTCGCAGTTATATGATGCTTTCGCATCGTGATATTGTCCTACGGACAGTTTTTAGGGCGAATAAAATATCACTGCGACCAGAGGGAGTAATATCACTTTCACAAAGTGAAAATATCACTCTTTGCACAGCAAAGAATATCACTTATCTTTCTTGTTTGTTGTTAAAAGGGTTTGGGTATCACCCAAAAAGAAGCATTTGTACTTACAAATGCGATGCTGGTTCTTTCCGATAAGCATAAGAAAAGCCTCGATGAATTTCATCGAGGCTTTAATCATCCTTATGAGAAGCACCCTTTTGCATCTCACTTTTAAATTTACGGACGGTATTTATTTACTATCTCAAGCATTTTATCTTTGTTTTGTTCCATTTCGTACACAAGTTTTAACTGTGTATGACAGCGGTCGAGATTATGCTCGGGATATGCTGTTTTAAAGTATGTATCACCGTCAAGATAGTCGGTTAAAAACCTAACACCGCATTCGTATGTCATCATAATTGCGCCGTGCGGTAAAAGTTTAATTTCGTCATCGGTAAGAGCGTTACCCACACCCTCGAAATAGCCTTTGACATACGCTTCAAAAAGGTCTAGTGAAAAGTGCACTTTGTCAAGGTCTTTTTCGTCCTCTTTGGCGGTTGATGCACCAAAACGGATAGCGTCGCCAAAATCGTTAATCGAAAGGCCGGGCATTACGGTATCAAGGTCAATAACGCAAGCGCCCTTGCCTGTTTTCTCATCAAGCAAAACATTGTTAAGTTTTGTGTCGTTGTGGGTTACGCGAAGCGGTAAAACAACACCCGTTTCAATATCCTTTTCACGAGCAAGACAAAACTCAATTTCTTTTAAAACGCTGTCTTTTCTGCCGGCTTTGTTAGCCTTCACCGCATTTTTCAGGTTTGAAAGACGCCACATTGTATTGTGAAAGTCTTTAATTGTTTCGTTTAATGTATCAACGGGGAAACCTGCAAGTTTTTTCTGAAAACTGCCGAATGCAACGGCACTTTCATAAAAATCATCAGCGTTTCTTGCACTGTCAAGCGCGATAACATTATCAATGTAAACAGACAGTCTGTAACAACCGCTGTCGCACTTAAAGTACTTTTTACCGTCTTTTGTGCGTACATACACAATAGTTTTATCGTTTGGATAATTTGCTTTAAGATACTCTGTTACAGCAAATAAGTTATCCATAAGTTCGTCGGGGTTTTTGAAAACATTGGTGTTGATTTTTTGAAAGGTGTACTTTTCACAGCAGGTTTCAACAAGACAGGTGTCGTTGATGTGACCGTTGCCGAGCGGGGAAATGCTTTTGATTTCACCTTTCAAATCAAACTGTTTTAAAATATCTCTTACTTCCATAATATATCGGGATATACTCCGTTGTCCTTTAAAGATTGAATGCCTGCAGCAACCTTGGGTTTATCTTC
The DNA here is from genome assembly GCA_045541455.1 of Eubacteriales bacterium. Taxonomy (GTDB): domain Bacteria; phylum Bacillota; class Clostridia; order Oscillospirales; family QAKW01; genus RGIG9041. Next base: position 34,903 of record JAZQJA010000019.1, read on the forward strand.
GGCATAAGTAACACCGTACCATTTGTCTGGTGTGTTGAGCACGTCGACCTCGGCTATACCGTCTTTTAACATACCGTCAACGGCAAAAGGAAGGAAAAATTCACCTTTAAGCGGGTTTGTCTTAGCGGTTTCATCAAGAAAAGCAGGGAATCTTCTTTCAAGCTCATTTATGAAGTCGCTGTCATAACCCCACATATTCATCGAAGCCACACTGTCACCGGGCAGTGAAACATAAGTTTTACCGTCGTCTTCGGTGTATTTTGCGTTTTCACCGTCAATTTCGATATGAGTGCGCTCGTCAATTTTTTTGAGTTTACCGTCTTCTACAACACAGATACCGCGTGAAACATAACCGTTGTCGGTAAGTGTGTTTGAAAGTCTGTAACCGATAAGCGCGATTGAGTGTTTGTCCGATTTTTTGTCGGTTGTAAGGTAGTCATAAACAACTTTGTATGCTGTAGGACCGTAATAGTCGTCAGAGTTAATAACAGCAAACGGGCCGTCGATAACATCTTTACAACAAAGGATGGCGTGAGCGGTGCCCCACGGTTTTACACGGCCTTCGGGAACGCTGTAGCCCTTGGGAAGTTTGTCAAGTTCCTGATAAACATAATCAACTTTAATATACTTTGAAATTCTGTCACCAATGGAATCTTTAAACTCCTTTTCAATTTCATGCTTGATAACAAAAACAACCTTTTCAAAGCCTGCTTTTATTGCATCGTAAATTGAAAAGTCAATAATAAGGTTTCCGTGGCTGTCAATGGGGTCGATTTGTTTAAGACCGCCGTAACGGCTGCCCATGCCTGCCGCCATAACTACAAGTGTCGGTTTTGCCATGATAAATATCTCCTTTTTAGGTTATTTATTATGTCTTTATTATACCACGCACTTTTTTCAATTACAACAACAAAAACCTTTATTATACAAATAAAGACCTATCTTGTTGACTTTGAATTTTAAAGTTGTTATAATCATACTTTAAGGAAGTGATATTTATGGCTATTATAGGCGGTCTTAACAGCGTGCCCGACGTTAAGGTGCTTGTTCTTTATATTTTAAACTATGCAGGCATCCCCCTTTCAAAAGATAATATTATAAACATTGGGCTTGATGCAGGCACCGCGGCATATTTTGATTTGGCGCAGGCAATTGATGAAATGTTGATTACAGGCCTTATTGATATAACATCTACAAAAACGCCCGACATTTTGCGTATAACGGAAATGGGCAGACAAACGCTTTTGATGTTTGAAAAAACATTACCGCACAGTATCCGCCGTAAAAACCAGTCGGCACTTTTAAAACTGCTTGCGGATATTGAGCGCAGTAAAAGCGTAAAAAGCGATATTATTAAAAAACAAAACGGCTATGAAGCGGTGTGCACTCTGCTTGACGGTGAGGACACCTTGCTGGAATACCGCTTGTTTGTTCCCACTCAAATTCAGGCACAAATGGTGGTTGACCAGTTTACCAAAAACCCAACAGACAAGTATAAAAATATTTTGCAACTTTTAATAGACGAAAAACTTTTTGAGGAATAAAAATGAACAGAGTCCGTAACTTTTTAATATGCATCGGCGTGGCACTTGTGTGCGTGTGTGCTTATCTTTTGGTGTCGGTTTTAACAAAATCGCCAGAGCCGGCGCTTGATTTTAGCGCTGCAACCGCATCGGGAGAGGTTATCTCCCTTTCCGATAACTTTCAAAAACGCGCTACAGTTTTAATTTTTATCGACCCTGAGGTCGAAGGCTCACTTTTAGTGCTTGATAAAGTTATGCAAAATGCAGGTGCGGCAGAGGTTTTGGCAATCTCGGTAAGTTCGTTGCCGGTAGATGAACAGAAAAAACTTTTAAACGAAAAAGCGCTCGCTTTGAACAAACTGTGCTTTGAAGGAAGCGAAGCAATTGAAACTTATAACATCGGCAACGCACCGATAACTTATTTTATAGACATTGACGGTCTTGTTCAAAACGCTTTTGTCGGCAATATCAAAGAAGAAACAATTGTAAAATATATAGAAAAAATAACAGAGAAATCCGCAAATTAACTGCGGATTTCTTATCTTTTTATATTGACTTTTACGCATTAGCGTGTTATCATACTAAAGTAAAACATAAAAACGGAGAGAGTAATTATGGATATTTTTCATACAGAGGGTGGCGAGCTTTTAATAAAAGCGTTACTGTCGCTTGAAAATGAGCAGGAATGTATAGATTTTTTAGAGGACCTTTTAACCACAAAAGAAATGCTTGATATGTCACAGCGAATGGTTGTTGCAAAACTTTTGTCGGAAGACAATGTGTATAACAAAATAGTTGCACAAACGGGGGCGAGTTCTGCCACCGTTACCCGCGTAAACCGTAGTTATAAATATGGTAACGGCGGTTATAAAAAAGTATTATCGAGGATTAAATAGAAATGCAAAACAGTTTTTTAAGGCCGTCGGAAAAGGCGGTGTATGACCTTCGTGCGCTTTACCGCACATACGGTTACAGATATTATAAAGTAAGCCGTTTTGAAGAGTATGATTTATATGCGAAAAACAAAAGTTTTCTTGCTGATAAAAACGTACTCACCTTTACTGATACTGACGGACGGCTTATGGCGTTAAAGCCCGACGTTACGCTGTCCATTATAAAAAATACCGATGTTATGTCGGGAATGCAAAAGGTGTTTTATAACGAGCAGGTTTACCGCACAAACGGCGGCGGATTTTGTGAAATTATGCAAACGGGGCTGGAATGTATAGGTGATATTGACTTATACTCTACAGCCGAGGTAATAAACCTTGCCTATAAAAGCCTTGAACTTATAAACGAAGATTTCATAATAGATTTGTCGCACATGGGCTTTGTTTTGGGGCTTGTTTCAAACCTCACGCAAGACGAGTCGGTGTCGCGCCGACTTACAAATGCGGTAAGTGACAAAAACACAGCCGAAATACAGGCAGTGTGTCAGAAAATCGGGGCAGACCCCAAACCGCTTTGCACATTGGCAATGCTTTACGGTACATCTGAATATTGCCTTGACCAAATGAAACAGCTTATTGTAAATGATAAAATGCAAAGTGCGTGGCAAGAACTTTATGACATAACCGAAATTTTAAAGCAACAGGGTATTTATAAAAATATCCGCCTTGACTTTTCAGTTATAAACGATATGAGATACTATAACGGCATTATTTTCCGCGGCTTTATAAATGGAGTATGGGGCAGCGTGCTTTCGGGCGGAAGATATGATAATCTTATGCTGTGTATGGGCAAAAACTGCGGCGCAATTGGTTTTGCGGTGTATCTTGATAAACTTGACAGACTGCTTATGCAAAAAAGCGAAACTGATGTTGATATACTTCTTGTTTATGAAAAAGGCACTCCACCGGTTGTTGTTGCAAAAGAGGTGCAAAAATTGTCACAGGGTAATAAAACCGTGCGTGCCCAGTGCGGCGAAAAGACAGACTTGCGTGTCGGCACCGTCATAAAAATGGAGGTGTAAGCGATGACAGATAAATTTATAAATGTCGCTTTGCCAAAAGGCAGGCTGGGTGAAAAAGCATACTCCATTTTTGAAAAAGCAGGGCTTGAATGTCCATCTATTAAAGAAGAAAACCGCAAACTCATTTTTGAAAATATCGAAAAAGGTGTTCGTTATTTTTGGGTAAAACCGTCAGATGTCGCAATTTATGTAGAAAAAGGTGCGGCAGATGTGGGTGTGTGCGGTAAGGATATTTTGTCAGAATACTCGCCCGATGTTTACGAACTGTGCGACCTTGGTATCGGCAAATGCAAAATGGCGGTGGCTTCAAAGCGTGATTTTCGCGATAATCCCGAAATGGCGCTGCGCGTTGCAACAAAGTTTCCCAATATTGCAAAACGCTATTACTCCGATAAAAGCCGTGAAATTGAAATAATAAAACTAAACGGTTCAATCGAACTTGCACCCCTTTTAAATCTTTCAGATGTAATTGTCGATATTGTCGAAACGGGTAAAACTTTACTTGAAAACGACCTTGTTCCGTTTGAAACTGTTGAGCAAATAAGTGCTCGGCTTATTTCAAACAAGGTAAGTTACAAATTTAAAAACAAAGAGATTACACAACTTTTAGAAAAGGTTAACCAAATTTGCAAGGACTGATAAAATGATTAAAATAATTAACTATAGCGAAATGGATAAAAACGACCTCTTTATAAGAGACGTTGCCGTAACACAGGTTGGCGATATTGTGTCGGATATTATAAACGATGTCAAAGTGCGCGGGGACGCGGCACTTATTGACTATGCCAAAAAGTTTGATAAAGCAACGCTTGAGTGTGTTGAGGTAACTACCGCCGAAATCGAAACGGCTATGGCACAAGTTTCTCCTGAACTTATCCGCGTGCTTGAAACGGCGGCAAATAATATTAAAGAATTTCATAAAAACCAGTTAAAAAGCGGGTTTATTTGTGAGCGCGGTGACGGCATTGTAACAGGTCAGCGCGTGTTGCCTATCGAGCGGGTGGGGCTTTACGTTCCCGGTGGCACAGCCGCTTATCCGTCATCAGTGCTTATGAACTGCGTTCCTGCAAAACTTGCAGGCTGTCCACTTATCGTTATGACAACACCGCCACTTGCAGACGGCACGGTAAACCCCAATATTCTCGCTGCTGCTAAAATTGCAGGCGTTGACAGAATTTTTAAAGCAGGCGGTGCGCAGGCGGTTGCCGCGCTTGCTTACGGTACGCAAACAGTGCCCTGCGTTGATAAAATTGTAGGTCCTGGCAATGCATTCGTTGCCGAGGCAAAACGGCAGGTGTTTGGTAAAGTTGCAATTGATATGATTGCAGGACCGAGTGAAATACTTGTAGTTGCTGATAAAAACAGTAACCCCGCATTCGTTGCGGCAGACTTGCTTTCGCAGGCAGAACACGACAAAATGGCATCGGCAGTACTGGTAACAGACAGTTTACAACTGGCGCGCGCTGTAAGCGAACAACTCGAAAAACAGATACCAATGCTCTCACGCGCCGAAATTGCCCGTACATCTATTGATAATAACGGTAAAATTATTGTTGCAGACGATATCGTCTGTGCTGTGGACATTGCAAACGAACTTGCACCCGAACATCTTGAAATTTGTACCGATTCTCCGTTTGACCTTTTACCTAAAATCAAAAATGCAGGCTCGGTATTTTTGGGTAGATACTGTCCCGAGGCTATCGGTGACTATTACTCAGGTGCAAACCATACTCTGCCTACAAGCGGTACGGCTCGTTTTTCAAGCCCCTTGTCAGTTGACGATTTCGTTAAAAAGACACAGTATACTTATTACACCAAAGACGCGCTTGAAAAGGTTTACCGCGATGTAGATATGTTTGCAAAAGCAGAAGGCCTTACAGCACACGCAAAAAGTGCAACCATTCGTTTTGAGGAGGAATAATGAGCAAGTTTTTATCATCAAGGCTTTGTTCACTTAAAGAATATGTACCCGGCGAACAGCCTACAGATATGAAATACATAAAACTCAATACCAATGAATCTCCGTTTATGCCCTCTCCCGAGGTTTTAAAGGCTGTGACAGAGGGTAGGGCAAAAAACCTTCAACTTTATCCCGAACCCGATTGCACAAAACTGTGCATGGCGCTTGCAAAACGCTACGGTGTTGAAAAGGAAAATATAATTGTTGGCAACGGCTCTGACGAGATATTAAACTTTTGCTTTTTAGCATACTTTGATAAAAATTCGCCTGTTGTTTTTCCAAATATAACCTACGGCTTTTATAAGGTGTTTGGTGATCTTTACGGCTCTGACTATACAGAAATCCCGCTGACACACGACCTTTCTGTAGATATAAATGATTATATCGGTATAAATAAAAATATTGTGCTTGCTAACCCCAATGCACCAAGCGGTAAAGCGCTTGATAAAAAGGATATTGAGCGAATTATTGCATCAAACCCCGATAATATTGTATTAATCGACGAAGCGTATGTTGATTTCGGTGGACAAAGCGTTGCAGACCTTGTAAAAAAATATGACAATCTTATAGTTGTTATGACCTTTTCAAAATCGCGCTCGCTTGCCGGTGCACGTGTTGGATTTGCAATTGCAAACAGTAAACTTATTGGTGACCTTAACAGAATTAAATATTCAATAAACCCGTATAACATAAATTCAATGAGTCAACGCGCAGCACTTGCGGCGCTTGAAAGTGCACAGTATTACGATAATAACTGTAAAACAATAATTGAAACACGAGAGTTTTTTGTCAAAGAACTTGACAGACTCGGTTTTGAAACACTGCCTTCAAAAGCAAACTTTGTGTTTACTAAAAAAAGCGGTGTTTCGGGTTTTGAACTGTATACAAAACTTAAATCGCGCGGTATCCTTGTCCGTCATTTTGATAAGGAACCTATATCGGACTATCTAAGAATAACTATAGGTACAAAACAACAAATGATGGCACTTGTAAGTGCTTTGGAGGAATTATGAGAACAGCATCTCTTTCACGAAAAACTGCAGAAACAGATATAACACTCACACTTAATATTGACGGCACGGGAAAGGCTGATGTTAAAAGCGGTAACGGTTTTTTTGACCACATGCTGACTTTACTTGCTCGTCACGCAAGATTTGATATAACCCTTTGCTGTAACGGTGATACAGATGTCGATTTTCACCATAGTGCTGAGGATATTGGCATTGTGCTTGGACAGGCGTTTGAAAAAGCGCTTGGTGACAAATGCGGAATAACGCGCTTTGCCGATACAATTTTGCCAATGGACGAGGCGCTCGTAATGACTGCAATTGACATTTCGGGCAGGCGCACACTTGTTTTTGATGTTAATTTACCCCGTGCAAAAGTAGGCGGCTTTGATACCGAACTCGTTTTGGAGTTTATGACAGCGTTTGTAATGAATGCGGCAGTAACATTACATATAAAAAGCCTTTCGGGAACAAATACCCACCACATAATTGAGTGTGCGTTTAAATCGCTTGGCAGAACTTTGCGTTATGCTGTAAAACTCGATCCCGACGCACCCGACTCAGTTCCGTCAACAAAGGGAGTTCTTTAATGATAGCAATTATAGATTACGGTGTCGGAAATCTGTTTTCACTTAAAAGTACCTTTAATATGCTTGAGCATAAGTCGGTAGTGACATCAGACCCCGATACTATTAAAAATGCATCGCGCATAATATTGCCCGGTGTCGGTGCATTTGAAGACGCGTCAAAAAAACTGCGTGAGAGCGGTTTGTTTTCACTTGTTCTTGACGAGGCGAAAGCGGGCAAAGCAATACTTGGTATATGCCTTGGTATGCAAATGCTGTTTGAAAAGAGTTACGAGTATGGCGAACATCAAGGCCTCGGCCTTATAAACGGCAATGTTAAGGCGATACGCGATGTTGTGCCAAAGGGCGCAGGCATTCCGCATATCGGTTGGAACAGTCTTGATTTTAAAAACGGCAAAAGCCCGCTGTTTAAGTATATAAACGAGGGTGATTATGTCTATTTTGTTCATTCATATTACGGCGCCGATTGTGATGAGTTTGTAATCGCAACCACCGACTACTATCAGCCTCTTACGGCGGCAGTACAAAAAGACAATGTAATGGGTACTCAGTTCCACCCCGAAAAGAGCGGTGAAACGGGTCTTAAAATATTAAAAGCGTTTTGTGAGATATAAACTATGATAATTTTACCGGCAATCGACCTTATCGGCGGCAAGGCTGTACGGCTGCAAAAGGGCGATTATAATAAAAAAACAGTATACAGCGACAGCCCGTCAGATGTTGCAAAGTCATTTGCACAAAGCGGGGCTGAGTATATCCATCTTGTCGACCTTGACGGTGCAAAAAGCGGTTGCACCGACAACTTTAAAACGGTAGAGCAAATTGTAAAAGAAAGCAATTTATTTGCCGAAGTCGGCGGCGGAATAAGAAATATAGAAACCGTTAAGCGCTATTTTGATGCAGGGGTGGGCCGTGTTATTATTGGCACCGCCGCTGTTAAAGACCCAAAGTTTTTAGATTTGTGTCTTGAAAAGTACGGCGATAAAATAGCAGTCGGCATTGATATTAAAGACGGATTTGTGGCGCTTCACGGTTGGACCGAAATTTCAAACTATGACTGCGACAGTTTTTTTGCAAGTATGCAAAGCAAAAATGTTAAAAATTTAATATGCACAGATATATCAAAAGACGGTATGATGCAGGGCACAAACATTGCCCTTTACCGTGACCTTGCCAAAAAGTTTACCGTTGATATAACGGCGTCGGGCGGTGTGTCAAGTTATGACGATATAAAATCACTTTGTGACATCGGCGTGTACGGTGCAATACTTGGTAAGGCGCTATATACCGGTGCTATTGATCTTTCAAAAGCAATAGCTTTTGCAAAGGAGTATTCAAAATGATAACAAAACGAATTATACCTTGCCTTGATGTGCGCGATGCACGTGTTGTAAAGGGCGTAAATTTTGAAGGGTTAAGCGATGTTTCAAGCCCTGTAACACTTGCTGAATATTACAGTAAATGCGGCGCTGATGAACTGGTTTTTTATGATATAACAGCATCGTTTGAAAAACGAAAACTGTTTACCGATATATTAAAGCAGGTTGCAAGCACAATTTTTATTCCGCTAACGGTTGGCGGCGGTATAAATACAGTTGACGATTTCGAGCGGGTGCTTAGTTGTGGTGCTGATAAAGTAAGTGTAAACAGCGGTGCCATTAAAAACCCGTCGCTTGTTTATGAGGCAGCAAAAAAATACGGCGACCAGTGTGTTGTTTTGTCAGTTGATATAAAGCGTGTTGACGGTGTATTTAAGGTGTTTGCAAAGGGCGGCCGTGAAAACACCGGTATGGAAGCAATTGAATGGATAAAACGATGTGTTCAAAACGGTGCGGGTGAGGTTGTTGTAAACAGCATTGATACCGACGGAGTTAAAAAAGGTTTTGACATAGAAATGCTTGATAAAGTATTAAATGCAGTAAGCGTGCCTGTAATTGCATCGGGCGGGGCAGGCAAAATTGACGATTTTACAACGCTGTTTAAAACTCTGCCTACCGTAAGTGCAGGTCTTGCCGCGTCTATTTTCCATTTTGGAGAGGTTAAAATTTCCGACCTTAAAGACACACTTGCAAACGAGGGTATTCAAGTTAGGAGAATTAAAAATGATTAATATTGATAATTTAAAATTTGATGAAAAGGGACTCATTCCCTGCGTTGTTACCGACGCGCTTTCAAAAAAAGTTTTAACTGTTGCATATATGAACAGAGAAAGCCTTGAGATAAGTATTAAAGAGGGTAAAACCTGCTTCTTCTCGCGTTCGCGCCAAAAACTGTGGCGTAAGGGCGAAACATCGGGAAACTTTCAACACATTGTAAGTATTACGGCAGACTGTGACAAAGACGCTTTAACTGTTGAGGTTATAAAAGATGGCCCTGCTTGCCATTTGGGTACAGACTCTTGTTTTAACGAGGTCATTTACGAGGGCGAACAAAAATCTTTTTCGCTTGAAGGTCTTTATGATTTGCTTTTGGGCAGAAAGAATAACCCGCAGGAAAATTCCTATACCTCATACCTATTTGAAAAGGGTGTTGATAAAATTTTAAAAAAAGTAGGAGAAGAATGTACTGAGGTAATTATTGCGGGAAAGGCTGATGATAAGGCAGAAACGGTATATGAAATTGCAGACCTTGCATATCACGTAATGGTTTTAATGGTTGAAATGGGCATTTCAGTTGAGGATATAAAAAGAGAACTTGCCTCGCGCCATATTATAAATAAAAAGGTTAAGCAGGAGAAAATGACAAAATGATTTTACCCGATATACATACGCACACGGTTTTTTGTGACGGCAAAAATACACCGCGTGAGATGGTGTGTGCTGCAATTGAAAAAAATATGAGCGGTATTGGGTTTTCGGGGCATGGTCATACTAACCTTGAAAACAATTACGGAATGTCGCCTGCTTTGACAGAACAATACATTCAGCAGATAAATGCGCTGAAAGCTGAGTTTGACGGTAAAATTGATATATTTTTGGGTATAGAAGCAGATTTTAATACAATTTACGATAAAGCTAAGTTTGACTATTCAATAGGCTCGGTCCACTATGTCGGAGGCTTTGATGTTGATAACAGTGCCGATATTTTAAGAGATGCTGTTGAATCTCTTGGCGGGCCTGACGATTATGCTGAGCAGTATTTTGAACAAGTATCAAAGATAAAAGCAGTTACTGATTGCGATGTTATAGGTCACTTTGACCTTCTTACAAAGTTTGATGACAGTGCGAAAATTTTTAATCATGACAGCAAGCGTTATGTAACGGCGGCACTTACTGCAGTGAATGACCTTTTAAAAACCGATGTGGTATTTGAAGTAAACACCGGTGCAATTTTCAGGGGATATAGAACTACACCTTACCCTGCACCGTTTATTTTAAAACATATACTGCAAAAGGGGGGTGCCGTAACGGTTACGGGTGACGCGCACTGTGTGCAGGCAATCGGTGCGAATTTTGATTTAGCACTTGATATTTTGCGTGCCGTTGGGTTTAAATCAGTTAAAAAACTAACAAGTAACGGCTTTATTGATGTGAAAATATAAAAAACGGAGCAAAGCTCCGTTTTTTAATTTCTGCATCTTTGAATTATCAAGAAAATCACGAATAATATTGCAAGGATTATAGCTGATGCAATAATTACAGGTAATGCAGGTGTTAAAATGGCGGTAAATACAATACCGATTATAATGCCGATAGCAAGCGCTAAGAGTGCGCCGATAATAGCAAGAACGGCAGTGTAGCAACCGCCTGTCTGTCCTCTGTTTACACAGCGGCAGTTGTTATAATTATTCTCCATATTTTCCACTTCCATTAAAAATCAGCCGACTGTACTATATACTATGAAAAACTAAAAATATGTGATACAATAAATTGTAAAAAGGGGGGCAAAACGCTTTTGTACTATAATTCAATTAATGAACAACTTAAAAAGCAATATGGCACAAAGGTTTATAAACTTGCGCTGTCGGGCGGTATGTCATGTCCTAACCGTGATGGTACAATTGATACGCGAGGGTGTATTTTTTGTTCAAGTGCAGGCTCGGGCGATTTTGCACAGAGTTTTGATATAGATATAGCCGCACAAATTGAAAAGGCAAAACAACGCGTTGCAAAAAAGGCGGGAGATAACGCAAAATATATCGCATATTTCCAAAGCTTTACAAACACCCACGCAAGCCCCCAATATCTTGAAAATATTTTTATGCAGGCAGTAAACCACCCCGATATTGTAATACTGTCGGTTGCAACCCGTCCCGACTGCCTTGGTGACGGTGTGCTTGATGTTTTGCGCCGTGTTGCCAAAATTAAACCGCTGTGGGTTGAATTAGGGCTGCAGACAATACATCCTAAAACTGCCAGTTACATCCGGCGCGGGTATCCGCTTGAATGTTATGATAAAGCGGTTTGCGATTTACATTCAATCGGTGCTACCGTTATAACCCATGTAATTTTAGGCCTTCCAAATGAAACACGGGAAATGATGCTCGAAACAGTGCGCTATGCTTCAAAGGGTGACGGTGTTAAACTTCAACTATTACATATATTAAAGGGCACCGACCTTGAAAAAGAATATAACGAAGGAAAAGTAACACCTCTTTCAAAAGAGGAGTATCTTGATATATTGTCCGACTGCGTTAAAAATCTGCCAAAACGCGTTGTGATACACCGTTTAACAGGTGACGGTGATAAAAAACTGCTTGTCGCACCAATGTGGAGTGCCAATAAACGCGATGTGCTTAATAGTATTGCCAAAATAGATATTAAGCAAGGACAAAGCCTTGACATAACAAACAAATAAATATATAATATTTTGGATAATATGCAGGAGAGAAACGCTATGAAAAATACAGAAAAAACAATGGAAAAAGTTGTTGCGCTTTGTAAAAACCGCGGTTTTGTTTATGCCGGCAGTGAAATTTACGGCGGTCTTGCAAACAGCTGGGACTACGGTCCGCTCGGCGCAGAACTTAAAAATAATGTAAAACGCGCGTGGTGGAAAAAGTTTGTTCAGGAAAGCCCGTATAACGTCGGCCTTGACAGCGCCATTCTTATGAATCCGGAGACTTGGGTGGCATCTGGTCATCTTGGCGGTTTTTCCGATCCGCTTATGGACTGTAAGGTTTGTAAAACACGCCACCGTGCAGATAAACTTATTGAGGATTTTGTTGCACAAAACGGCAGGGACGAAAATCCTGCAGGCTGGACAGATGAGCAAATGCTCTCGTTTATTAAAGAAAACGGCATCACTTGCCCTTCTTGCGGTTCGGGTGATTTTACAGACATTCGTAAATTTAACCTTATGTTTAAAACCTTTCAGGGTGTTACAGAGGATTCGTCGTCAACACTTTACCTTCGTCCTGAAACTGCACAGGGTATTTTTGTAAACTTTAAAAATATTCAGCGCACTACCAGAAAAAAGGTGCCGTTTGGTGTAGGACAGATAGGCAAATCATTTAGAAACGAAATCACACCCGGTAACTTTACATTCCGTACCCGCGAGTTTGAGCAGATGGAACTTGAATTTTTCTGTAAACCGGGCACCGACCTTGAATGGTTTGACTATTGGCGTGCTTATTGCCGTGACTGGTTGTATGCACTTGGTATGAAAGAAGAAAATCTCCGTCTTCGCGACCACGACCCTGAGGAGTTGTGTTTCTATTCAAAAGCCACTACCGACTTTGAATTTATGTTCCCGTTTGGCTGGGGCGAACTTTGGGGAATTGCCGATAGAACCGACTATGACCTTACTCAGCATGCAAATCATTCGCATGAGCCTATGGAGTATTTTGACCCCGAAACAAACGAGAAATATGTTCCGTATGTAATTGAGCCGTCGCTTGGTGCCGACCGTGTTGTTCTTGCATTTTTGTGTGAGGCGTATGACGAAGAAAATATTTCAAACGACCCTGCAAAACCCGATGTACGTACAGTTTTGCGTTTGCACCCCGCTCTTGCACCATTTAAGGCTGCAATACTTCCGCTTTCTAAAAAATTGTCTGATAAGGCAGGAGAGGTGTATGCGCAACTTTCAAAATCGTTTATGGTAGACTTTGACGACGCAGGCTCAATCGGTAAGCGTTATCGCCGTCAGGACGAGATAGGTACACCCATCTGTATCACCTACGACTTTGAGAGCTTGGAAGACGGCTGTGTAACAGTTCGTGACAGGGATACAATGCAACAGCAACGTATAAAAATCGAGGACCTCACAGCATATATCAACGAAAAAATTAACTTTTAAAAATTTTTGTTGACAAACCGCGTAATATTATATATAATATCAAATGCTATATTGAAATAATGGGGTTTACCCTAATTATAAACGAAATGTCAGGAGGGAACAAAAGTGGTTCGTACTTATCAGCCTAAGAAAAGACAGAGAAGCAAAGTTCACGGCTTCAGAAAGAGAATGAGAACAGCTAACGGCAGAAAGGTTCTTGCCAGAAGACGCGCAAAGGGCAGAGTAAGATTATCTCATTAAATAATAGAGGGGCTCTAGGTTAAAGAGAGCCCCTTTTTATTTAAAATCAAAAGGAAAGATATGAAAATTGACAGCGTTAAAGAAAATGTAAGTTTCCGCAGGGCGTATCATAAGGGCAAGTCGGTTAATCACCCTCTTATAAGCGTCTATTGGCGGAAAAATTATATGGGCAATTTAAGACTTGGTATCACCGTTTCAAAAAAACTCGGCTGTGCGCCAAAACGTAACCGTGTCAGGCGCATTATTCGTGCAGCGGCGACAAACTGTGCGCAAATTTTGCCCGAAAACTGTGATATTATCATTGTTGCACGCTCCGCCTTGCTTAATTGTAAGAGTACAGATGTTGAGTGTGCTTTGCGTGAGTGTTTTGAAAAAAGTAACTAAGTTTTTAAGAAAATGTTTTATTTTCCCCATTTTGCTGTATCAAAAATATATCTCTCCCAACATTGCACCTCGGTGTAAATATTACCCCACTTGTTCAAATTATGCTGTAACCGCAATTGAAAAGCACGGCATAATTTTTGGAACACTGCTTGCCGTGTGGCGTATATTGCGCTGCAACCCATGGTCAAAAGGCGGTTTTGACTATGTACCCGAAACATTGTTTTGTAAAAAACAAAAGAAAACAAAAGGAGAACAATAATGTCACTTTGGAGTTATCTCGTTATCCCGTTCGGTTGGATAATGAAAACATGCTACGATTTTGTAGGCAGTTACGGCGTTGCCCTTTTTCTCTATGCTATAATTACAAGGGTACTTCTCTTACCGTTGTCAATAAAACAGCAAAAAACTCAGCTCAATATGGTTCGTTTAAGACCGTATCAGGAAGAGTTGATGAAAAAATACGGTAATAACACACAAAAATATCAGCAGGAGCTTATGAATCTCTATCAACGTGAAGGTTACAGCCCCATGTCCAGTTGTTTGCCCACCTTCATTCAGCTCCCTGTTATTATGCTTATTTATACAATTGTGCGTCGTCCGCTTTCTTATCTTGCAGGTATGTCACTTAAAGAAATGTGGCCGGCAATGCAACCTTATATAGAAAAGTTTCCTGATGTATTTAAGGGAATTAACACTGAAAACTTTACTCGTTACGAACTTCAGGCGTTCCCGTATCTTGCAGGTGATATAAATACAAAATTCTTAGGTATTTTTGAACTTACTGCAAAGCCGTCTGACTTTTTAAAGGGTGACGGTAATTTCTGGCTTATTCTAATACCTATCCTTGCAGGTGTTACAGCCTACCTTACAAGCTGGGTGTCACAAAAACTTTCACCCGCTATGACAGGTGATCAGCAAACTGCAGGTTCTATGAAAATAATGAATATTATGATGCCGCTTATCTCGGTATGGATTTCCTATACCTATACATCGGCACTCGGCTTGTACTGGATTGCTTCAAACATTGTTGCAATCGGTCAGACTGTTCTTTTAAACCGCCTTTACAATCCGCAAAAGGTTTTAAAAGAAGTTGAAGAAAAAATGGCAAAAGACAAGGCTGCCGAAAAAGAAAAACGCCGCCTTGCTGCCGAAAAACGCGCTCTTTCAAACAATAAAAACAGTAAGAAAAAGCGTGCTATGAATGCACAGAACGCCGCACGGTCAAAAACCGACGACGCTACTGATACCGAAAAAGGAGAATAATAAAGTATGGCAATCAAGGAGTTGTTTTTTGAGGGCAAAACAATCGAAATTGCTCTTGAAAACGCAGCGGCGCAGCTTTTTGAGGATAAGGATATGCTTACTTATGAAGTAGTGCAATACCCAACAAAAGGCATTTTCGGAATAGGCGCCACCCCCGCCAAAATTAAGGTGGAACGTGAGGTTGCAGAACAAAGTGCACCTCAAAAAGAAAAGAAGGCAGAGCAAAAGGAAATAAAACTTCCAAAAGGTTTTGCACCTGAAAAAATTTCTAAAAAAGAGCCTGAAAAAAACAGTGCTCCAAAACAGCAACCTGTTACAATTGAAAGAAAACTTACTCCCGTTACCCAAGACGATGAGGTTGCAAAAGCTGTTACCGATTTTATTTTAGGCTTGCTTGAAAATCTTGAAATCGAAAACGGAAAAGTAACTGTCAGCATTGATGAGGACGGCAGTTATTTTGCTCAAATCGACGGCAGCAAAATGGGTGTACTCATCGGCAGACGCGGGGAGGCGTTAGATGCTGCACAGTACCTTACAAATCTTGTTATAAATCGCGGCAAAGACAAAAAGGTTAAAGTTATTCTTGACAGCGAAAACTACCGTGCAAAAAGAATTGCGGCACTTACTGCGCTTGCTAACAAAACTGCCGACAAGGCAATTAAGTATAAGAGAAATCAGTCGCTTGAGCCTATGGGTGCTTATGAACGCAGAATTATTCATGCATCACTTACCGGCAGAGAACACATCACTACCTATTCAGTCGGTACCGAACCCAGACGCAAGGTTGTTATTTCTTATCAAGCATAATTAAAAGGCAGTTCTTTAGAACTGCCTTTTTAAATCCAAGGAGAATTTATATGGATACAATTTGTGCAATAGCAACCGCACGGGCGGCATCGGCCGTTGGCATTATCCGTGTCAGCGGTGAAAAGGCGGTTGAAATTTGTGATAAAATACTCGTCTTAAAAAAAGGTACTCTTTTTGATTGTAAAGGTGCCAATATGCGCCTTTGCACCGTAACCGACGGCAAACGCGCTGTTGACAGCGCACTTGTAACGGTGTTTTTTGCACCGATGTCATATACCGGCGAAAATGTAGTTGAAATTTGTTGCCATGGCGGCGTGTCAATACTTGAACGTGTTATGAAACTGCTTATAAAAAACGGCGCTCGTTATGCCGTTGGCGGTGAATTTACAAAACGTGCGTTTTTAAACGGAAAACTCGACCTTGTTCAAGCAGAGGCGGTGTGCGACCTTATCAATTCTACATCGGCACTCGATGCAAGTCTTGCTCTAGACAGAATGTCTGGTAGGCTGTCAAACGAATTTACAGCAATTTTTGATGAACTCGTGTCGATAAATACTGATATTTTAGCGTATGTCGATTTTCCTGAAGAGGGTCTTTATGATGTCGATGCGGGCAGTGTACTTGAAAAACTTAATGCAGTTCAAAAACGCCTTATAGCCCTTGAAAACAGTTTTAATATGGGTAGTGTAATAAGTGACGGTGTCGACACTGTTATTATCGGTGCTCCAAACGTTGGTAAAAGCACCCTTTTAAATGCAATTGTAGGCTTTGAAAGGGCAATAGTGTCAGATACGGCAGGTACCACTCGCGATATGGTTACAGAACGCGCGGTAATGGGGGATGTTACACTCAATCTGTGCGATACGGCGGGCATCCGAAAAGATGCGGGTGAGATAGAAAGCCGCGGCATTGAACTTGCAAAGCGCTCGCTTGATAGTGCCGGCCTTGTGCTCGCAGTTTTTGATAGTTCAAGGGCACTTGACGACGGCGATAGGGAGATTATAGAACTTTGTAAAAATAAAACTGCAATTGCAGTAGTAAACAAGTGCGATCTATCTTGTAAAATCGACCTTGAGTTTTTAGATAATAGTTTCTCATCAGTTGTAATGCTTTGTGCAAAACAAAACCATGGTATAAATGAACTTGAAAAAGAAATAAGTAGTTTGTTTTTAAACGATAAAATTTCACTTGAAAGCGGAAAATTGCTTACAAACGCGCGCCATTATGAGCGTGTTGTGAAAGCACGTGAAAAAACAGACAGTGCTATTCAAACATTACAAAACGGGTTTACTCCTGACCTTGCAAGCGTTGATATTACCGAGGCGGCGGGCGAAATAGGCGCAATCACGGGTGCCGGTGTGTCAGACCGCATTATTGATGATATATTCTCTAAATTTTGTGTAGGAAAATAAAAAAATACCTTATGGCACAGCCATAAGGTATTTTTTATTTTACCGTTTAGAATATTTAAGTGTAATTACCACAATAGCAACTGCCGCTGCAACAATTATCAGCAGTACTGTTAAAGCGGTTGTGATGGGGCTCATATTTTCATCTTGCTGCTCGTCAATGATTATATAGTTATCAGTTATTTCTGTTTCTTCTTCATAAGGAGAGTCAAGTCCTATCTCGACATCCGGAATAATATCATCATTGGTGGTGTTTTCTTCTATTTTTTCTATATAGTCTTTAGCAGTTGCTTTATTTTTGTCGGTCAAAACCGGCTTTTTTGGAAGCCCTGTATAGTCTTCACTGGTAGTTTTGGGCTGCGCTTCAATTACAGCATCAGGTGCATCGATGTAAACCCATGCTTGCCTTATGCCGTAATGATATGCCACATATCCCCATCTGCCGCCGTTTTTGTCAGTATAAATCTGTGATATTGTCGGTGCTTCCATTGTGTTTTCAATAAAACTGTCTGAAAGCGGATAACTGTAATATTTAATCGAAGTTACATTTTCAAACAGTGTCTTATCATCTTCAAAATTTGTCAGTTCGTTACCGTACTCATCTAAAAACGCCTGCGAATCGTAAACCAGTTTGGTGTAAGCCATATCAATCCATAATTCATCATCGCCATTTATAAACAAGCCGTAGCAGATACCTTTGTCGTTGTAATATACATAGGTTATGTTAATTTCACCGCCCGTTTTGGCAACGCCTGCCTTTTTACCGTCAGGCTCTTTTCTTAGTATGGTGTCCTGCGTAACGGTGTATCTGCGGTTGATATGTGTCATATCTTCCTTGTTCTCATAGTAAAAAGTGTTGTCATTGTCAGGTTCCCATATCATATCTGCGCTTGCACTTGCTGTAAGCAAAAGGGCCATTAAAATTATTGCTAAAAACTTTTTCATAAAATCACTCCTATAAAATATGATATTGCGTTTGCAAAAATTGAAAACATAAACGGTCTTTTAATATGCTGTGAATACTTTGAGTATAAAATGCCCTCAATTATTACTACCAGTATTTCTATAAACAGTATAATAAAAATATTTCTGTCAAACATATATGCCAAAAATACGGCGATTGGGTTTGTAAGTACATTTACAAGAAATATTAAAAGCAGTTCGCGCTTTTTTAAAAAGAGTGCAAAAACAAGTTCGATTATAACAGTGAGTGTTAGCGACACCGCTAAAATCAAAGGCATTTCAATCGGCATCAAGTAACCCCCTTGTTATAAGAATAATTGTAAGTACGCAAATTGATACAAACTGAAAGGTATTGTTAATAGCAATACTTACGCCCAAATAAGTCGGTAAAAAGCCCAAGAAAAGTGCAGTCGTGAGAATACCGAATGCAAAAGCTTTTGCACCTTTAAGTATGTCGCAAAGCGCACCAAGCGTTATAGGCATTGTCATATTAAACAGTAAAAATGAAAGTACAGCACAAAAGCCTATGTGACTTTGCGTGTAAAATATTGCCGACAAAAAAAGAGAAACAACGGCAGTCATCCAGTGTGAGAATTTATCCGAAAATATACCACCCAGCGCTTTGCCAAGAGTAATGCCCAATGCCATTACAGCAAGCCATAATTGTGTCGTTAATTTAGGGGTGAGAGCAAACCCTGTATAAGAACGCAAAAAGGTTGCAATAAAAATACAAACTATCGCAATAGCGCTGCTTGTGTTAATGCTTATTTTAAACGGTGTTTTTTGTAAAGGCTTGCTTTTTAAAATAAGTATTATAAGCATTAAAATTGCTGTAAAAATAATACATTCAACTATAATATAATTGATTTTGTTGTTAAATACGAGTCTGCCTAAAAATAAACCGAGTGCGCCCGATGACACAAAAATACCGGCTGCCGTATAACCGCGGTTTTGGTGCAAAACATATCCGCCTGCACCAATATGGTAAAGCGCATTTCCCAATCCGCATAAAAAACCACATATAAGCGTATACGGGGCTATAAATACCGATGCCGAAATTACAATAAGTCCTGCTGCTGCATAACCTTCATATCCGTTTGTTTTGTCGGCAAGCAATCCTAACGGCATCTGCAAAACAAATGCGCAAAAATTATATAAAAGTAACATAAGCGCACCATTTGTGCAAAGACCATGTGCACTGAGTATTATGTAAATACTTGCAAAATCTGCAACAAAATGTCCGTATGTATATATGTAAAGTGAAATTTTATTGTTCATCTCACACCTTCTTTCACCTATAATATGTATGTATTGTATCAAAAAGTTTCAAACTGTATGTAAAAAATAAGTTGGTTTTTTTGTGTATATTTAATGTTGAAAAATGTTAATAGTTATGTTACAATTATTAAATATTGCTTTTAAAGAGGGAAAAACTATGAAAACACTTACTATTATGGTCATCGCCATTGGCCTTTACCTTTTGGGTATGATTGGCATTGGCGTGTGGACATCAAGAAAGAATAAAAATACTGATGACTTTTATCTTGGTGGCAGACAGCTCGGCCCTATCGTAACTGCTATGAGTGCCGAAGCGTCGGATATGAGTTCGTGGCTACTTATGGGCTTGCCCGGTGTTGCAATGCTTTCCGGTCTTGCTGAAGCGTCGTGGACTGCAATCGGCCTTGCAATCGGTACATATTTAAACTGGCTAATTGTTGCAAAACGTCTTCGCGTTTACACTCAGCGTATTGGGGCTATCACCATTCCCGAATATTTTTCAAAGCGCTACGGTGACGACAAAAACATTTTAAGCATTATTGCCGCTGTTATCATTATAGTTTTCTTTATTCCGTATACAGCGTCTGGCTTTGCCGCTTGCGGTAAATTGTTTTCGTCTGTACTTAATGTTGATTATCTAACAGCGATGATAATCTGTGCGGCAATTATTGCGGTTTATTGTGTTCTGGGCGGTTTTCTTGCTGCCAGCACAACCGACCTTATCCAGTCGATAGTTATGACGCTTGCGCTTGTTATTGTTATTGGCTTTGGTGAAACTGCAGTTACTGCAAATACAGGTGCATTTGGCTTTGACGGTATTCTTAATGCTGTAAAAGATTTACCAGGTTATCTTTCACTTACACATAGTTACGATGCCGCAACCGGTACTGCTACAAGTTACGGCACCGTTACAATCGTCGGCTTGCTTGCATGGGGCCTTGGCTATTTCGGTATGCCTCATATTCTCCTTCGCTTTATGGCTATTAAAGATGCTTCAAAAATTAAAACCTCACGCCGTATTGCATCGGTTTGGGTTGTTATCTCAATGGGTGTTGCAGTTATGATAGGTGTTGCAGGTCTTTCGCTTGCAAACCACGGTGTAATTCCTATGCTTGAAGGCTCAAACACCGAAACGGTTATTATCGAAATTGCAAAGGCAATCGGTAAATACGGTTATATTCTCGCACTTATCGCAGGTGTCATACTTGCAGGTATTCTTGCAGCAACAATGTCAACTGCCGACTCACAGCTTATTACAGCTTCGTCAAGCGTTACAAAAGATATTGCACAAAACTTTTTGCACATTAAAATGTCCGACAAAATGTCAATGATAATTGCAAGGGCAACGGTAATTATCATTTCGCTTATTGCTGTTGTTTTTGCAGCAGACCCCAATTCGTCTGTTTTCCGTATCGTTCAGTTTGCGTGGGCAGGCTTTGGTGCAACATTTGCTCCGGTAGTTCTGGCTTCGCTTTTCTGGAAGCGCTCAAACAAGTGGGGTGCGCTTGCAGGTATGCTTGCCGGCGGTATTACTGTTTTTGTTTGGAAATACGGCATTTCAAAACTCGGCGGTGTGTTTGCAGTATATGAATTGTTACCGGCATTTATCGTTGCATGCATCGCTCTTGTGGTTGTAAGCCTTTTGACCTCTAAACCGTCAGAAAAAATAATAAAAGAATATGACGAAGCAAAAGCCGCTTCAAAAGAGAAATAAAAACACTTAATAAATAAAACACAGCACCCTGAAATTGTAGTACTTTCAGGGTGCTGTGTTTTTATCAAATATGTTGAATTTACATAAATAGTTTTAAAAAGATTAAAACTATTGACAAAAGTGGAATAAAATGCTAATATAAATATGGCAGATGGAAGATAAAAGACGTCTTTACAGCTACATAATAAGGAGGTAAATATGTGTATAAACAGAAGTGTATATAAACGGTTTTTCACTATAATATCTTTGGTTTCAATTATTGCTATGGTATGTTGTAGTGCCAATGCGTATGTTCACCAAGGTGGAAAGTTAAATAATGGTGTAAAAAATCAAAAATATTATATTGGCATTACAAATGATACATTGGCTTCACAATGTATACAAGCATTTTCTGATTGGAATTATGCTATGAATGCTCAATCACCATATTCTAGTTTAGGTTTTTCTTTTACTCGCTCAAGTCTAATACGAGATTCTACAATTAGATTTTGGGGAGAAAATGTACCCGGAGAGTCTTGGTATGGTTTAACACGCTACTATATTGTTGATAACAACCTAAATGCCACAAGAGTGTCAAATGCATACAATAGGGATTATTCAAGTTGTATTTTAAATATGGCATATTTTGATTCATCATATAATTTTCCTACGGTATTACATTGGAAATCAATTTCTGCTCATGAAATAGGTCATGCAATGGGGTTGGCTCATACAAATGCTGATGGCGATGTAGGTAAACTCATGTTTAAAGGGTTTAATGTAAGAACCGCAACATCACCGACAGGGGATGAAGTAAGGGGCATATACTATAAATATAATTGATTTAAGGGTGTATATAACTAGATAAAATAAAAATTATAAAATCAACATATAAGAAAGGAGTTAATATGAAAAGATTATTACTAAATTTGTGTACGATAGCATTATGTGTGGCTTTTTGTTCATGCACAAGCGTAAAAGATAGCACTGATGGCGAAATATATTTTCCTACTAAGTCTGAAAAAGAATCTGTAATGTCTGCAGAAATGATTATACCAAAGAATATGAGCGAACTTTATGATACTGCTCATAGTATAGTTGTCTGCGATATTATAAAGGATGACGAGTCTATTCAAAACGGTTCTGTTGATTTGGCTATTTCTACAGCCAGAATTGTGGAAGTAATAAAAGGAGACCATCAGAAAAATACCGATATTTTAATTCAGGAAACAGGGGAAAGGCTACAAGACGGGGATATTTCAATAGATGGCGTACCTCTGTTAAGAAAGAATATGAAAGTGTTGCTGTTCTTAAATAAACCTACAACTGAAAATTATAACGGTAAAACAACTTATGGCATTGTCGGTTGTTATTACGGAAAGTTTTTCTATGACAATAATAAGACTGTACATTCGGCAGTTGACTTTGCAGTTGACAATGCAACAGAATTGTCAGATTTCAAACAACCGCAAAAAGAACAAATTGTGCTAACCTCTATTGAAGAAATTTCCAAGACTTATAAATAGACTGCTAAAAAAATAATGAGTAGGATAAATCCTACTCATTATTTTTTTATAATTTAGTTTATTTTAATTATTTTTTTCTTTTTGGCGCTTAATAACTTTCATACGAATAAATTCTTCGCGCTCTTTTTCTTCCAAAAATTCGGTTATATACGCAATATCTTTTTTGTAACCGGGTATTACAATGTTTTTAAGCGCGTTTGCACGTTTTTGGGTTTTACTTATGGCAACCGCCAGCCTATAAATTGAACTTTCAAGTTCTGCAAGCTCGGCACACAGTTCTTTAACCTTTCTAAAACTTGCATACGCCTTGTCCATAGCACAACTGCCAAGTTCCATACCGTAATATGGTTTTGGTGCTTTAGGGTGATATTTAACAGTAGGTATCTCAACACCCATAACACTTTTTTCAAGAATTGTTATGCAGTCATCTATCGGTACGGCTTTTGCAATGCTAGACACATCTGCACCCGAAACATTAGCCTTGATGAGCGCATCATACGCTTCGGAAAAGGTGGAGTTAATGCGTGTCTGAATGTTTTTTGCACGATCAATAAGCCCCATCATTTCGCGTATAAGTATATTCCGTTTTCTGTCCATAAGGTCAAAGCCCACCGTCGCCAACGACAGCGAGTTTTTAACACGTAATAGGTTGCCCTTTGTTGGAAATACCATTTTAATCTCACTTTAAATATTTTTCTATAAATTCTTTTTTTACTCTTGTAAGTTCGGTACGCGGCAGTAATTTTAACAGTTCCCAACCCAAATCAAGCGTTTCTTCAATAGTTCTGCCCCTGCCTGACGGCTGGTTTATAAACTGTTTTTCAAACTCACGACCGAACATAATGTATGCTTTGTCGGTTTCAGATAATTCCTCTTCACCGATAACTGATGCAAGTGCGCGTGCGTCGGTAACTTTTGCGTATGCCGCAAACAGCTGGTCGGAAAGACTTGCATGGTCTTCACGGGTATATCCTTCGCCTATTCCGTCTTTCATAAGTCTTGAAAGTGACGGAAGTACCGAAACAGGTGGATAAACCCCACTTTGCGACAGCGTTCTGTCAAGAACAATTTGCCCTTCGGTGATGTAGCCTGTAAGGTCGGGGATTGGGTGGGTGATGTCGTCGTTTGGCATTGTAAGAATCGGGATAAGCGTTACCGAACCTTTGTTGCCCTTTAACATTCCCGCTCTTTCATAAAGAGATGCAAAGTCAGAGTACAGATAGCCGGGGAAACCTTTTCTTGCAGGAATCTCTCCTTTTGAAGCAGAAAGTTCGCGAAGTGCCTCGGCATAGGCTGTAATATCAGTCATAATTACAAGCACTTGCTTGCCTTTTTCAAAAGCAAGATATTCTGCCGCGGTAAGTGCACAGCGGGGCGTTACAATTCTTTCAATAATCGGGTCGTTTGCAAGGTTTAAAAACATTACAACATTAGAGCCTGCACCGCTTTTTTTAAATTCGCGTTTAAAAAAGTCAGCAACATCGTTTTTTACGCCCATCGCGGCAAACACGATTGCAAAATCGTCTTGCGAGCCGTCTTTTAAACCTGCACTTGTTGCAATTTGCACCGCAAGTCTGTCATGCGGTATACCCGAGCCGCTGAATATCGGCAGTTTTTGACCGCGTATAAGCGTCATTAACATATCAATTGAAGAAACACCCGTGCAAATAAAGTCACGTGGGTACTCGCGCTGGACAGGGTTAATTGCCGCACCGTTTATGTCAGCACTCTTTTCACAAAAAATCGGTCCTAAATCGTCGGCGGGCTTGCCTGCACCGTTAAAAACGCGTCCCAACATTTCTTCTGACAGTTCAAGATGCATCGGTTTGCCGGTAAACGAGGTTTTGTTGTTTGTCAGCGACATATCATTTGTTCCTTCAAACATCTGAAGTACCGCGCGATCACCGTCAATGCGTATAACTCTGCCTGTGCGGATTTCACCGCTATCAAGCACCACTTCTGCCATTTCGTCAAAGGTGACATCTTTAACACCGTCGACTACAATGAGAGGTCCGTTTATTTCTTTAATTCCAAGATATTGTATTCTCATATACTTTACCTATAGCTTTCCTCAAGTTCTGAAAGTTTTTTGCAAAGTTTGTCTGTTATTACTTCAAATTTTGAAAGTTCGTCGTTTCTTATTTCAAACTTAATGCGTGATGCCTCGTCAAAAGTACCCGTTTTTGTAATTTGTGACAGCGGAATACCTTGTTTTATAAGGGTAAGCGACTTGTCGTAAAGGGTAAGTAACATTTTCATCATTGCATATTGTTTTTCAAGCGGTGCGTATGTATCTATGTCGTTCATCGCATTTTGCTGTAAAAAGCCTTGGCGCAACAGTTTAGCGGTGACAATAATAAGTTTTTGGTCTTCAGGTAATACATCTTCACCGATAAGTTTTACTATCTCCATAAGTCTGCTTTCTTCAAGCAGTATACCGATAACTCTGCCCCTTGCATTTTCAAAGTCTTCACACACATTTTGTCCGTACCAACCGCGTAGTTCTTCAAAATACTCTGTGTAACTAGTAACCCAGTTGATAGCAGGGTAGTGTCGAGAATATGCAAGGTCGCGGTCAAGCGCCCAAAAGCAACGTATAAAACGCTTGGTGTTTTGTGTTACCGGCTCTGAAAAGTCACCGCCCTGCGGTGATACAGCACCGATTATGGTAACACTGCCAGATTTGCCATTAAGTGTTTTTACAAACCCTGCACGTTCATAAAATTTTGAAAGTCGTGACGGAAGATATGAGGGAAAACCTTCCTCTGCCGGCATTTCTTCAAGTCTGCCCGAAATTTCACGCAGTGCTTCTGCCCAGCGTGATGTCGAGTCGGCCATTATCGCAACATGGTAACCCATATCACGATAGTACTCAGCAAGCGTAACACCAGTATAAATTGATGCTTCACGTGCTGCAACCGGCATATTTGATGTGTTGGCAATCATAACGGTGCGTTCGATAAGTTTGCGGTTTGTTTTAGGGTCTACAAGTTCTGAAAACTCTTCAAGAACCTGAGTCATTTCGTTACCGCGCTCTCCGCAACCGATGTAAACAATAATGTCAGCATCACTCCATTTTGCAATTTGGTGCTGAACCATTGTTTTACCGGTACCAAAACTGCCGGGAACTGCCGCTGCACCGCCCTTTGCAATAGGGAACAGCGTGTCAATAACACGCTGCCCTGTAACCAGCGGTTCGACAGACGAAAGGCGCTCACCCACAGGTCGCGCTTGCTTTATCGGCCAGCGTTGCGCAAGGGCTATATCGTGTATTTTACCGTGTTTGTCTTTTACACGGATAATAGGCTCTAATATGTTATATTCCCCACTGTCTTTGGCAAACACGACTTCACCCGAAATGTCGGGCGGTACCATAGATTTGTGTATAATTCCTTCATTTTCGGGGGTTGTGGCAAACACTTGACCGCCTGAAACGGTGTCTCCTGTAGACACTAAAACAGTTACTTGCCATTTTCTCTGTGTGTCAAGGTTGTCGCAAACAACACCGCGTTGTAAAAATGCACCGGATTGTTTAGAAAGAGCATTAAGCGGACGCTCAATACCATCAAATATGTTGGAAATTATGCCCGGACCCAGCAACGCGCAAAGCGGTCCGCCACTGGCTTCAACCGGTTCTCCTGCAGCAATACCTGCAGTGTCTTCATAAACCTGAATTGTGGTACTGTCGGCAGACACCGAAATAACCTCACCTATAAGGCGTGGTTTGCCGACGTAAACCATTTCCATCATACTAAAGGTGTCGGAGTTTTTTACGGTCACAACAGGACCGTTTATACTATAAATGACATCCATCGTTTATTCTCCTGTAACCGATAACTTTGAAATTGCAAGAAACTGAGCTTTTTCATTTTCAAAGCTATAATCGAGAGTCAAATCGTAAATTACGGCGCGCTTGTTGTCTTTAATAATCAAACCGCCGATTTTTATATCTTCGCTGATAACAATATCGGCATTTTTAAAATGTGACTTTGCACATTCGCTATCAGCATTGTTTGCCGAAGTAAACACTGTTATCGAGTCGGAAAACTGTGATTTGTCAAGGGCGCAAACGCGCTTGTTAATAAATTGGCTGTAATTGTCGCTTTTTGCAAAATCGCACAGCCTTAAAAATAACTTTTCAAACACAGCAGATTGAATTTCAGTACGTTTTTTTATAAGTTCAATACGAGTGGTTGCTGCCGCGTCTGTAAGTTGATGGCTAAAACTGTCAGTAATAAGTGCTTTTTGTTCAAGTTCATACTGTGCAGCACTTTTTTCTGCTTCGTATTTAGCTGTTGAAAGTACCTGCTTTTCGCGCGCCCTTGCATCTTCTACAATACGTTTTGCCTGAGCCTTGGCGTCTTTTAAAACGGCACTTTCAAGGTTTTGAACCATTTTATATGATTTGTTAAAATCGTTTTGAAGCATTTTTATAAACCTTCTATATCTTAATGCCTACTGCCGAACGAATATATTCGGCAATAGCGTTTTCGTCACGGCCGTTACCATGTCTGTCGGGTATCTCCAATAAAAGCGGCCGTGATTTATTTTTCTTAATATCATCTGTTTTTTCTTGGCATAGTTTACACAGAGAACCGCTGATTAAAACAATTCCTATGTCACTGTTACAAAGCGTATCGTCAAGCGCTTTGTCCGCTTCGGATTTTGTATGGACAACAACACCGTCAACCCCGGCCATTCTAAGTCCTGTCAGCGTGTCATTGTTGTCCGAAATAACATACATTTTCATATTCTTATAATACGAACAGAATAAGGAATGAAACAAGCAAACCATAAATAGCAATACCTTCGCCAAGCGCAACGAAGATAAGAGATTTACCGAAAGTAGACGAATCTTCAGCCATAGCACCGATAGCAGCGCTTGCTGCAGGGCCTACGGCAAGACCGCCGCCTATACCAGCCATACCTACCGATGCAGCAGCGGCAATAGCCTTTATTGCAGTGTCGGTAATGCCCGAGGCAACAGTGGTTGCAGTTTCAGGTGCAGCAAGTGCAATTGCAGGCATAAAAAAGCTTGCAAGCATTACAACGCCGAATGCTGATAAATTATACATCATTCTTCTTTTTGCACGTTTGCCCGAAAGTTTGCCTGAAAGAACGGGGAGAATGGGTAATAAAACAAGTAAAAATAAAACAGTAACAGTAATAAAAGCGTATAACATTTTTAAAACTCCTTAATTAAATGGTTTAAACGGCTTACCGCCGCCTGAATAAAATCTTGAGAAAAATTCGTAAAACTGCAGCCTTAAGCACTGTATTCCTACAATTAGTCCCTCAAGACAGATTACAAATATATTACCGAAAATTAAAACGGCTATTTCACCGCCACCGCCAAGCATTTTAGCCATGGCTGTTATTACAAGCATCATACCTGCATGGCTTATCGCAAATGCACCGATACGCACATAGGATATAACGTTTGATAAAAATGACAGCATAACCTCAAACAGTTCAAAAAAGTTTTCAACTGCATATTCGCCCCATTTTAACTTAAATGCGTTTTTATCGCCTTTTAATAGGTTTGAAAGAGGTCCGCCGAGAAAAATAAGAATAAGTGGCAGCACGATAACTGTAAGAATATATGGTGTGGTGAGCAATTTAATATCGGTGAGGAACGTTAAAAGCGCACCGATTATAAGTCCGTAAAAGAAAACGAAACCGCAAATACCATTGGGCGAGAATAAAAACTTTTTGATGTCGCGTTGGCGGATGCCGTTTATAATATTAAGCATCATTGCAACACCTATCAGCATAATGCCAAAGCCTGCGGCAAAGAGCAATATAAACAGCGTGTTGTTGCCGTGTAATACCGAAAAGCCGTGAATAATCTCTTCGTTTCCAAATATACTTCCGTAGAAAAAGCCGAATATCGTGCTGGACAGACCGATTACCGAGATAATGCTGCCAAGCCGCATATTTTTAAGTTTCCACGCGAGAAGACCACCGATAAAAAGGACAAGTCCTTGACCTACATCACCAAACATTATTCCGAAAAATATTGTGTATGTAAGAGCAACAAGCGGGGTTGGGTCCATTTCGTTGTAACTGGGTAAACCGTACATTTCGGTAAACATCTCGAAAAATTTGATTCCCCACGGGTTTTTAATTCGTGTCGGCGGGGTTACATGTTTTACCTCATTCGGTTCCTCAATGATAAGGTTTATATCATAGTCGTCAGAAATATATTTTTTGAATTTAGGCAGCGCTTTTTCGGGAACCCAGCCTGCTACAAAAAATTCGTCTTGTGAGCGAAGCGCATATTGTCGTAAATCATAGCATTTAGAAAGGAAATAATATTTCGAATATGCCTTTACAAGCTCACTGCGGTTCATTGTAGTCATATTGTTACGCGCGTCGTGTAACGCTTCAAGAAGTGTTACAAGTTCGGCATTCTTTTTTGTTAAAAGTTCAATCGACTTTTCGGGGGTTTCGTGAATTTTGTCGGACAGAAAAATCTGTTCAAAATATAACGAAGATAACATAGCGTCGGCCGTTGCCTTTTGACCTTTGGGCACAAGGCTTAACCCCCATATATCTTTACCTTCTTGCCGTAGCGGTAAAAAAGTGACGGCAGTGCCCGACCCAAAATATATAAGATTGTCATACGATGTTGCAGGCATTTTACCAAACCTTGCATCAATAAATTCCATTGAAAATATTTTATCAAGTTCAACATCAAGGTCGGTAAGCGGTGTAATTTGCCGTATTGCTTCATTGTTATCTGCAATTTCGGATTCTATAGCCGAAATTTTGCTTTGCAGTTTTTTTAGTTTTTGACTAAACTCATCAACCTTTGCAGTTTCCCCATCAATATCTGGGTTGTAGTCGGTTATGTTAACCCGCTCTTTAGCAATTCCCGCAAGATCCATAACGCCTGTCAGGCTTTCTAAAAGACTGCTGTAAGGGTTATCTGTTTCAAAGGGCACAAGGTTTTTAACGTCTGTTGTAAGCTGTGTTCCCCGCACCGGATCAAAATTTTCCGATGTAAGACAGCATTTAGCAATGTCGTCAAACTTGTCAATAGGCCCAATAAGACTAATCAGCTTTAGTTTTTGTACCGACATAGCTTTCTATCATCTCCCTATTCAAATTGTATCTGACCGATTCGACAACGGTCTTAACTTTATTAATTTCACGCTGTTTGTATTCGGTGTAAGCATAAACAACAGCGGGTGCACTTTTTGAAAAATGCAAAAGTTTGCATGCTTTTTTGCATACAATTTCCGCCGCTGCAAACTCAATGCCATCGTTTGTTACAGCATCTTTAAGTGCGCTGTAAGGGGTGTCGGCAAGTATCGTGGCAAACTCCTTTTTATTGGCAGCGTTGCAAAACCTTTGTAAAACTTCGTCTGTCAAACGGTATGATGGCCGCATAACAAACGGTATAATTTCGTTTGCCGAGTAGTTAAAATACTCACGCAAACGGAATATATTAATAATGTTACGTAAATCGGTGTGTATACCGAAAATAGTGCGTACATCTTCGTCTTTGCTTTTCTTTTTAAGAGTATTTCCTATATCCAGATAATAGTTTTTCCACAACTCGTTTTCTATAGAAATATAGTCAAAATTGCCGTCGTTATCGGTTGCACGTTCTATTACCGACGCATACCTAGGCGGTAAAATCGAAATTAGTTGTTTAACTGTTTTAACCAAATGCAAAGCACTAAAGTCAAGTTCAGTGTGCTTTTTCATCATAGGTTCGTACAAAGAAATGTACCCGCCTTTTACAATTTCCGGTGCGTTAAGGTTTCTTAAAAACCATAAAACAGCACCCGTCTCGTATGCCTTAAAAAACATTGAAACGACCTTTCGGTCGTTCTCTGTAAGCCCTTTAATCAGCCGTGTAAAATCAAGGTAATATTGACTGTATAACACTTTTTCGAGTTGTCCGCGGTGAATACCGCGGATATCTAATGTGCCAAGTGTTTTCTCAAATGCAGGGTGTGCTTTTAAAAACTGAGCACAATCCTCAACATTTTTCATTTCTGAAAGTGTTTTAAAGTCCTGCCCTGTAAGCCGTTTGCCATACATCGCTTTGGCTTTTGTAATTACAGCGTAATTCATACCGTCTCCGTTATATCAGCAAACATTTTATCAACCCATTTATCGCTGTCTTTTTCAAAACAGTCGTGCATTTTCTTTAGGTTTGATTTAAGTTCTTTTTCAAGTTTTTGAATTTCACTTTCAAGTTCGCTTTTTTTGGCTGTTTTAAAGTTTTCAATGTTTTCTTTTGCAATTTGCAGATACTCTTGCTTTATGTTTTCAGCATTTTTTATATTTCGTTCGCACTGCTTATGTGTTTTTCTGGCTATATCCATAATGTGCTGTGCCTTTTGTTCTGCACCAAATGCAGTTTCAAGTATCTTGTCCATTTTAATCTCCGTTTTAGTTTCTGAGCGCGTTTTGAGGAGCCGGTATACGACCGCCGCGTGAAATGAATTTTTCTGCGCTCTCTTTGTGAACAGGCATTATCGGTGCGCTGCCTAGCAGACCGCCGAATTCAACTTCGTCGCCGACCGTCTTGCCGTACGCGGGAATAAGACGGACTGCAGTTGTTTTGTTGTTAATAACACCTATACTTATTTCATCAGCGATAATAGCCGAAATTGTAGATGCCGGTGTATCACCTGGAATAGCAATCATATCAAGACCGACTGAGCAAACAGCAGTCATAGCCTCAAGTTTGTCAAGGGTGAGTGTGCCAATTCTTGCCGAGTCAATCATACCGGCATCTTCCGAAACGGGAATGAATGCACCTGACAGACCACCGACATGTGATGATGCCATAGCACCACCTTTTTTAACAGCGTCGTTTAACATAGCAAGGCAGGCAGTGGTACCGTGTGTACCACACCGTTCAAGCCCCATTCTCTCAAGAATGTGAGCAACCGAGTCGCCTATGGCAGGAGTGGGAGCAAGCGATAAATCAACAATTCCAAAAGGAACACCCAGTCTTTCAGATGCCTCTTTGGCAACAAGTTGACCGACCCTTGTTATTTTAAATGCCGTTCTTTTTATCGTGTCGGCAATTTCTGTTATATTTGCGTTTGGCAGTTTTCCGATAGCATGGCTTACAACTCCAGGACCCGAAACACCGACGTTAATGGCACAGTCTGCTTCACCCACACCGTGAAATGCACCTGCCATAAAGGGATTGTCTTCAGGTACATTTGCAAACACTACAAGTTTTGCACAGCCTATAGAATCGTTGTCTTTTGTGAGGTATGCTGTTTTTTTGATGGTTTCACCCATCATTCCTATAGCGTCAAGGTTAATGCCGGATTTTGTTGTTGCAACATTGATAGATGAACAAACATTACCTGTTTCTTTTAGCGCCTGAGGTAATGATTCAATTAATGCAAGGTCGCCTTTTGTAAAGCCTTTATGAACAAGTGCCGAATAACCGCCGATAAAATTGATACCGCAAGTGGCAGCCGCACGGTCAAGCGTTTTTGCAATTTTAACCATATCGTCGCTGTTCATATTACAAGCAACAAGCGAAATTGGTGTAACCGATACACGCTTATTAATTATCGGTATACCGTACTGTTTGGAAATATCCTCACCGGTTTTAACAAGGTTTCCCGCAAGTCTTGTAATTTTGTCGTAAATGTTATCACACAGCTTATCAGGGTTGTCCGACACACAGTCAAAAAGTGAAATGCCCATAGTGACTGTTCGGATATCCAGATGCTGATTGTCTATCATCTTGATAGTTTCAAGAATGTCATTAATATTAAGCATTGGAATCTCCCTTATATTCTGTGCATCGAATTAAATATATCTTCGTGCATTGTATGTATTTTAAGACCTATTTGCTCACCTTTTTTGTCAAGTGCGTCAACCACATCACCAAATGGAACATTTTCTGTAACTTTGGCAAGCATAACCATAGCAAAAAGGTCATCAAAAACCTTTTGAGTAATATCAAGAATATTTATGTTAAGTTCTTTGCAAACAGCCGCAATGTCAGATACAATGCCTATGCGGTCTTTTCCAATTACGGTAATTACAATTCTCATAAGTTTCTCCTTTATTTATAATAACAACATTCTAACTCTGTTAATATAAAAAATCAAGTTTTTTTATTTTTTGTTGCAAGTTTATTAAAATGTGTTAAAATAATAACATAATACATTTTTAGGAGAAAAATGATGAACGATAAAAAATTACTTGCAATACTTGAAAAAAATGCGTTTGCCGACCGTGCAGAGATAGCAAAAAAACTAAACTGTACTGTTGATGAGGTAAATAGCGCTGTTTCTCGTCTTGAAAAAGAAAAGGTAATTATCGGCTATAACGCGATGGTAGACTGGGATAAAACAAAGCGTGATTATATAACCGCGATGATAGAACTTAAAATTTCTCCTATAAAAGGCGAAGGTTTTGACAAAGTTGCACGTCGCGTTTCAAAATATCCGCAGGTTAAGAGTGTTTGTCTTATGTCAGGTTCTTATGATGTACTTTTGTCAATTGAGGGTAAATCACTTACTGAGGTTGCACTTTTTGTTTCGCAAAAACTTGCCGCGATGGATGGCGTGCTTTCAACTGCCACACATTTTGTTTTAAAAAAATACAAGGATAAAGGGATAAACTACGATGTGCCCGAAGGTGACACTCGCAGTATTTTCAATATATGATGAATTACGATAATATAATTTCAGATAAAGTAAAATCAATAAAACCGTCAGGAATACGCAAGTTCTTTGATATTGCAGCAGAGTATGACGATATACTCTCGCTGTCTATTGGAGAGCCTGATTTTGAAACGCCTTGGCACATTCGTGAGGCGGGTATTGACTCGCTTGAACGCGGCAGGACAAAATATACCGCAAATGCCGGTATGACAGAACTTCGCGAGGAAATATCGACATATTTTGGCAGACGGTTTAATTTGAAATATTCGGCAGATGAAGTGCTTGTAACTGTCGGTGGAAGCGAGGCTATTGATCTTGCAATCCGTGCACTTATAAATCCCGGCGATGAGGTGCTAGTTCCCGAACCGTCGTTTGTTTGCTATTCGCCAATCACAGCAATGGCAGGCGGTGTTGCCGTTCCTATTGTCACAAAACAAGAGGATGATTTTAAGTTAACGGCTTTAGCACTTAAATCGGCAATTACTCCAAAAACAAAACTGCTTGTTTTACCTTATCCAAACAATCCAACAGGTGCAATTTTAACTAAAAAAGAACTGTCTGCTCTTGCAAAAGTTCTTCGTGGCACCAATATAATGGTACTTTCCGACGAAATTTATGCAGAATTGACATACGGTTCAAAGCATACCAGCATTGCCAACATTGACGGCATGCAGGAGCGCACAATTATCATAAACGGTTTTTCAAAGGCCTATTCTATGACAGGCTGGCGCATGGGCATTGCAGCAGGTCCGTTACCTATTATAAATAAAATGAAGCTCATTCATCAATACGGTATTATGAGTGCTCCTACCACAAGTCAGTACGCTGCAATTGAGGCACTTCGCAATGGAGATTCCGACATTGAAATGATGCGTGAAGAATATGATAAACGCAGAAAGTTTATACTTAAAGGCCTTCGCGATATGGGGCTTAGATGTTTTGAACCGTTTGGTGCTTTTTATATTTTCCCCGATATATCAAAGTTTGGTATGTCGAGTGATGAATTTTGCGAGCATCTTTTACATGAACAACGTCTTGCTGTTGTACCGGGCAGTGCCTTTGGTGACAGTGGTGACGGTTTTTTACGCATATCTTATGCCTATTCGGTTGAAAATATAGAACTGGCCCTTACAAGATTGCAGAAATTTATATCAAAACTATGATTTTAAAGTCGTATGCAAAAATTAATTTGTCACTTGACCTGGTAGGCAAGCGCGAAGATGGGTATCACCTGCTTAAAACCGTTATGCAAACAGTATCGCTTTGCGATATTGTTTCACTTGAACGTATTGAAAGCGGAATTGAGATAAGTTGCAACAGGCGGTATATTCCTACGGATGAGCGTAACATTGTGCACAAGGTTGCAACGGCGTTTTTTAACCATACGGGTATTAAAGGCGGCGTTCGAATCGGCTTGAAAAAGTATATCCCGTGCGGTGCAGGGCTTGGCGGCGGAAGTTCAAATGGTGCTGTAGTGCTTGACGGTCTTTGCAAACTCTATGATATTTCAATACCGGTTGAACAAAAGGTGAAAATCACACAGTCAATCGGTGCTGATATACCGTTTTTCTTTTATGGCGGCACGGCACTTTGTGAGGGAATAGGTGAAAAAATAACCCCCTTAAAATCAATTCCGAAGTGTTGGTTTGTGCTGGCAAAACCGCCAGTTTCTCTTTCGACAGCGGCAGTTTTTACATCGCCTTTAACAGCCGAAAATTTCGGTGGTAACAGTACAGATGGTGTCATTTCCGGCATTGAAAACAGTAGCCTTTTACAAATTGCCAAAAGTGCTCAAAACGCGCTTGAACCCGCAAGTTTACAACTTTGTTCTAAAATTCAAAAACTCAAAAAAATGCTTAGTGATTCAGGTGCCGTTATGTCAATGATGAGCGGTTCGGGATCTACTGTTTACGGTATGTTTACATCTCACGCACAAGCACGAACGGCATATTACAAAATGAAAATATTTTGTAAAGATACCTACATTGTAAAGCCAATATAAAAAATCCGCAAAAGCGGATTTTTTTTGTTTTTAAAGTCGATAATGCTTTCAAAGGAGTGATTTTCTTGAAACGTAGACTTATAGTTACAAGTGCTATTTTTACATTATTTTTTGCAATTGTTTTTGGTGTTCTTCATTTTACAAACAAGGATGCTAAAAATGTGCGCGAAAGTGTGCTAAGATTTCATATCGTTGCAAACTCAGACAGTGACATCGACCAACAAAATAAACTTGCTGTTCGCGATGGTGTTGCTCAACTTTGCAGTGAATTGTTTTATGGCGCTGATACTAAACAAGATGCTATAGCTTCAGCGAATATTAATGCATATCAAATAGAGCAAAAAGCACAGCAGATTTTGCTTGAAAACGGAAGCGACGATAGTGTGAAAATGCAAGTGACCAAGCGTTTTTTCCCAACCCGTCACTATGAGGGAGTATCGTTACCTGCCGGTGTTTACGATACTGTTGATATAACTATAGGCGAAGGTAACGGAAAAAATTTTTGGTGTGTTATGTTCCCTGATATATGCGTTGGCGCTGCAACTGATGTGTCAAACAAAGAAAAATTATCTGATGTATTAAGCGACGGAGCCCTCTCACTTACTACAGATGACACGCCTTCGGTACGATTTCGGTTTAAACTTGTCGAACTTTACGAAAGCATAAAAAATTTTGTCGGCTATATACATTTTGGATAAATAGTTTTAAACTTAAATTTTACGATTGGTAACATCTTACAAAAAGTGCACATTTAGTGCAATTTATGCAACATAAAGTTATATATTTTGAATATAGTGTTTGCTATAATAAATTAGTAAAGTTATATTATTAATATATAGCGCGAATAATCCGAAAGGAAGATGTTATTATGAGTAAAACAAAAAGATTACTCGCTGTGTTTCTTGCAGTATTAATGGTAATGTCATCAGTATCAGTTGTTGCTTTTGCAGAAGATACTGTTGATGCACCTATATTTGCAGATGTATATTCAAGCGAGGCAGAAAATTATGGTGTTCAGCTTAAAAACACTGCATATTTGGTTGATGCAGGTGCAGCTGCCTATGGAAACGGTGATTGGTATATTACCGAGTGGGAAGGCTTTAATTATGCTTTTAAAGTAGGCACAAACGTTTTTGCATCAATTGATGCAGCGCTTGCAGCTGCAGCAAAAGCAGAAATTGCTGTTCCGCAAATTATGCTTAGCGCAGGTGTATACGGTGACCTTTCAATCAATCAGAATGTTCAGTTTTTCGGTCCTAAGTGGAATGTTAACCCTAATGTTAAATCTGCAAGCGGTACAGAACCGTTTACTTTAAATCCTGCTTGGGAATCTGACAACGCTGTAATATATACTTTGTTTATTGCCAATAAGTTTGACGAAGGCAAAGGCGATTATATTACTCCCAGCCTTAACTTCTCACTTTTCGGTGTTGAAATTCAAGGCCGTGTGGTTGACGCTTACCGTCCTGACTGTGACGACCCTGCAAACTACAAGTTCGGCAATATTTTAATGAACCATACCGCTGCAGGTACAAGTTCGTCAATTGCTTCAAAAGTTGCATCGGTAGGTAGTTTTACATTTGTTACAACTCGTACATACTACACATTCAATTTCGAGAACAGACGTGTAAAACTCGGTGACGGCGCTGCTGACGAGGCTGTTTTCTACAACTTACGTCTTCAGAATATGAGCGTTGATCGTTTTATTGGCGAATATATCCCTGCTAAAACAACATTCGACGGTTTGTATTTTGATGCAACACCTTATAAAAATGTTTCTTATATCAAAATTGGTACAAACTTTGAAGACGGTGCACTTACATTTAAAAACTCATGCTTTGTAAACTCCAATACAGCAAAACGACCAATTGATGTGGAGGGCTATAACAAAGCCAATTACGGCACTAGAAAAATGCTTTTAAATATCACTGACAACTTGTTTTATAACGTTTGTCAGACAACTTATGATTTAAGATTTTATTCAAACAGTTTTTCTTCAATTAAAATTGAAGGTAACACCGCAGTAAACAGCGGTGCTGCTTTGGAAAATGCTCTGGCGTTTCTTAACATTTATGATTATAGCGGCTCAAAGAAATATCCCGCAAATGCCAGCAATGTATCGTATAAAAATAACAGATTCTTTGGCTTTAAAAACTTTAACTTCACCGGTGGTGCATCAGGAAAAACAGATGCAACAGGTATATATGTATCTGAAAAATACTCACCCGATTGGCAAACAAACCCCGATTTTATCGGAAACGGTGTTGCTCCTACGGGTAATGTTACTTACACATATTATAATAAAAATGCTGTAATGCTTCCTGATTCTATTGAGGTTGAAAACGCAACTTTAAACGGTGATACATATACAGTAACAGCTCCTGCAGGACTTACTTACACTCCGGTTGTAAAAGATACAACTGCAGGAAGAAGCGGTGTAAATGCAATTTACAAATTGTATGCTTCTGACGAAAACTTCTCAAATGCTGACTCGTTTGAAGACAGTGAACAACTAAGCCAAATTGAGTTTAACAGTGCTAAATCATATAACATTCTTGCAATAACATCACCCGACGGACTTTGCAAAAAGATATATAAACTTGTTGCATGTAAGGCAAACA
The DNA here is from genome assembly GCA_045541455.1 of Eubacteriales bacterium. Classification (GTDB taxonomy): domain Bacteria; phylum Bacillota; class Clostridia; order Oscillospirales; family QAKW01; genus RGIG9041. The sequence continues at coordinate 73,039 of JAZQJA010000019.1, forward strand.
GCGGCTTAAAACTTGACAGTGTAAGCGGCGGTGCAGGCTCAACTTGCACAGACGATACTGTAAGATACGAACTCAAAACAGCAAGAGATGAAGAGAACATTACAGTAAGCATTGCTCCTATTGCTGGTGCAACAATCACAGGAATTGTAAATAATGCTACCGGTGAAGCGGTTACACATACAAATGGTGTGTTTAACATTAAACTTGACCTTGGTGAAAGCATTGAATATAAAGTTGGCCTTTCAGGTCAAGGCACAACAGACAGTGTATTTGTAAATGTAACCCGTGCTTATAGTGACGCTTGTGAACTTGTTGGTGTTACCGGCCTTACAAATAACGCAGGTACATATACTGCAAGTGTTGACTATAACACAACAGAATATGCATTTACAGTTCAACTCCCGCTTTATGCAAAAGCAGCTCTTTATCAAGGTTCTTCTGTATTTACTGCCGATGAAAACGGCAAAATTACAGCAAGAAGACTTGCTACCGGTGATAACGTATTTACCCTCGGTATCCTTGCAGAAGACGGCAAGACTTTAAATAACATTGATGTTGTAATTACAAGAGCTAAAAATAATGCTGCAGAAGTTCTTGATATTACAAATGCAAAAAAGGTTGACGGCGGTTACACAGTAACAGTTACAGATCCATTTGAAATAAAAGCAGTTGTATCACAGGGTGCAACTTACAAAATTTACTCCGATGCTGCTTGCACAAACGAAATTTCTTCAACAGTTGAAGCAAAAGACGGCGTGTATTACATTGTTGCAACATCAGAAGATGGCTCAAACAATAGTGCTGTTGTAAAACTCACAGTAGTTAAACTTTCTGAAACCCTTTCAGTTGAGGGCGCTGTTGCAGATAAAGATAACGATAAACTTTTAGTCTTAACACTTGCAAAAGACCTTAAAGAAACAACTCTTAATGTAATATCAAGCGTTCCTTATGAACTCTATGCTGATAAAAACCTTACTGTAAAATCAGGTGCTAAAATCGCTCTTTCACAAGGAACAACTTATATCTATGCAAAGGTTACAACAACAGGCGTTGTTTATACAATCGCAATTGTTTCAGACAGAAGTGTTGTTAACTATACAGATGCCGCTTCAATTCCAGGCTGGGCACAGTCAGCAATCACAAAGCTCAACCAGTCCGGTCAGGGTATAATCCTCGGCGATGAAAAAGGCAACTTTAACGCATCTAACAATATGACAAGAAATGAAATCGCAGCTATTGCTGTAAGACTTCTTGGAATAGATGCCACTCAGTATGCAAGCGTAAAACTTCCGTTTACCGATAAGATAGCAACTTGGGCAGAAAACTACATAAAAGCAGTTTATGCTCTTGGTATTATGGATGGCAGCAACGACAAAAACGGCAACCTCGTATTTGACGGACAGGGCACTACCACCCGTGCACAACTTGCAAAAATAATTGTTGGCATTTCATTTATGGATAACGGTATTGCACAGACACCCGAAGCATACTACGAGGCAAATAAGGCAACTGTAGATAATTACTACAACACTCTTAACTTCGCAGATGAAGATTCAGTTCAAAACTGGGCAAAACCGTATATGAGACTTGCAGTCTTTGCTAAATATTTCAGCGGTTCTGCTGATAACGGTAAAAATCTTATTAGAGGTAAAGATAACATCAAACGTTCAGAAATTGCATCTGTTGTTGTTAATTACCTCGGTCTGTAAATAGAAATAACATTTAAAAAAGCCTGCTTTTCAGCAGGCTTTTTTGTGGGTAAAAATATTTTTTATATAAGGTTTTGCGGTTAAAAATATTTTGTAGGAAATGGGAAAATTATGAATTGTAATTTATGTCCGCGCGGTTGTAATGTAAATCGTGCAACAACCGTCGGGCGCTGTGGAGTAAGTGAGATTATTACTGTTTCACGCGCCGCTTTGCATAAATGGGAAGAGCCGTGTGTGTCCGGAACAAACGGCTCTGGAACAATATTCTTTTCAGGTTGTCCGCTTGGCTGTGATTTTTGCCAAAACTTTTCTATCTCCAATAAGGTTGTAGGCAAACAAATACAGCCAAACCGCCTGTATGATATAATGTTTGAATTAAAATCAAACGGTGCACATAATATAAACCTTGTTACTGCCGACCATTTTGCTTTACAACTTGCGCCTGTTATAAAAAGGGCAAAGCAAGACGGACTTGGCATTCCGGTGGTTTTAAATACATCTTCGTACATTACAAAAAGTACACTTTCATTGCTTGACAGTTTTATTGATGTGTATCTTGCCGACTTTAAGTTTATGTCACCTGCGCTTTCACAAAAATACTGTGCTGCACCGGATTATCCCGATGTTGTAAAAGAATCGATAGATTTTATGGTGCAGCACCATAAAAAACCCATCTTTGAAAACGGGTTGATTAAAAGTGGTGTTATAGTGCGTGTGCTTATAATGCCAAATAATCTTATAGATGCAAAACGGATTATAAAATATCTTTGCGACCGCTACGGCGATAAAATAATAATATCTGTTATGAGCCAGTATACGCCAATGCCAAACTGTAAACACACCGAACTTTCACGGCCTATTAATGAGTGCGAGTATACCAGCATAAAAAAATACCTCGCCTCTTTTGATATTAAATACGGATATTTACAAGAGTTTGGCTCAAACGGAACAAAATATATTCCTGATTTTTCAAATTTTGAAGGAGTTTAAAAATGCTCAGTTGCCCGGTATGTAAAATGCCGCTTACAGCGGTAGATAAATGTTATAAATGCCAAAATGGTCACAGTTTCGATATTGCACGGCAGGGTTATGTAAATCTTCTGCCGTTTGGTAAAACTCAGCACGGTGATGATAAAATGATGGCAAGCGCACGCCGTGACTTTTTATCAACTGATAGTTATCTTTTGCTTGCAAACGCTATTTGCGATATGCTTGGTAATTCAAAACGGATTGTTGATATAGGTTGCGGTGAATGTTATTATCTCGAAAAAATTGTAAAGCATATAAATTGTGATAATATCAAGGCAATAGGTCTTGATATTTCAAAAGAAATTCTTAAAGTTGCATCGCCGCGAATTAAACAAAATGGTATAGTTGCCGCTGTCGCAAATTGTAGTGCACTGCCTATTTGTGATAACTCGGTAGATTTTGCACTGTCTGTGTTTGCACCTTTTAATGAAAGCGAGGTCCATCGCATTTTAAAAGACGGCGGTATATTTGTCAGGGTTATTCCTGCCCCAGACCATCTTTTTGAACTAAAAAATGCAGTTTACCAAACCCCTTATAAAAATGATAACCTTGAAACAAATCTTGCTCTTTTTGAAACCGAAAAAATTCAAAACCTAAGATATATTTTTACCCTTAATAACACACAGCAAATAAAAAACCTTTTTACAATGACACCGTATTATTATAAAACTTCACCCGATGATATGTTGAAACTTGATAGTATAAACAGCCTTGATATCACGGCGGATTTCTTCATTATTAAATATATTAAAAAAAGCGATCTTAAAATCTAGTGCTTTTAAGGTCGCTTTTTTATGTGAAACAACAAGGTTTTGTGGTACCCGCCTGCAATTTTAATTGAGGGCGGGTAGGGTTGTTGTTTCCAATTTTTAAACATTTTGTTATAACAACCGTTTTTATTGACAAAAAGGCGGTTAGTGTTGTAATATTAGTATATTAATAGTGTAAGTATACCCTTTTTACAAAAGGTGAGGAGAATAAATGAATAAAACCGATAAAAAAATTGATAAATTACGGCAAGTTAGTATAGTAGCAACCTCATGTCTGTTTGCTGTGGCACTTGTACTTTTTGCGCTTTGGTTTGTGTCAAGGGTTATGACAGTGTTGCTTATTTGTCTGTCTGTTTCACTTTCAGCATTTGTAAATGTTGTGTTGCTGTTTAAACCCAAAAATACAGTTGCAGTACAGCAGGAAAAACAGACAATGCAGCATAAAAATGTATTTGTGCGTTTTATAAAATCCGTGTGCAACGGTATTTGCCGTGTATTAAAAAGCGTTTTACAATTTTGTAAAACCAAACGTTTTGCAGTAACAGCAGCGCTTGTATTAATTTTTGAAATTGCTGTAAACACAGGCTTTTGGTTTGCTGTTAAAAAGCTGGTCGGCAATCATTCTTCGGGTTTTTATTTGCCTGTTGCTTTGCTTGTGTTGTTTGTTATACTTATCGTTGTCGACAAATGGTGTAAACATTCGTCGCTAGAAGGCGGAGATGACTATTTTAAAGCAATAATACATAATCTTCGTTCGGCAATCGCGCTTGCAAAAATTATGCTTGTAATTTGCGCGGCTGTTGTAACCGTTTGTATGGTAGGCATTGTTGATTTGCATAGAATTTCTATATGGATAATATGTTTATTGTTTGTCTATCAAACGGTGTTTATATTAGTATCGTTATCAGTGCGTTTGCTGCGCCGCGAGCTTGATACAATTCCGGATATTTCAGTGCCGATGTTAGGCCTTGGCGGAGCAGACCTCGGCGTTATTACATATCTTGAAAAAAATACCGGAATTACAATGCGTTCGCTTTGGAGTATACGGCTTATTAAAAAAATAATACCTTATACAGTATTATCGGTTGTTTTACTTTTATGGCTGTCAACGGGCATTGTACTTGTTCAGTCTAATGAAGAGGGCGCACTGTACCGCCTTGGAAAACTTGACACAGACAGCTTAAAGCCGGGAATACATTTTACTTTTCCGTGGCCTATAGATAAAGTAGAGGTTTATGATACTAAAAGCGTAAACGAACTTACAGTGGGCTATCTTGCAACCGACTCGGTTGATAATTTGTGGACTGAGGCGCATGGGAATAACGAGTATAAATTACTTGTAGGTGGCGGCGAAGAGGTTGTGTCAATCAACCTTCGTGTTCAGTATGTTATAAGCGATCTTTATGATTATCTGAAAAATTCAACTGCCCCCAAATCACTGTTAGAGTCGGCGGCTTACCAAACGGTAACTGAAAATACCATAACGTCTGACCTTGACACTCTGCTTGCGGCAGATCGTGAAGTCCTTTCCGAAACCTTCCATGACGGGTTTGAAAATCGTATTGAAAAATATAATACAGGACTTGATATTGTCAGTGTAGTTGTTGAAAGTATACATCCGCCTGTAGAAATTGCCTCGTCATATCAGGGAATAATCAGTGCAAATATCGACGCTGAAAAACTTTTATTGCAGGCTCAGGCATTGGCAGGTGTTACGCTGTCCGAAGCGGAACGTGCGAAAGAAACTGCAATTAATGAGGCAACTGCTCAAAATCATGAAAAAATAGCTGCGGCAAAATCGTCGGTTGCACAGTTTATGGCAAGTGCACAAGCAGACGACGCTTACGGTAGCGACTATAGATTTTATAAATATCTCGAAGCACTCAAAAAGGCGTATTCAAATGCAAAACTTGTAATTGTCGGTGACGGTATTGACGAGTCGAGTATTTATATCGGTAATGTTACCGATGGCAAAAGTGCACAGTAACGGAGGTAAGCAAATGTTTAAAAAAATAAAACAAAAAGATGCTCTGCAAAATACAGAGACCAGAGCAAAAAAATTAAATACTCAACTTATTGCAAAAATTGCTAAATATGTAACCGCATCACTTGTAGTACTTGTACTTTTGTGGTTTGGCTTTACAACTGTTGTCAAAGAGGGCAGCTGCGCTGTTATTTTACGTTTTGGAGCTGTACGTGAAGAAATTACCGATGCCGGACTATATCTTAAATTGCCGTGGCCTTTCGAAACGGTTGTAAATTATGATTCGCGACTTCAGTATCTTGAATCAAATCAACTTGAAACTACTACTAAAGATAAACGTAATGTTATAATTCAGTCGTATGTTGTTTGGCAAATTGACAATCCTGTTTTGTACCATAACAGCGTTGGTGCAAAAGGTTCTGTTGATTCGTATATCAAAGACCAGGTATTTAGTGCAACAAACAGTACAATGGGCGGCTATGAACTCAAATCTCTTGTTTCACTTGAAAAAGAAGAAATAAAAATAGACGAAATACAAAACGAAATATACACACGTGTTTATGACAATTGTAAGTCGAATTACGGTATAGAGGTATCTGATGTTAGTATATTGCGTTTGTTGTTGCCCGACACCAACCTTGACAGCGTGTTTGAACAGATGCGTGCAGACAGACAAAAAGATATTGATATAATTATTTCCAACGCCACCACCGAAGCTAAAAAGATTACAACAGCAGCAGATGCTGAGGCGGCAAAAATAAAGGCAGAAGGTGTTACTCAGGCAGCCCAAATTAAAGCTCAGACCGAAACAGATGTTGCAAAAATTTACGCAGAAGCACAGGCTGCTAATATTGAACTATATAAGTTTCTTACAAACCTTGATACAGTTGTTGCATCTGTAAATGACAGTTCGGTTTTAGTTGTTAAAGCAGACGAATATCCATTCAGTGTACTTAGTGAGTATTCAAATAATATGGAGATAGAGGGCAACGAAACTGTTATTAAAGATTTAAACTATATTTTAACTCAACTTCCCGAAAATGACCGTACCGCGCTTGTTGATGCAATGAGTGAACTTATCGCACTCAGTGCTTAATGGAGGGATAAGGCGTATGAAGAAAAAAACACTTTTTGCCGATATTCTCGAAACGGTAACACGGTATTTCATTGTACTTGTTATAGCGGTTGTTATCTTTATTCTCTGCTCAGGTATAAGGATAATAGAAAGCGGTAACCTTGCGGTTATTCTCCGTTGCGGAAAACTGGTCGGCGATACCTATGAAGAACAGGTTCATAAACCGGGCTTGCTGTTTGCATTTCCGTATATTATAGATGAAGTAATTATCGTTCCTACCGGCAGTGTTATAGAACAAACGGTGTCAACTTATTACACACCTGTAGGTACTGCTACTGTCGAAGCGGATAGCTACCTTATGACAGGGGATAACAATATTGCAGTTATCTCTGCTTCAGCCAAATATACTGTTTCCGACCCTGTTAAATATGCACTCAATGTAAAAGATATCAAGTCGGTTATAAATGCCTGCGTTAGTAATGCAATGCTTACAAAGGCAGCAGGTATCGGTGTTGACAGTTTGCTTACAGACGGTAAAGATGCATATTCAAAAGATGTTATAGCACTTGCCGAGCAAAAACTTGAAAATGCAGGTGTCGGTATTACTTTAACTTCGATTGAACTTACACATGTTGCAATGCCCGAGGAGGTACGCGCTACCTATGAGCAGGTAAACTCTGCTACTGTTCAGGCATCTACAACTATTGAACAGGCAAACCAGTATAAAGAAAAAACCATTCCCGAGGCTCAAGCGGCGGCAGCAACAACTGTTTCTGATGCGAATACACAATATTCAACATCTGTTGCAGCAGCAAACGATGCACTTGCAGAGTTTTGGGGTGTACTTGAAGAGTATAAACAAAATCCGGATGAAGTCCGTACCCGTATTTACTCTCAAAAATTAAGTGAGTTTATGAATAAAATCGGTACTGTCCGTGTCGTGCAGGACGGTGAAACGAAGATATTTCTCAACCCGTGAGGTGATTAAATGGAAAATATAGATAATATGGGCCGCAACACTTTAGAGTCGCTGTCCCGTGATAACCTTACGGAATCGGGCAGAAAAAAACTCACCCGTGAAATCCTCTTTGGCGGTGCAACTATCGCTTGCCTTGCGGTAGGACTTATATATACATATATTCTTCGCGGCAAGTATGAAATTGTGCCTCAACTATTCTATTTTATTGGCTTTTTAATTGAAGGCATTCCGGTAATTGTAGCAGGCGTTAAAGGTATATTTACAAAAAACCTAACAAATGCGATGGAAATTTTGGTTGCTATTGCAATTATTGCTTGTGTATTTAATAAAGACCTTATACTAGCGCTTCTTATTCCGCTCATACTAAATGCTGTGCATCTTCTTGAAGAACGCAGCATAATGGGAAGCCGCGATGTTATTGAGGGCTTGAAACAAATGCAACAAAACACCGCTATTTTGCTTGACGGTGATAAAGAGATTACAGTTGATGCAAAGACATTAAAAATAGGACAGCAAATTGTTGTAAAACCCGGTTCTGTTATAGCAATTGACGGTGTTGTGGTAAGCGGTGAAACAAATATCGACCAAAAATCTCTCACCGGTGAACCTCAGCCTGCACATGCAGTTGTTGGGGACGATGTTTATGCAGGTACAGTAAACCTTGACGGTAGAATTGTTGTTGAAGTAAAAAAAGAGTATGTAGATACTTCTTTCTCAAAAATATTAAATCTTTTAGAAAAAAGCGAATCAATTTCAATTCCCGAATCAAGACTTATAGATAGGTTTCTTAGTTATTACATCCCGTTTGTTCTTGCCGTATCAGCGGCTGTGGCGCTTGTGAGTGCAGATATTTCCAAGGCAATAGCAATTTTGGTTGTATCCTGCCCGTGCGGTCAAATGCTGGTAAGTTCTGCACCTATGATTGCGGCTCTGTCAATGGCTACAAAGCGTGGTGTACTTATAAAAAATTCCAAGTTTGTAGAAATTCTAACCGAAATAAATACTGTTGTGTTTGATAAAACCGGAACTGTTACAAAAGGTGAACTGTCACTTACTGAGATAGTTCCTTTCGGTGATGAAACCCCTAAAAGTTTGCTTGATATGGCGGTATCGGTCGCTGTTGGCTCAACTCATCCCATTTCACGCGCTGTTAAAGATTATGTTGGCACAGATAAAGCCGCAGTTAAACTTGATGTGCGTGAGGTTTTCGGCGGCGGTGTAGAGGGAATTAGCGTAGACGGCAAAACAATTTTACGCTTTGGCAGACGCGAATGGATTGCAGAGTGCGGTTGCCAAATTCCGCCTGATTTTGCTGTCAATCTGTCGGGTAGTGTTAGCCTTGTTTCCTGTAATAATAAACTTATCGGCGCACTCTCGTTTAATGATACTTTGCGTGAAAATGCAAAAGAGAGCATAAGTGCCCTTCACAGTATCGGTGCTGACCGTACTGTAATGCTTACAGGCGACCGCGATGAACCTGCTCAGATAATTGCAGAAAATGCCGGCATAGATGAGGTATATGCACGCTTGCTTCCTCAGGATAAACTTGATAAACTTCGTTTGCTTAGAAGCGACGAGCAAACAAAAATTCTTGCTGTCGGTGACGGTATTAATGATGCACTGGCACTGCGTGAGGCAGATGTAGGTATTGCTATGGGTGCAATGGGTTCTGACCTTGCTATCGAATCGGCTGACATTGCACTTATGAACAATAACCTTTTAAATATACCGTTTGTTATAAAACTTGCCCGTAAGACAAAAAGCATAATTTATCAAAACCTTGCCCTTTCTGTCTGTATAAGTGCATTTATGATTGCACTGTCAGCGTTTGGTATTATAACACCGCTTGCAGGGTCAATTTTGCATAACTTCGGCGCATTTGTAGTTCTTATAAACAGTTCGCGTATTTTAAAGTCAAACTTTGATGAGTAATATTATCAGGAGATAATCTGGTGGATACTTTTTTAAAACTGCAACGTCTTACAGACCTTGCTAAATCTGATGATAAGTTGCGCAAAAAACTTATTGATACAACAAATAATCCCGAACCGCTTCTCAGTTTTTGTAATGTAGCAGGGGATGTGGGTATTAAACTTTGTATTGGTGAATTATTTGCTCTCGGTCAGGAATATTCAGATAATCAATGTAAAAGTACTAACGGCGGAAATCCGTCGCCATACGAAAGTTTTGACGATACCTACGAAAACTTTATAGCATCAATAAAAAAGACTTAACGACTTTTAGTCGTTAAGTCTTTTTCTTTATATATCCAGTATACCGAGTATCAGTATACCTGCAATTGTAACTGCAATTGATATGTAATGTTTTACAGATAATTTTTCTTTAAGGAACAGTCTGCTCCATAAAACGCTTGCAACACAGTAAGCAGAGATAATAGGTGCAGCATACATAACATGGTCTTCATCACCGATAGCATAGATGTATGCAAACTGACCTGCAGTTTCAAAAATAGCACCTACATATTTAGGTCCCTCAGCCTTTGGTAGTAAAGGCTGCTTTTTAATGATAACTGTGTATATAAATGCGATAATACCTGCAAAAAGGAAAGTAAGTTCGTAAGCAACATTTGCCGAGTCTTCATTTAAATTCTGTAAAACAAGGCTGTCAGCAAAGGTGCCTGCCGCGTCGAGTACACAATACAAAACAGGAAGCACTATAGCAAGCGCCGACTTTGCGTATTTATAATTGCTTTTCATCTGGCGTGCAAGGCGTAACTCCTCGTCCTCATGCGCTTCGACAAACCCAAGCCCCAAAACGCCGGCACATACGGCAATCATTGCTACAAGCGCCCAAATTCCGTTGCCTTCAAGAGTTAATTCACCCATAAAAATATAACACAGAGCAACCAGTGCACCCGAACCGTTACAAATAGGGCTTGAAATTGAAAGTTCAATATATCTTAGAGATATATATCCCATAAGCATTGATACTATGTAAAGGATTGATACGGGAAGGTAGGTCAGAATAATATCAAAACTTATCTCAACCTTACCTATAAAAACTTCGTACGCCGCGTGTAAACCCATTATTACACCAACTGCGGTGACCATTTTAAATTGTGAATATTTGTCGTTGCCCCTGCAACCGATTTTTGAAAAAAGGTCAGACCCTGACCAGCACAAAAGTGCCAAAATTGAAAAAATAAACCACATAATTTTATTACAACCTTTCTTTTTTTACAAAAAAGCTACTTTATTGTTCCGCCGCCGATAACAGTGTCACCGATGTAAACAACCGCTGCCTGACCCGGCGTTATAGCGCGCTGAGGTGTTTCAAACTCAATAAATACGCGTTTTCCGTTGTCAAGCGGAGTGACGGTGGCTGCAGCCTCTTTTGCTTTATAACGTGTTTTAACCAAAGCTTTGAAAGGTTGGTTGGGAGGCGCGAAAGCAACCCAATTAAAGTCCCACGTTTCAAGATTATCAGTGAACAATTGCTTGCTTTCGCATAGCACCACACGGTTTTGCTGCAAATCCTTTTTTAGCACATACATAGGGCAAGGCAAGGCAAGCCCTAATCCTTTGCGCTGACCTACCGTGTAGCGTATAATACCGCGGTGCTTTCCTAAAACATTACCTTTTGTGTCAACAAAGTCACCTGCGGGATAATTCTTTTTGGTGTATCTTTCGATAAAAGCGGCATAATCGCCGTCCGGAACAAAACATATATCCTGACTGTCAGACTTGTTTGCATTTACAAACGAAAGTTTATCAGCATACTCACGCACGGCACTTTTTTCAAGGTTTCCAAGCGGTAAAAGAGTGCGTGAAAGTTCGTCTTGTGTCAGCGAATAGAGTACATAACTTTGGTCTTTAGTACTGTCAAGACCCTTTTTAAGTAAAAACCTGCCGTCTTGCTCTACAATTCTGGCATAGTGTCCCGTTACTATATGCGAACAGCCAAGTTCAGCCGCTTTATTGAGCAGGGTTTTGAATTTTATGTGTTTGTTGCATTCAATGCATGGGTTTGGTGTCAGTCCATTTTCGTATGCTGATACAAAACGGTCAATAACTTCTTTTTCAAAGTCACCCGAAAAATCAAACACATAATGGGGAATATCAAGCGAAAGTGCAACTTTTTTTGCATCTTCTGCATCATTTTCGCCGCAACCGTGTAAACGCATTGTAGCACCTATACACTCAAATCCCTCGTTTTTTATAATGGCAGCGGCAACAGAACTGTCAACGCCGCCGCTCATTGCGATTAAAGCTTTTTTAGTCATTTATTTTTCTTATAATACCCATAGGTGTTTGCTGGCGTGATTGACCAAGTGGATTGTCACGCAGAACCTTTGCATAAAACTCTCTGTCAAAACTATCGTCGGATATGCCAAGGATAACACCATCAATATCGTTAATGTCAACTATAAGTACATCAAACCCAATACGCTCTTTAATAGACTTTGCAACGTGGTCGGGATTAACAGGACCAAGTACAACGTAGTTATTATACGGAGGTATTGTGCAGTCACACGGACCGTCGATAGAACGTGCCTTAGCTCCTAAGATATCATAGAATATGCCGCGCTTGCCGACAAGTTTACCGCAAGCCGAACAAAAAGCGGCAAACAATACTTTGATAGTACCACACTCACGAAGCGCCATTTCCATCGTCTGCGGAATTGAAAGCCCTATTCCGTATGGTGATTTGTATACAAATTTACATAATAATTTAGCAAGCGCACGGGGTTTTATTTCATCCATAGGAATTGCCCTGCGCTGAGTGCAGGCAACACACTTTTCTGAAATAAAAAGAATGTCTCCCTCTTTAATTACATCTTTTGTGTACTGTTCTGCAACGTCTCTTATGTCATCTTTGTCAGTGATGATATGTGTTTTTATCGGATAACGCTCAAACTGTTTGCCGTCAACCTCTATTACAAGGTTTTTATTTTCATTAACCTGCATTTTTAACTCTCCTATTAATTATTAAATATATTGTATGTATTTTTATACCATTTTGTCAATCTTTTTAAAAAAATAATATTAATTTGATTGACATATAGTTGGTATAGTTGTATAATTGTATACAATTTTTAAGAAAGGCTGGTATAAAAATGCTCGAACTTTCATCAAAGACAAATCTGCTTGAGCAGGATAATTATAAATATGACCTGCAGGATGTTGAAAAACCGGAACTGTACCGTGAGATGTATAGTTATGAAGACGTGCCTAAGGTTGCGTTTAACCATCGCCGTGTTCCGCTTTCAATGCCTGAAGATATATGGATAACCGATACATCGTTCCGCGACGGTCAGCAGTCTGTAAACCCTTATACTGCCGACCAGATTGTAGATTTATACAAACTAATGTCAAAACTGGGCGGACCGTATGGCATAATACGTCAGACCGAATTTTTTATTTACAGTAAAAAGGATAGGGAAGCTATTAACAGGTGTATGGACCTTGGCTTAAAATTCCCCGAAATTACAACTTGGATAAGGGCAAGCCGCGAGGACTTTAAACTTGTAAAAGACCTTGGTATCCGTGAAACAGGTATTCTTGTAAGTTGCAGTGACTACCATATCTTTAAGAAGCTCAAAATGACACGCCGTCAGGCGATGGAACATTATCTAGCAACGGTGCGCGACGCATTTGATGCAGGTGTTATGCCCCGCTGTCATCTAGAAGATATTACCCGTGCCGACTTTTATGGTTTTGTTGTTCCGTTTGTTAACGAACTTATGAAAATGTCGCGTGAAGCAAAAATACCGGTGCGTATCCGTGCGTGTGATACCATGGGCTACGGCGTACCGTATACAGAGGTTGCGCTGCCGCGCAGTGTGCCTGGGATTATTTACGGGCTTCAACACTATTCAGATGTTAAAAGCGAAATGCTTGAATGGCATGGACACAACGATTTTTATAAGGCTGTTGCAAATGCTTCAACTGCATGGCTTTACGGCGCGTCTGCTGTAAACTGTTCTCTGCTTGGAATCGGTGAGCGTACCGGTAATATACCGTTAGAGGCTATGGTGTTTGAGTATGCTTCGCTTCGCGGTTCACTTGACGGTATGGACCCTACGGTAATTACCGAGATTGCGCAGTATTTTAAAAACAATATGGGCTATACAATTCCTCCAATGACACCATTTGTCGGACGTAATTTCAATGTTACCCGTGCAGGAATACACGCTGACGGCTTGTTAAAAGACGAGGAAATTTATAATATTTTTAACACAGAAAAATTGCTAAACCGCCCCGCTTCTGTTTTGATAAGCAAAACTTCGGGACTTGCGGGTATTGCATATTGGATAAACCAGAACTATAACCTTGAAAAAGATGCGCTTGTTGATAAAAAGGACCCTCTTGTTATCGCATTAAAAGAGTGGGTTGATAAAGAATATGAAGACGGACGCACCGCATCTCTTTCAATTGACGAACTTGAAAGTAAAATCGAACAGCTTTCAAACGGAAAATATAAAAGGAGATAACTATGAGAGAGCATAAAAGCATTTCCATAGCGGACCAGATATTTGAAAAACTTGAGCATGATATTCTTATCGGCACATATTCGCGCGGTGAGGTGCTGACAGAACTTAAACTGTCAGAAACGCTTGGTGTAAGCCGCACGCCTATTCGTGAGGCTTTGCGTCGGCTGGAACAAGAACATATAATCGAAGAAACAAGCCGCGGTGCTGTTGTTGTAGGAATTACAGTTGACGACCTTACAGATATGTATGAGGTGCGTGCTCAACTAGAGGGCATTGTTTGTGCTCGCACAGCAAAAAACATTACTGAAGATGGACTTAAAAAAATGCGTGAGGTTATTGACCTTCAGCGCTATTATGTCGAAAAAACCGATGGTGATAACTCGGACAGTATCAAAAATTTCGACTCGCAGTTTCACGACCTGTTGTATTATTACAGCGGCAGTAAGGCTTTTTACGACACACTGTCACCAATCCATAAAAAACTTATTAAGTACCGTAAGGCATCGATTAAAAAACAAAGCCGTGCACGCCAGTCGGTAGATGAGCATGAGGAGATTTATAAAGCGCTTGCTTTGCACGATAGTCAAAAGGCAAGTGAACTTGCAACGGCACACGTTAAAAAGGCGCGCGATAACATAATTAACTCATTATAGAGAGGAGAAATATTATAATGGGACTTACGATTGCACAAAAAATCATAAAATCTCATCTTGTAAGCGGTGAGATGAAAGTGGGACAAGAAATTTCCCTTAAAATAGATCAGACTTTAACTCAGGACGCAACAGGCACAATGGCATACCTTGAGTTTGAAACAATGGGAATTGACCGTGTTAAGACCGAGCGTTCTGTGGCATATATTGACCATAACACTTTGCAGTCCGGTTTTGAAAATGCCGACGACCATCGTTATATCCAGTCGGTTGCAAAGAAACACGGCATATATTTTTCTCGCCCAGGCAACGGTATTTGCCATCAGGTACATCTTGAGCGTTTCGGTATCCCCGGTAAAACGCTTATCGGTTCTGACAGCCACACCCCCACCGGAGGCGGTATAGGTATGCTGGCATTTGGTGCAGGCGGACTTGATGTTGCTGTGGCAATGGGTGGCGGTGCTTATTATATAACAATGCCAAAAATGATAAAGGTTAACCTTACAGGTAAACTTAATCCCTATGTTACAGCAAAAGATGTAAGCCTTGAAATTTTACGGATACTGTCTGTAAAAGGCGGTGTCGGCTCTATAATCGAATGGGGTGGTGAGGGTGTTAAAACCCTCTCGGTTCCTGAGCGTGCTACAATAACAAATATGGGAACAGAACTGGGTGCTACCACCTCAATTTTCCCATCAGACGAAATCACATACGAGTTTTTAAAGGCAGAGGGCAGAGGTCAGGATTATATTCCGCTTGAAAGCGACCCCGATGCTCAGTATGACCGTGTTATTGATATTAACCTTTCAACTCTTGAACCGCTTATCGCTTGCCCGCACATGCCTGACAACGTTGTAACAGTTTCAAGCCTTAAAGGTACAAAAGTAGATCAAGTTTGCATTGGTTCTTGCACAAACTCGTCACTTCTTGATATGCTTAAGGTTGCCGCAATGCTTAAAGGCAAAACAATCAAAGACAGCGTCAGCCTTTCAATCTCCCCCGGTTCGAAACAAGTGCTTGCAATGCTTGCCGACTGCGGTGCACTCACAGATATTATTGCATCGGGAGCGCGTGTGCTTGAATGTGCTTGCGGACCGTGTATCGGAATGGGATTTTCACCTAATTCGGCGGGTGTAAGCCTTCGTACTTTCAACCGTAACTTTGAGGGCAGAAGCGGTACCGCTGACGGTAAGGTATATCTTGTTTCACCCGAAACTGCAGTTGCTGCAGCGCTTACAGGTGAAATTACCGACCCCAGACTGCTTGGTGATAAAATTGAAATAAATTTCCCCGACTCATTCCGTATTGACGACAGCGCGGTTATACCTCCTGCAGACAAAGATACTGCAAAAAATCTTGAAATTTTACGCGGGCCCAATATTAAAGAGTTCCCCGCAAGCCGTCCCCAACAGGACAGCATTACAGCATCGCTTGTTTTAAAAGTAGGGGATAATATAACAACTGACCACATTATGCCGGCAGGTGCTAAAATATTGCCGTACCGCTCAAATATTCCGTATCTATCACAGTTCTGTTTTGGTGTGTGTGATAAAACATTCCCCGAGCGTGCAAAGGCAGCAGGTCAAAGCATAATTGTCGGCGGTATCAACTACGGTCAGGGCTCATCGCGTGAACACGCGGCTCTCGTTCCGCTTTATCTGGGTGTAAGGGTTGTAATTACAAAAAGTTTTGCGCGTATTCACGTTGCAAATTTAATAAACGCAGGCATTATGCCCCTTACATTTAAAAATGCAGACGATTATGATAAACTCACTCAAGGTGATCAACTTGCAATAGACGGTGTTTTTGAGGGTATGGATAAAGGGGAGATGACCCTTGAAAATAAAACCACCGGTGAAAAAATAACACTTGTATGTAATTTCACAGATAGACAAAAGGCAATACTTAAAGCAGGTGGCCTTTTGAGCTATACAAAACTTAACGGATAAAAGGAGATATACCAATGCAAAAATATATAGATAACGCTGTCGAGCAGTTCAGAACGCTTATTACCGAACAGCTTGAAAGACAAAACCGTATGGAAAAGGGCGAAAGTGCAAAAGATTTTGCCAATATGGACAAAATAGTAATAGGTGTTTGCGGTGGTGACGGCATTGGACCTATCATTTCAGCAGGTGCACAGCGCGTTTTGGAATTTCTTTTAAAAGACGAAATTGCGTCGGGCAGGGTTGAAATGAAAGTTATCGACGGCCTTACAATTGAAAACAGAATTGCCAAGGGCAAAGCAATTCCTGATGATGTTCTTTGCGAAATTAAGTCGTGTGATGTTGTTTTGAAAGGCCCTACCACTACCCCTAAAGGCGGTACAATGGAAAGTGCAAATGTTGCAATGCGCCGTGAACTTGACCTTTATGCAAATGTACGTCCTGTATGCGTTCCTGAACTTGATATTGACTGGATATTCTACAGAGAAAATACCGAAGGTGAGTATGTGTTAGGCAGCCGCGGTGTAGAAATTCCCTCAAAACTTGCTATGGACTTTAAAGTTACTACTGATTGCGGCACAAAACGTATTGCAAAAGCCGCATTTGAATATGCAAAAAACAATGGTAAAACAAACGTTGCTATTGTAACAAAGGCAAATATTATGAAAAAGACCGACGGTAAGTTTTCAGAACTTTGCCATGAGGTTGCAAAAGACTATCCCGATATAACAGCAGAGGACTGGTATATTGATATTATGACTGCAAACCTTATAAACGAAAATAACCGCTCAAAGTTTCAGGTTTTCGTGTTGCCTAATCTTTACGGTGATATTATTACTGACGAGGCTGCTCAAATTCAAGGCGGTGTAGGTACTGCCGGCAGTGCCAATATAGGTGACAGATACGCAATGTTCGAGGCTATTCACGGCTCGGCACCCCGTATGATTGAGCGTGGTGACGGACAGTATGCAAACCCCTCAAGTATGCTTAAAGCATCCGAAATGCTGCTGCGCCATATCGCAATGCCCGACAAAGCTGACAAACTTGCAAAGGCTATGCAAATTTGTACCGAAACCGAAAAGAAACTTGTAATAACAGGCAGAAACACCGGCGCTACTTGTAATGAGTTTGCAGACTATGTAATGGAAACCATTTCAAAACTGTAAATAAGATTTTCTTATACACTATAAAAACGGTTGTAAAATTTTACAGCCGTTTTTTTAAATTGACAGTACAAATATGTAATGATAAAATTATAGTATCAATTAAAGTGGGTAAAAGTTATGGTAACATTTTTATACGGCAGAGCCGGTGTGGGTAAAACAAATCAACTTTTCCTTACCTCAAAGCAAATTGCTAAAAACGGCGGTAAGGTTATTTTTGTTGTGCCCGAACAACTGTCAATGACTTTTGAAAGTAAACTTTCAAAAACAAAGGGTAGAAATATCAGCGTTTTAAACTTTGGCCGTCTTACCGATACTATTTTTCGAACACTTGGCAAAACAGCAAGAAAAACACCCGACAGCGCTATGTCTGCCGCTGCAGTCTGCCTTGCTGTAGAAAAAGTATATAACCAACTTACATATTATAAATCAATTGCGCACACAAACGGTTTTGTTACAAAACTAATTGAGGCATTTTCCGACTTTGACCAAAACTGCCTCTCCTTTGAAAAAATAATGGCAATACCCAGTGAGCAAATGTCTAGTTCCACTCGCGATAAATATACCGATCTTTTTAAAATTTATAACGAGTATAAACAAATTTGGTCTGGCGATAATAAAGCACCCGACTCTGATATAGAAGTGGCTGCAGGGCTTTTAGAACTTAACGATATGTTTGCCGATACCGATTTTTTCTTTGACGGTTTTCACGGCTATACCGAAAAACAACTCATTTTGCTCACTCAGATAATAAGTCAGGCTAAAAGTTGCACTTTTACTTTTACAACCGACCTTGAAAGTGAGGTCTTTTCAACCATTACTGCAGAGCAAAAACGCCTTGCAAGACTGTGCGAAAAATGCGGCGTGCAATACTGCTTGCAAAATGCAGGCTTAACCAACCTGCGCCAAAATTCAAACGAACTTTTGCATATAGAAAAATACGGTTTTGGAGGAGTGCCCTCTCCGTCAATAGCAAATGATGGTGCAATTACAGTTTACAGCGCAAAAAATTTAAATGACGAACTTTCCTTTATTGCCTGCAAAATAAAAAATGATGTGTTAAGCGGTAAATACCGCTACAATGATATTGCGGTTCTTGTGCCAAACGCTGACAGTATTGCTACAGTCGCAAGTACGCTTTTTGAAAAGTATAATCTGCCTTGCTATATTGACAAAAAGTCAACACTTATAACAAAACCTATCACCGCATTTGTCACAAGCGCTATCGAAATAGCACTTGACGGCTTTGAATTTGAAAGTGTTTTTGCGCTGTTAAAAACAGGGCTTTGCGATATTCCCTTTGACGATATAAGCCGTTTTGAAAATTATGTGCGTATGTGGAAAATCCGTCCGCGCAGTTGGGGTGAGAGTGAGTGGACCTACAGTCCGTTTGGCATTTCAAACAGACAAACCCCAGACGATACAGAACTGTTAAAAAAGATAAATGACATTAAAAATTATATCACAACTCCGCTTGCAAAGTTTAAGTCACGCCTTGAAAAAGCAAACACTTGCCGTGAAAAACTAAGTGCAATTGTGCTTTTTTGCGAGAACTTTAATGTAAGCAAAAATCTTGAAAATATTGCAAAGAGGTTGTATAACCGCGGCGATATGCAAGGATATGAGGACACTTTGCGCCTTTATGGTACATTTATGTCAATGCTTGACAGTATTGATACAGTGCTCGGCGACACCCAAATCGACTCGGACAGACTAAGTTCGCTTATATCTGTCTGTTGCAGTCAGATAACTGTATCAACACGCCCCGCCCGTGCTGATGAGGTTGTGTTTGCAGGTGTTGGCAGGGTGCGTGCACAAGATAAAAAGTGTATTTATATCCCCTGCCTTAATGCAGATGTAATTCCCGCACCAATGTCTGACAGTTCGCTTATAACACAAGCCGATAAACAGTTGTTTTTGAATAACAATATCCATATCACAAAGGATTTTTTGTCCACTTTTGCGCGTGAGCGATTTGATTTATACAGTGCGATCAGCAGTGCGTCAAACGAACTTGTTATGTCTTATTCGGCATTTACATTGACCGGTGAAAAGCGGTTAAAATCCACTTATCTTGAAAATATATTAAAAATTATAGATGTAACGGAACTTACAGAGGATAGCCTGCCTGATGAATTTTATCTTGTAAGCCTGTCTTCCGCTTCTGACCTTGCCGCACGCGGTAAAGTGGCAGGTCTTGTGTCGGTAATAAACGAAATTTGCGGCTTTGCGCCAAAGCGCGATAAACTTAGCGAAAAACTAACAGATGATATTGTTTACGGACTATACTCAAAAAATTTGCATCTTAGTTTTTCAGGTATAGAGGAATATATTGGTTGTCCTTTCAAATTCTTTTTAAATCGCGGCCTTAAAATTTCAAAAACCGAACCGGTTGAACTAAACCCTGCAAACATCGGCACTTTTATCCATCACGGTCTTGAGCGGCTTTTATCAAATCCGGATATAAAAAATGCAGATGACAAAAAGGTTTTAAATACGGTTAAAGAAATATCAGATGAATACTATAACTTGCAGTTAAAGGATTTAAAAAACCGTTCACGCCGTTTTGACTATCTGTTTTCAAAGGCAAGTACAGCGCTTGAAGGTGCCGCTGTCAGTGTTGTTGGTGAACTTAAAAATTCAAAGTTTACACCCTTTGATTTTGAAGTGGATATATCTCAGTATATAAAGCCTTGCGACCTTGATAAAGGCTACACCCTCTCTCTTGTCGGCAGTATCGACCGTGTTGATATAACACCTGATGGAAGCCTTGGTAAAATTGTAGATTATAAAAGCGGAAGCCAAAAGTTTTCACTTAAAAAAATATACAACGGCATTTCAATGCAACTTCCAATTTATGCAGGTGCCGTTCGTGCAAAACATACTGGTATTGAAATTGCGGCGATGTACTATTTACGCGTTGGTATACCGCAGGTAGAGGCGGGCGGTACAAAAGGACTGACTGAGAGCGAATATCTGCAAAAAGTAAGTGACTATTACACACGCGACGGTATTTTTCTTGAAGGCGATACGTTGTCATACCTTGATAACAGCGGTAAGTATTTTGCTAAAATTAAAAGAGAGCGTGTTGTTGACAGTGAAAAAATGAACAGACTTATCGACTTTACTTTAGATAAGATAAAAGAAACCGGCAATGAGATTGTAAACGGCAATATGTCGGTATCACCAATAAACGACAGTGATGTGCAATCATGCCGCTATTGTGATTATAAAGCAATTTGTAAAATTTCAGAGCATACCGAGTGCGAACGAAAACTTGAGGAGGGTGAAATATAATGGATTATACACCGACTCAAACAAGGGCAATTAATCTTAAAGGTGATTCGCTTATTGTCAGTGCCGCGGCAGGTGCCGGTAAAACCGCTGTGCTGTCCGAGCGGGTTATGCGTATTTTAAATGATAGACAAAATCCTGTGGCAGCAGACAGACTTATGATACTTACTTATACCAATGCCGCTGCTACTGAAATGCGAGTACGTATAACCGACGCACTTACAAAGAAGGTTGCAAAAAACCCGTTTGACAGTTATCTAAAATCTCAACTCATGCGTCTTCCGTGCGCTAAAATCTGTACTATAGATTCAATGTGCCTTGACATTGTGCGTGCTAACTTCTCAAAACTTAGTATTGACCCGCAGTTTTCAGTTGCCGAGGAAAACAAACTCGCGCTTATGAAAAATGACGAACTTGAGGATTTTTTAGAACAACTTTACGACCGTGATGACGCACGGGATATAATTAACTATTTTGTGCGTGGCAGGGACGATAAGCCTTTATTTGAGGCGCTTTATAACGGCTCGGAATTTTTGTTAAAACAGCCTTGGCCCGAAAGTTATATAAATTCACTTAAAGACTGTGATATCAGCACGGTCTTTACAGCTGCGCCTTTTTTAAAAAATCAATTAACGGGCGAACTTCGTGATATAATAGACGACTATAAAACGCTGTGTGATACTGCCTTAAACGAAAAATCACTTGATATGTATTCAACCGAACTTGAGTCTATTACAGCGGTTGAAAAGGCTTTACAAAACAGTTTTGACAATGCGGTAAAATTGGCAAATGCAGTTGTGTTTGAATGGCATCCAAAGCGCACTAATGATATTGACAAAGAACAGTGGACAAACTGTAAAGATTTACGAAACAGTTTAAAGACGCGTTTTTTAGAACTTAAAAATAAATTTTTATATTCTCAAAGTTCAGTGATTTTAAGTGACAGACAAAAGGAAATACAACTTATCTGTTCGTTTTTTAATTTATGTCACGAACTAAATTTGAGATTGTGGCAAAAACGCAAAAAGCACCGTATTTTAAGTTTTGACGATATAGAAAAACTTGCACTTAAACTTCTTGTCAAAGATGATAGCGGCGCACCCACTCAACTTGCTCGTGAAATTTCAAAAAATTACGATGAAATAATTGTCGATGAGTATCAGGACTGTAATAAAATTCAAGACTGTATTTTCCGCGCTTTGTCAAAAGATAATAAAAACGTTTTTGCAGTAGGTGATGTAAAGCAGAGCATATACCGTTTTCGCAATGCAGAACCCGAACTGTTTATTGAAAGGTTAAACGATGCGGTTGTGCCCGACTCTGACACTGTAACTCGGCCTGCAAAATTGTCACTGCGCGAAAATTTCCGTTCGCACC
This sequence comes from Eubacteriales bacterium, assembly GCA_045541455.1. Classification (GTDB taxonomy): domain Bacteria; phylum Bacillota; class Clostridia; order Oscillospirales; family QAKW01; genus RGIG9041. The sequence goes on from JAZQJA010000019.1 coordinate 95,469, forward strand.
CTAAAATACTCGACTTTGTAAACGCTGTGTTTGACCCTGTTATGACTTCGTCGCGAGGCGGCATTGATTATAAATCGGACCATCGGCTTGTCAGCGGTGGTCTGTATGAAAAAAGCGAATCGGCAAGCGTTGAAATGATTCTTTGTGTTCACGACTCAAACCCCGAAATTACTGCCGCTATGTTTGAGGCACAGACGGTTGCGAAAAAAATTAAAAGTATTATCGGAACACAAACGGTGTACGATATAAAAACACAAACCGAGCGTGTTATAAAGGCAAGCGATATTGCAATAATAATGCGTGCACCGCGTACAAGCGGTACAGCGTTTGAACGAGCTCTTGAAAACGAGGGTATAGGATACATAAATAACAATCCGGCTGAAAACTGCCTTGAAACGCCTGAGGTACAAGACTTGCTGGCATATTTGCAGGTTATAGATAACCCGTATAACGATATTCCCCTTGTAACACTTATGTATTCGGACTACTTTGGCTTTAGTGCAAACGAACTTGGAAAAATACGGGCACTTAGTCGTTATACCGCATTTTACGACGCGGTAGTTTTGGCATCACAAACCGACAGTAAGGCAAAGTATTTTATTGAGCAAATTGAACAGATGCGCGATTTGAGCCAAAATACCGATGTTTACGGAATTATCAGTGCGGTATTTGAAAAAAGCGGAGTGCTTATTAAACTGGCAAGCGAAGAGGGCGGTGATATAAAGCGTGCAAACTTGCTTACCGTTGCCGAATTTGCAAGTTCGTTTGAAACGGGCAAATACAAAGGACTGTTTTCTTTTATAAACTATATTTTGCGGTTGAAAGAAAAAAATAACGCTGTTGCCGCCGCTCGTCTTAAAAAAGCAGATGACTGTGTTAACATTTTATCAATTCATGGCTCAAAAGGCCTTGAATACCCTGTTGTATTTTTTGTAAATACTGCGGCGGATATGTATAAAGAACATAAATCACAAATTCTTGCAGACAATTATTTGGCAGGTGCAATAATAAGGGATGATAAAACCCACCGCGAATTCCCGTCGTTATTTTATAATGTGGTTGAAAAGAGTGCAAAGAAGCAGGATGTATATGAGTATATGCGGCTTTTGTATGTTGCGCTTACCCGCGCTCGCGCAAGGCTGTATGTGACAGCGTCAATGACTGCTGCTGTGGCAGAAAAAACAATCCGTGCTGCACACTTTGCAAACGGTAACCCCACCGATTATCATCTTTTAGAATCACCGTCGTTTTTTAAATGGATGTTATATTCTCTTATCACATCAAAAAGTTGTGAAAATTTTGCCCGTTTTGCAGGGGTGCCACCAAAATTCAATAAAGAACTTTTTGATGCAACGCTTGTTTTCCCCGATACTGAGGACACTGCGATAGAAACTAAAATACAACAGTCCGAAAATAAACCTATTGATGCTACGTATGTTAAACAAATGCTGTCAAAAACATATCCGCATTTATCCGACACACTTGTTCCTGCAAAACTTTCGGTTTCTGAAATAAAGGGAATTCGTCAGCAAGAAGACAGTGCAGATGTTTTGATAAAACAATCTCCCCGTGCTTTGCGTCCAAGGTTTATGAGCGGTGCAAAGGCCACCGATAAAGGTAACGCGACTCACCGTTTTTTACAGTTTTGCAATTTTAAATCAATAACCGATATGTCATCTCTTACAAAAGAAATTTCACGGCTTGTTGAGTATGAGTTTATATCAAAAGAAGATGTATCATTAATCGAAAAGGATAAAATTTTACGCTTTTTGCAAAGTGATATAATGCAAACTCTTGCAAATGCCGGTACAGAGAGTAAAGAAGAGCGGTTTGTGTTTACTATTCCTGCAAATGAGATATTAAATACCGACAGTACTGTTCCGATAACGGTTCAGGGTGTACTGGACTGTTGGTATGTGGTAAACGGACAGGCGGTTATTGTTGATTATAAAACAGACCGTGTTTCAGACGCTACAGAACTCAAACGGCGCTACAGCGTTCAACTTGATATGTATGCAAAGGCACTAAAACATCTTATCGGTATAGACACTTCACACAAATATATTTATAGTTTTTGTCTTGAACAGTTTATTGAGATAGACTAATTTTAAATTAAAAGACATATACTTTTGCAAGGAGAAAAGTATATGTCTTTTTTATTACCAAATCAAATTAAATACAATAAAAACGGTAACCGAAGCCGTGACATTTCGGCTCTGCACAAAAAATACGGTACAAACTCGCTTACCGACAAACCCCGAAACACTTTTTTAAAACAGTACCTTGCAGCATTCGGCGACCCAATAATTAAAATTCTGCTTATAGCACTCGCTTTAAATTTGATTATCGCAATTCGTTCTCACGATATTTACGAGCCGCTTGGTATAGCAGTTGCGTTGTTTTTGGCAACATTTGTTTCAACGCTGTCTGAGTACGGTAGCGAAAGTGCTTTTTTAAAACTTAAAGAGGCGGCAGGTTCAACACAAAACCGAGTGCTTCGCGATAAAAAAGTAACCCTTGTAGATACTACGCTTATTGCAGTAGGCGATGTGGTATTTTTGTCGGCGGGCGAGCGGGTGCCCGCTGACGGTATTATAGTAGAGGGTAGTGTACGGGTTGATAATTCAGCTTTAAACGGTGAAAGTGCAGAGGTTGTAAGAAACCCGTCTAAACCTTTGTCCGAGTGGTCACTTTCCGACCCGTGTCAGTTGTTTATGGGAAGTGTTATCACATCGGGTGATTGTATCATGGTTGTAGGCAGGGTGGGGGACAGCACCTTTTTTGGCAGTGTTGCCACCGAGGTCCAAAAAGAAAGCGGTAAAAGTCCGCTTACTGAGCGTTTGTACGGTCTTGCAAAAGTTTTAAGTATTATCGGCTACGGTGCGGCAGCACTTGTTTTTTGCGCTGACCTTTTTAATTCACTGATACTTGATAACCTTATTCGTACAGCGTCACCGCCCATTATTTTCGAGGCAGTTTTGCACGCGCTGACCCTTGCCATAACAGTAGTGGTGGTTGCAATACCTGAGGGACTGCCTATGATGATAACTGTTGTGCTTTCGTCAAATATGCATAGACTTCGCCGTGACAATGTGCTGGTTCGAAAACTTGTAGGTATTGAAACGGGAGGAAGCCTTAATATACTGTTTTGTGACAAGACAGGCACGCTCACAAAAGGTAAACTTGCAGTCGACGGCTTTTTTGACAGTTTTGGCAGTTATCACCGCAAAATACCCGACTCTATTTTAAATGATGTTATGATTTCGACCGTTTTAAACAACGATGCTATGCGTACCGGCAAAAAGGCGGTTGGAGGTAACGCGACAGACCGCGCACTTATCGACAGTTATTACAACAAAAAATATGATACTTTAACTGTTTTGAAAAAAATTCCGTTTGACAGTAACAAAAAATATTCAGCAGTGCTTTACTGCGGCGACTGGTATGTAAAAGGTGCACCCGAGGTTATATTTAAAAACTGTAAAAACGTTCAAAAAAACCTTGTTCAACTTCATAAAAAACTCACTCAAGACGGCAAACGTGTTATTGCGCTTGCAAAGGGTAAAAGTTTATCAGAACTTAATGTTATAGGTATTGTATCAATAAGCGATAAAATACGCCATGATGCGCGTTATTCAGTAAAAACAGTACGCGACGCGGGCATTAATGTGTGTATGGTAACGGGAGATAATGCGGATACTGCAAAAAATATTGCCGCCGCTTGCGGTATACTCACCCAAAACGGCGTTACTCTAACAAGCGAACAAATGTCTAAGATGACTGATGACCAGCTTGCACAAGTTTTACCCCGATTGTGTGTTGTGTCCCGTGCGTTGCCAACCGATAAATCGCGGCTTGTTCGTGTATCAAAAAGTATAGGACTTGTATGCGGGATGACCGGTGACGGAATAAACGATGCACCCGCTTTAAAACAGGCTGATGTCGGATTTGCAATGGGCAGTGGTACAGAGGTTGCAAAGCAAGCGGGTGATATTGTTATTTTAGATGATAACTTCACTTCAATTTCAAAAGCAATTTTGTACGGCAGAACAATTTTTAAAAGTATACGAAAATTTATTGTATTTCAACTAACAATGAATTTGTGTGCTGTCGGCATATCCATTATAGGTCCTTTCATAGGTATTGACACACCTGTGACAGTAATGCAGATGCTGTGGATAAATATTATTATGGATACCTTGGCAGGCCTTGCCTATGCGGGCGAGCCGCCCCGAAGCGAATATATGCTTGAAAAACCCATACTGCGAACAGAACATGTGCTTAATAAAAAAATGGCATCGCAAATTTTTGCGATGGGCGGGTACAGCCTTTTAATTTGCACGTTATTTTTGTCGTGCGGTTTTTTCAAAACGCGCTTTGGATATTTTACAGACGACAGCAAGTTCTTAACAGCATTTTTTGCTCTCTTTATTTTCCTTGGCATTTTTGCAGGGTTTGCCGCGCGGTGCGACGGTAAAAATGTTTTTAGAGGCCTTTGTAAAAACCGTGCATTTGTAATTATCTTTTTACTTATATCGGTAGTGTCGTTACTTCTTGTTTTTTATGGCGGAGAAATGTTTAGAACAGTTCCGCTTGAAGCAAAAAAACTGTGTGCCGTTATTTCTATATCAATGTCAATAATACCGTTTGATATTATGCGAAAAATATTATTTAGATGTTGATTAAATATAGTTTTCATAATATAATGTTTTCAAGAAATATTATGGGGATGTTTAAAAATGAAAAGAATATTAACTGCCGTTTTGTGCACCTTACTTGTTTTTTCCCTTTTTTCTTGCGCACCAAGTAAAAAGCAATTGTTTAAAGATGAGGCAACAGAGTGGTTTGCTACATTTGACGATAGTCAAAAACACGGTAAAAGCGAAACGGTTTTTGAGTATAATGATACCGGTTTTATTGGATACGAGTATATAAAAACCGGTTTTGACAATGCAGATGCCGTAATGAAAAGCACGCTTGAAAAATATGCGCTTGCTTTTAATGGTACAACAAAAGATGATAAGTTGTTAATGGCTTATAAAGTGTATATGCCAAGTGACAGCGTTATGGGTGCTGAACTTTGTGTAAAATCGGTAATAGGCGGCACGGAAGAAACTAAAACCGAATTTATCAATTTTAATAAAACAGCCGCATCGGGTTACGAAATACCCGAAATGCTTAAAAAAATGGCGGTAATTGAAGCGCGTGATAAAAATAATGCGCTAAGTAAAGACTGTCAGCTTTTGTATACCGACACAGGTATTATGGCGTTTGACGGAACAAACAGGGTTGAAATAGGATATAATTATTTAAGACCGTATATCCCCGAAAGTATTAAACAAAATGTAGAGCCTGACGAAAGTATTCGTGTGATTGATGTCACAAAGAAAATGGTTGCAATTACTTATGATGACGGTCCTCACGGTGTATATACAAAACAACTTTTGGATATTTTAGAGAAAAACGGTGCGGTTGCAACATTTTTTGAGGTAGGACAAAACCTGCAAATAGCACCAGAACAGCTAATCCGTGCTGATAAAATGGGCTGTGAAATTGGTTCGCACACTTGGTCCCATGCAAATCTCGAAACATCATCACGCGATAAAATAACCGAGCAGATAGAAAAAGCAGACGATGAATTCGAATCTGTATTAGGTTTTAAACCCAAAACCTTGCGTCCGCCGTATGGCGCTGTCGGTGATAACCTTTTTGATATTTGCGATAAGGGGCTTATCGGTTGGTCTGTTGATACAGAGGACTGGCGTTACCGCGACGCACAAAAGGTTATTGCATCTGTTAAAAACCAAAAAAACCTTGACGGCGATGTAATTCTTATGCACTCACTTTACAAATCAACGGTTGAAGCATCAGAGTATCTTATTCCGTGGCTTATTGAAAATGATTATCAACTTGTAACGGTAAGCGAACTCATTAAATACAGATATGAGGACACTTATGAAAAAGGTGAGTTTTATGCATATAATTACTATAACAACAAGTCAAAAGGAGAATAAAAAATGAAAAGGATAGCATTGGTTTTAATTGCTGTTTTAATAGTTTCTGTCTTTTCGGGTTGCGACAAATACGGCGGATTGGACCCTAATATTGACACCATTTTAAAGACAGAAAACGGTGAGTATTATTATGAAAGTAATAAAATTAAAGTAATTTCTCAAAACATACGCCATGCAAATGATCCGGCACCCAACACCCGCGATGAGCGTTTGCCGCGTATAAAAAAGGTACTTGACAGTTACAATGCCGATATTATCGGAATGCAAGAAGTCAGAAACTGGTGGACTTTAAATCTAATTAAATATGAACTTATTGATACTTATGAAGACTATACCGTTAACCGCGGCGACGGTGAAGGACTTTCTATATTGTGGCGTAAAGATAAGTTTGAACTTATGGATTGTTATCATTTCTGGCTATCTGATACACCTGATGAGCAGTCGATATGGGAAGGTTCAAACTATTACCGTATAGTCAGCTGGGTAAAACTTAAAGAAAACAAAACAGGTACTGAGTTTTATGTTTTTAATGCACACTTTGATACAAGTGCTGATGTCCGTTTAAGAAGTTCTAAATTATTAATTGAAAAGATGAAAGAAATTTGCGGTGATACACCGTCGTTTGTTGTGGGTGATTTTAATATGAGCGATGACAGTGACGAGTATAACGAAATGCTTACATATTTTAAAGATACCGCCGCTCTTTTTGATGACTATTCCGGAACTTTTCATAAATACGGCACACGCACAGGCGATGATTTAGTCCGTCTTGATTATTGTTTTGTAACCGATAAGACTGTTGTGCAAAGTTATAAAGTTATGACAGACACTGTCGAATCAAAGTATTTGTCCGACCATTATGGTATCTTTATAGAAATGGTTTTAAAATAAAAAAAGCACCTTTGCGAGACTTCTCATAAGGAAGTCTCGCAGTTTTATTCGCCTTTTCACACCACAAAAGCCACGCTTTTGTGGGGACCCCGTATGGCGAGTTATATTGCTTCGCAGTGATATTCGGCTAACGCCGAGTGTTATTCGCTTCGCGAGTTTTGGTGGCGGATAAAATAACACTGAAACCGTAAGGTTTCAATATCACTATTGCTTTGCAATAATATCACTCCGACGAAGTCGGAATATAACTTGAAAGACTATTAGTTTTTATGTATAATATACTTAGAGGTGATAACTTTGGCTGATAGTGTATTAAGAGATAAAGCAAAAGAGTTTGCAAAGACTGTTGTTTTTCTCTGTCGTGATATGAAAGCAAATCATAAGGAATCAGTTTTAATAAATCAACTACTTCGTTCCGCCACTTCCATTGGTGCCAATCTGCACGAAGCACAATATGCCCAAGGAACAAAAGATTTTATTTCTAAACTTGAAATTGTTCAAAAAGAGTGTTATGAAACAGAATATTGGTTGGAACTTCTTTTTGAAACGAATTGTATGAATGAAGAAGATTATAAAACATTGCAAAACGATTGTGGCGCAATTAGAAGAATGTTAATTTCTTCGCTTAAAACTATAAAATCAAAATAAGGGTTTTGGCTAATTCCTTGTCAGCTTTTGTACATACAAATGCGATGCCGGTTATTTTAAATCAACTCGAGAATAAGAGTTAGGGGTAATATGATTATGAAAAAATGTAGTGTGAAATCAAAAATTTTTCTATCGTTTCAAATTATATTTATTATATTAACTTTTGTGGGTGGAATATTATTGTTTATCGGTAAGATGGACAATGCAGGAATGTCAGTTTGCTGCGGCGCATTGTCTGCAGCGTTTGGAAGTCTATACAATTCATCAAAAGTAACAAATAATCAAAAAAACAATTTATAAAAGAAAAAACACCGACAGATTATCAAAATCTATCGGTGTTTTTTAACATCCTTATGAGAAGCACCTTTTAGGTGCTTTTTTTATTTTATGATTGATTCGCCTGTCATCTCTGCAGGTTGTTTAAGTTGCATCATTTTAAGCATTGTCGGTGCAATATCGCAAAGTTTACCGCCCTCGCGTAATGTGCAAGGATAATTTATAACAGCAAACGGTACGAGGTTTGTTGTGTGAGCAGTAAAAGGCGAACCGTCAGTTTCGTACATCTTGTCGGCATTGCCGTGGTCGGCGGTTATAATTGCCGAACCGCCCATCTTAATAACCGAATTGATAACTTTTCCAACGCAGGTGTCAACCGCCTGAACTGCAGCTTTTGCAGCATCAAATATACCGGTATGACCTACCATATCGCAGTTTGCAAAGTTGAGTATTACAACATCAAATTTGCCGCTTTCAATGTTTTCACAAGCCTTTGTTGCCACCTCAAAAGCGCTCATTTCGGGCTTTAAGTCATAGGTTGCAACCTTTGGTGAGTTTACAAGCACGCGTTCTTCACCCTCGCTTACCTTTTCAACACCGCCGTTGAAAAAGAAAGTTACGTGTGCATATTTTTCTGTTTCTGCAATTCTTAACTGTGTTTTACCAAGCGATGATAAATATTCACCGAGTGTATTGTTAAGCTCTTGCGGTTTGAATGCAATATGCACATTTGGCATTGAAGCGTCATACTGTGTCATACATACATAGAAAAGGTTGATAAAGCGGCGTCTTTCAAAACCGTTAAATTCGGGGTCAACAAGTGTTCTTGTAATTTCACGTGCTCTGTCGGGACGGAAATTAAAAAATACAACACTGTCTTTTTCACCGATTGTCGCACCCTCGGTGCAAACGGTAGGTACCACAAATTCGTCGGTGATGTTTTTGCCCTCACTGTCAATTTGCTCGTAAGATGCGCGGATAGCTGCCTCGGCACTGGGGTTTTTATTGCCTTCGCCGTATACCATAGCGGCATAAGCCTTTTCAACACGGTCCCACCTGTTATCACGGTCCATAGCATAGTATCTGCCCATTACTGTAGCAATTTTACCAACGCCGATTTCTTTACATTTTTCTTCAAGTTCTTTAGCAAAATCAGCACCTGAAGTTGGGGCAACATCTCTGCCGTCGAGGAAACAATGCACATATACTTTTGTAAGGCCTGCCTTTTTGGCAAGTTCCAAAAGTGCATAAAGGTGTGTGTTATGGCTGTGCACACCGCCGTCGGATAGCAGACCTAAAAGGTGAAGTGCAGTGCCGTTTTCTTTCGCATTATTTACAGCGCCCAAAAGCGCTTCGTTTTCAAAAAAGTCACCGTCACCGATGCTTTTTGTTATTCTTGTGAGTTCCTGATAAACAACCCTGCCGGCACCGATGTTGGTGTGTCCTACCTCACTGTTGCCCATCTGTCCGTCGGGAAGACCTACATCCATACCCGATGCGCCGATATAGGTGAGTGGATTTTCTTTAAACAACTTTGAAATGTTAGGTGTTGCGGCAGCCTTTATGGCATTTCCGTATTCACTGTCATTTTTACCAAAGCCGTCAAGTATACATAAAACAAGCGGTTTTTTCATAATTGTTACATCCTTTTATTTTGCAGCGTTTACAATGATTGAGAAATCTTCAGCTTTAAGTGAAGCACCGCCGATAAGACCGCCGTCAATATGCTCTTTAGCAAGAAGACCTGCTGCATTTTTAGCGTTCATTGAACCGCCGTACTGAATTACAATTTCGTTTGCAACATCATCACCGTAGATTTCTTTAACTACATTTCTGATTGCACCGTTAACTTCGTCAGCCTGCTCATCTGTAGCAGTTTTGCCTGTGCCGATAGCCCAAACGGGTTCGTAAGCGATTATTGTCTTTTTGGCATCTTCTGCGCTGATGTCTTTAAAAGCAATTTTTGTCTGAATAGCAACAGTTTCAACTGTAATGTTCTTTTCTCTTTGCTCAAGTGTTTCACCAACACAAACAATAGGTGTAAGACCTGCGCTTAAAGCAGCCTTAAGTCTTGCATTTACAGTATCATCGGTTTCTCCGAAATACTGTCTTCTCTCGCTGTGTCCGATTACAACATACTCAGCGCCTGCAGCCTTGAGCATATCACCGCTGATTTCACCAGTGAAAGCACCGCTTTGTGCCCAGTGAATGTTTTCAGCACCAATTTTGATGTTTGAGCCTTTTGCAGCCTCAACAGCTGCTGTAATATCAACAAAGGGAACGCAGAGTACAACATCACAGCTTGCATTAGCAACAAGGGGCTTCATCTCGTTGATAAGAGCGGCAGCCTCTGCCGGTGTTTTATTCATTTTCCAGTTACCTGCAATAACATATTTTCTCATAGTTTTTACTCCTTTAATATTGATTGTGCAGGGCTGTTACACCCTGCACAAATTAACTTTAAAAAATTATTTGTCCATAAGACAAGCAATACCGGGAAGCTCTTTGCCTTCTAAAAATTCAAGAGAAGCACCGCCGCCTGTTGAAATATGAGTCATTTTATCTGCAAAACCAAGTTTTTCAATTGCAGCAGCAGAATCACCGCCGCCGATGATTGAGATAGCACCGCTGTCGGCAACGGCTGTTGCAACAGCCTCAGTTCCTGCAGCAAAGTTTTTCCACTCTGAAACGCCCATAGGACCGTTCCATACAACTGTGCCTGCACCTGCAATAGCGTTTGAGAACAACTCACGCGATTCAGGACCGATGTCAAGACCCATCCAACCGTCAGGAATGTCATCAGATGCAACAGTCATATGCTCTGTATTTTCATCATAAGCCTTACCAACTTCATTATCAACAGGGATAAGGAACTTAACGCCTTTAGCTGTGGCTTTTTCCATCATTTCTTTTGCAAGTTCAACTTTGTCGTCTTCGCAAAGTGATGTGCCAACCGAATGTCCTTGTGCTTTAAAGAAGGTATAAGCCATACCGCCGCCGATTACAAGTGTATCAACCTTTTCGATAAGGTTGTTGATAACGCCGATTTTGTCAGAAACTTTTGCGCCGCCGAGAATAGCAACAAAAGGACGAGCGGGGTCAGCAAGTGCTTTGCCCATAACACCGATTTCTTGCTGAATGAGGTAACCGCAAACAGCGGGAAGGTAATCAGCAACGCCTGCAGTTGAAGCGTGTGCACGATGAGCTGCACCGAAAGCGTCGTTTACAAAAATATCTGCCATTGAAGCGAGTTCTTTAGCAAACTCAGGGTCATTTTTCTTTTCGCGTTTGTCAAAACGTGTATTTTCAAGAAGAAGAACTTCACCCTCTTTAAGAGCGGCAGCCTTTGTCTTTGCGTCTTCACCAATAGTGTCTTTAGCAAAAGCAACTTCAACACCTAAAAGTTCAGAAAGTCTTTTAGCAACGGGAGCAAGTGTAAATTTAACAGCATCCTCAGGCTCTCCCTTGGGCTTGCCCATGTGTGAGCAAAGAATGAGTTTTGCACCATGTTCCATTAAATACTTGATGGTGGGAAGAGCGGCAACAATTCTTTTTTCACTTGTGATAACGCCGTCTTTCATAGGTACGTTAAAGTCACATCTTGCAAGAACTCTTTTGCCAGATACGTCAATGTCCTCAATGTTTTTCTTGTTGTAGTTCATTGTGGTTCTCCTTATATTTTTAAATATTATTATTTACCAATTAATTACTATATCATAGTTTAACCGCGATTTCAACAATTTTCTAATAAATTATTAACTTTTAAAATTGGGTAGATATTTAGAAAGATATGTGCTAAAATAAATATTTGAATATAACTCCCGAAAGGAGAAATACTAATGGGATTTTTAGATAAACTGTTTGGCAGCCATTCTGAAAGAGAACTTAAACGTATTCAGGGGCTTGTTGATGAAACATTGGCACTTGATGAGAAATTTTCAAATATGAGCGAAGCAGAACTTCGCGGCATGACTGATGTGCTTCGTGATAAACTTTTACTGTCAACCGACCTTGACAGCATTTTGCCTGAGGCATTTGCAACTGTCAGAGAATCAGCGTGGCGTGTTTTGGGTATGAAACACTACCCTGTTCAGATTATCGGCGGTATCATTTTACACCAGGGCAGAATTGCCGAAATGAAAACAGGTGAGGGTAAAACCATGGTTGCAACTTTGCCTGCATATTTAAATGCACTTACGGGTAAAGGCGTTCACATTGTAACAGTAAATGATTACCTTGCAAAACGTGATAGTGAGTGGATGGGTAAAATTTACCGCTATCTCGGTCTTAAAGTAGGTCTTGTCGTTCACGGTATGACACCCGAACAAAAACGTGAGGCGTATGCTGCCGATATCACATACGGAACAAACAACGAATTCGGCTTTGACTATTTGCGTGATAATATGGCAATCTATAAAGAAAATATGTCACAGCGCGGACATAACTTTGCCATTGTTGACGAAGTTGACTCTATTTTGGTTGATGAGGCAAGAACTCCGCTTATTATTTCCGGTGCCGGTGCAAAATCTACAGAACTTTATGAAATTGCGAATAGATTTGTAAACACTTTGCGCCCTATTAAAATGGTGCGTACTGACGATAAAGCGGACTATGATAAGTACATCAATATGGAGTATGACGAAATTGAGATGGGTAGATTTATAACTCCTGAACAACATTCGCAACTCCGTAGTGCCGACTATATTGTCGACGAAAAAAATAAAAATGTTTCTCTTACTGCAAACGGTATAGCAAAGGCTGAAAAATTCTTTAATATCGAAACGCTTTCGGCACCTGAAAATATGGAACTTTCACACCATATTCAGCAGGCAATTCGTGCCCACGGTATTATGAAACGCGATATTGACTATATTGTAAAAGACGGTCAGATTATAATTGTCGATGAGTTTACCGGCCGTTTAATGTATGGCAGACGCTATAATCAGGGCTTGCATCAGGCAATCGAAGCCAAAGAACACGTAAAGGTTGAAAAAGAATCAAAAACTTATGCGTCAATTACATTGCAAAACTATTTTCGTATGTACGGTAAACTGTCGGGTATGACAGGTACTGCACTTACAGAGGAAGACGAGTTCAGACACATTTACGCTCTTGATGTTGTTGAAATACCTACCAATAAACCTAATATCCGTATCGATTATCCCGATTCGGTTTATAAAACCGAGGCCGGCAAATTTTTAGCCGTTATCGACCAGATTGCACAGTGCCATAAAAACGGTCAGCCTGTGCTTGTGGGTACCATATCTATTGAAAAAAGCGAACTGCTTTCAAAACTGCTTTCAAAACGCGGCATAAAGCATCAGGTTCTTAACGCAAAGCATCACGAAAAAGAGGCTTCTATTATCGCGCAGGCAGGTAAAGAGGGTGCGGTTACAATTGCTACCAATATGGCGGGACGCGGTACTGATATTATGCTTGGCGGTAACGCGGAGTATATGGCAAAAGACAAAATGGCAAAACTCGGCTTTACTGACGAACTTATCAGCGAGGCTACCGGTTTTGCCGAGACCGATAATACCGAAATAATAGAGGCGCGTAAAAAATATTCCGAACTTTATGACTCTTTTAAGGCACAAATCAAAGATGAGGCAGAGCGTGTTAAAAACGCAGGCGGTCTGTTTATTATCGGTACAGAGCGCCATGAAAGCCGCCGTATTGATAATCAGCTTCGTGGCCGTGCTGCACGTCAGGGTGACCCCGGTTCTACCCGTTTTTATCTGTCGCTTGAAGACGACCTTATGCGATTGTTTGGCGGTGAACGTGTTGCGGCGGTTATGAGCACGCTTAAAGTGCCAGAAGATATGCCCATTGAAAATAAAATGCTTACAGGTACAATCGAAAAAGCACAGGAAAAGGTTGAAGGTATCAACTTCCAACGCAGAAAAAGCGTGCTTGAATACGACGATGTAATGAACAAACAGCGTGAGATTATTTATAATCAGCGCCGTACCGTTCTTGACGGACGTGAACTGGACAGCGTTTACATTAACGCAATATCTGAGGTTGCAGAGTCTATTTCGGCAGAGTATGTAAGCGGAGAAGACAAAAATCTATGGAACTTTGCGGGCCTTAAAAAGCGGCTTGAACCGTTTGGCGTAATTAATACTGACAATGTTGAGTCTGTCGAAGATGTTCCGCCGCTTGTAGAACAGGTGCTGCTTGATAAATATAATGCGCAAAAACAGATGCTTGCTGAAAACTTTGAAGAGGCACAGCGCGTTATTATGCTTCGTTCGGTTGACCGTCGTTGGATGGACCATATAGATGATATGGACGAACTCAAACGCGGTATCGGACTTATGGCTTACGGTCAGCGTGACCCTGTTGTAGAGTTTAAATTCCAGAGCTTTGATATATTTGAAGAGATGGTATCAAACATTAAAACCGATACTGTTTTTGGTATGCTGTCACTTGTTGTAAAAAAACAAGAAGAATTAAAACGTGAAGAGGTTGCAAAAGATGCAACTGCTTCCCACGGTGAAGTGTCGGTTGTAAAAAAGACTGTTGTTAACAAAGATAAGGTTGGCAGAAACGACCTTTGCCCTTGTGGAAGCGGTAAAAAATATAAGAAATGCTGCGGTGCTGATAAATGATAAAAAAGAAATTCTTTCTGTCGTTTGTAAACGAAAAACGCTGGCTTGAAAAAATGAACGGCGACGGCTTTGAACTTGTTAAAGCTGCACCGTTTACATATCAACTCGAAAAAACCGATAAAAAAATTATTTATGAGTATGTGTGCTTTAAACACGGAAAACGCGACTTTGATAACTTTAACTATAAATTAAAGGACAGCGGCGCGAAGGCTGTGTATCTTAACGGCGAAACTGCCTTGTTTAAAAAAGATGCTCAAAAGGGTGAATTTACTCTTTTTGCATCGGCAGATGAAAAGAAGCTTAACTATCTTCGCCGCCGCTCATCATTATATATGACAAGCCTTTGCTTTCTTGCAGCGTCGGTTTGCTGTCTTATGCTTTATAGGCGGCTTGAAGCATCAATAATGCTTGCGTTTTGTATTGCCTGTGCATTACTTACACTTTCATATTTCGTTCAATCGTTTTTACTTGATAGATATATTAAAAAAATGTGAGCCTTGCGAGACTTCTCATAAGGAAGTCTCGCAGTTTTATTCGCCAAAGGCGAGTTCTATTGCTTCGCAGTTATATTCGGCTAACGCCGAGTGATATTGTCCTTCGGACAGTTTTTAGGGCGAATAAAATACCACTACGACCAAAGGGAGTAATATCACTTTCACAAAGTGAAAATATCACTCTTTGCACAGCAAAGAATATCACTTATCTTTCTTTTTTGTTGTAAAAGGGGTTTGGGTATCACCCAAAAAGAAGCATTTGTACTTACAAATGCGATGCTGGTTCTATCCGATAAGCATAAGAAAAGCCTCGATGAATTTCATCGAGGC
>JAZQJA010000020.1:0-32091 GCA_045541455.1 Eubacteriales bacterium
GACAACACTCAAAATCCAGACGATACACAAAACCCAGACAACACTCAAAATCCGGACAATACACAAAACCCGGACAACACTCAAAACACAGGTAATACAACTGATAATACAACAAATCCAGTAGTTTAAATTTCAAGTCGGAGAGATTATGAATAGAACATTAGAAAGAAAAAAAGCATTTGAAATTATTTTTTCAATACCGTTTAACAAAGAAAAAAATGCAGAAGAAATAATTCAAAATTACCTTGAATATATGGAAATTGATATAATCTCGGATTATATAAGAAATACAGTTCAAGGTGTATTAGAAAATTTAGAGGATATTGATAAACTGTTATCTGAAAACATAAAAAACAGAAAATTGGAGAGATTAGATAACATTTGTCTTGCAGTTATGCGCCTTGCTGTTTATGAGATGAAATACAATAAGGAAATTCCAGTAAATGTTGCAATAAACGAAGCTATAGAAATTACTAAACTGTATGATGACTCCCTTGCTGCTTTTGTTCATGCAAATTTAGGCTTGATAGCAAAAACAATATGAGTACCATTTTAGCTTTAGATACTAGCAATTATACTACTTCTGCATGCATTTTCAATTCCGAGTCAGGAGTAATTTGGGAAAACCGAATTATGTTAAAAGTTGAAAACGGTGCTTGTGGAATACGTCAAAACGATGCGGTTTTTCTACATACAAAAAACTTAAGTGAATTGTTTATAAACTGTCCTCATATAAACATTGACCGCGTTGCAGCAAGCAATAAACCATCTGAAAAAGAAAATTCATATATGCCTTGCTTTAATGTCGGTGTATCTTTTGCCTCATCTATTTCTCAACTTTTAAAATTACCGTTATACTTGTATTCTCATCAAAAAAACCATATTGCAGCCGCTGCCTATTCAGGTAGATGTATTAATATTCTTAATTCTCCGTTTATAGCCTATCATATTTCAGGTGGGACAACAGATATTTTGTTTTGTCAACCTAACGAATTCAATTTCGATGTCGAAAAAATAGGCGGAACTAAAGATATAAGTTGCGGTCAGTTAATAGATAGGGTTGGAACTATGCTCGGCTATAATTTTCCTTGCGGCAAATTATTACAAGATAATTGTGTGGGAGAATTAACAGGAAAAATAAAGTTATCATCAATAGATTTTGACTATAATTTTTCCGGATTTCAAAACATCATCCAGAAAATGAATGATAATTCATTTGATGCACATGAAATTTGTAGATACACTTTAGATGTAGTTTATTCATTTATTCTCAAATCGGTAAACGATTTAAGGATAAAATACGGTAATATACCAGTTATATTTTCTGGTGGAGTCATGTCTAATTTGCAAATTTCACAAGCATTAAATAATAGGCTTAATAACATTTATTTCTCCGACCCTAGATTTTCTATTGATAATGCTTTAGGAACGGCATTTTTATCTTCTCTAGAAAAGGATTGTACTATATGAGTCAAGAAAATGTTATCACAGTGAGCGGTTTAACTAAATATATTAAAAGCTTACTGGAATCTGATATTAGGCTTATAAATTTTACCGTATCTGGTGAAATATCAAATCTCACTGTACATCGCACAGGTCATCTGTATTTTGCTATAAAAGATGAATCAGCCGTTATTAACGCTGTTATGTTTCGTTCAAACGCTTCCAATTTAAACTTTAAGCTTGAGAACGGAATGAAAATTATTGCTAAAGGAAGAATTAGCGTTTTTGAACCGGCAGGCCGATATCAAATAATCGTAACATCTATGCAAGTAGATGGTATAGGGGATTTATATGTTGCATACGAACTTCTCAAGAAAAAGCTTGATGATGAGGGACTGTTTGATGCATCACATAAAAGATCACTCCCAAAATTTCCTCATACATTAGGAATTATCACTTCTCCGACAGGCGCAGCAATCAGAGATATTATTAATGTTTTACAACGGCGTTTTCCGTATGCAAATGTTTTATTATATCCATCATTAGTTCAAGGAGAAGGGGCACCGTCACAACTGATAAAAGCTTTACAATATTTTGAAAACACTAAATGTGTAGACGCGATCATTATTGGCAGAGGCGGAGGTTCGATTGAAGATTTATGGGCTTTTAACAACGAACAACTTGCCAGATATATATATTCTATGACCGTTCCTGTAATTTCTGCAGTTGGACATGAAATAGATTTTACAATTTGTGATTTCGTTGCAGATATGAGAGCTCCAACACCATCAGCCGCAGCCGAAATTGCCGTTCCTGATACAACGGATACAATTTCAAAGTTTGAAAATGTAAATAAACGTATGAAATTGATTTTGATAAAGCAACTTGATAATTATTCTAATAAATACGAACACATCTCAAAGTCGAAAACACTAACCGACAGTTCGTTTTTTATAGAACAAAGGCAACTTTTTCTTGATCACAGCATTGATAAATTATTTTCCTCATTTGAAATGAATTTAAATAAAGCTAATAATAATTTCGAAAAAACTGCTGCTATGTTAGACACGTTAAGTCCACTGAAAATTATGTCTAGAGGTTATTTGTTTGCACAAAATGAAGATAACAAAATAATCAAAAGTACAAGTAATATAAAAGAAAATGAAAATATAAAATTAAAATTATGTGACGGTATGGCAAATTGTACCGTTAATAAAGTTATGTTAGGTGACTGTTATGGACAATAATCTTACTTTTGAACAAGCTCTTTCTCGTCTAGAATTAATTGTACGAGAACTTGAAAGCGGAGAGGTAGCTTTGGAAGAATCAATAGCACTCTTTGAAGAGGGGATAAAACTTTCAGCTTTGTGCTCTAACCTTTTGAAAAACGCAAAGCAAAAAGTTGAAATTTTAATTGACAATGGCTCCGAAACGCTTGAAAGACAAGATTTTGTTGCAAATGAATAAATACAATGACATTGCAAATTTAATATCAAAACGTCTTGATGAACTTAGCAATTTTAATAGTTGCAGTTATTCAAAACTATTAGAAGCCGAAAAGTACTCTCTAACAGCCGGAGGAAAACATTTAAGAGGTATTATTTTAATCCATACTGCTATGTTAGGTGATGCCAATATCAATGCTACAATTGATTTGGCATGCGCTTTGGAAATGGTTCATACATATTCGTTAATTCATGATGACCTACCAGATATGGATAATGACGATTTGCGTCGCGGAAAACCTACATGTCATAAGGTATTCGGTTCGGATATTGCTCTGCTCGCCGGAGATGCATTAATTACCAAAGCGTTTAATGTTATTTGTTCTATTGATAATTTAAATGATACAACTAAAATTAAATGTATAAAGATTTTATCAGATTGCTGTGGTGAACACGGAATGCTGGCTGGTCAAACAATAGATAAATTATCCGAAGATAAATATCTCAAAGTATCAGAATTAGAAGAATTACAAGCACGTAAAACAGGGGATATGTTTCTCGCTGCAATTAAAATTGGATGTATTGTTGGAAACTTGCCATGTGAAATATCAAAAAAACTAGAAAACTACATTAATTTTTTAGGTTTGGCGTTTCAAATCAAAGATGACATATTAGATGTTACATCATCAAAAGACATTATTGGAAAGCCTGTAGACAGTGATAAAAAGCAAAATAAATCAACTTTTGTATCACTATTAGGTCTTGAAAAAGCCCAACTATTACTTGACAAAAAAGTTATCATGGCAAAAGAATGTCTAAACGGTATTAATGATTGTTTTTACCTTGATCTTGCTGACTATTTTTCTAATAGGAATAAATAATAATGAAACATAATCCGTTTGAAAATCTCACAATATCAAATATTAAATGTATGACGGTTGGTGAACTTGATCAACTGGCTAAAGATATACGCAAAGCACTAATTCATAACATCTCAAACAGCGGTGGACATTTAGCAAGCAATCTTGGAGTAGTTGAGTTAACCATTGCCATTCATAAAGTATTTTCTTCGCCTAAAGACAATATTATCTTTGATGTGGGGCATCAATGCTATGTCCATAAAATGCTAACAGGTAGATATGCCAATTTTACAAGTCTTAGGAGAAAAGACGGTTTATCCGGATTTCCAAATCCTTTAGAAAGCGAACACGATATTTTTAAAACTGGTCATAGTTCTACATCTATTTCATCTGCGCTTGGAATTGCAACCGCCATGGAGTTGCAAGGTGATAAGGATTCATCTGTTGTTGCAGTAATCGGAGATGGTTCAATGACAGGCGGACTTGCTTTTGAAGGACTAAACAATGCAGGTAACTCTGGTAAAAATTTAGTAATTATACTAAATGACAATAAAATGAGCATCTCAAAAAATGTTGGCGCAATATCTAAGGCACTTACTAAATTAAGAAATCAAAGCGGTTATTTTATCACTAAAGATGCATTTGGGGCATTTATCTCAAAAATTCCTTTTGCAGGAAAAAGCTTGTATTCTACACTTAATAAACTCAAAACAGCTGTAAAATCTTATTTTTATAAATCAAACATTTTTGAAGATATCGGCTTTAATTATATTGGTCCGGTTGACGGTCATGATATTGAATTATTAACGCGTGTTTTAACTCGTGCAAAATCACTTAAACGGCCCGTTATTGTTCACGTAAACACTGTCAAAGGGAAAGGCTATTCATACGCTGAAAGCAATCCCCGCGCTTTTCATGGTGTAGGTGGGTTTGATATTTTTACAGGAAACAGTGTCAATGTATCACAACTTACTTTTACCGATGTTTTTGGACAGGCTATTGTTAAGCAAGCAAAACAAAATAATGCAATTTGTGCTATAACTGCTGCAATGGGATCCAGTTGCGGACTTTCAACATTCAAGGAATTATTTCCAAACAGATACTTTGATGTAGGAATTGCCGAACAACACGCAGTCACTTTTGCAAGCGGTCTTGCAAAGAAAAATATGCTACCTATTTTTGCAGTATATTCAACTTTTTTACAACGTTCCTATGATCAAATAATTCATGATATTTCATTACAAGGCCTTAAAATGATATTTGCTATTGACAGGGCAGGTATTGTAGGAGAAGACGGGGAAACACATCAAGGATTATTTGATATACCTATGCTTTTACCAATTCCTAATATCAATATCTTTGCCCCTTCAACAGGCACAGAACTAAATGATATGTTAGATAGGGCAATCAGAATTGAAAAAAACACAAGTGCGATAAGATATCCACGTGGTAACTGTGTTGAATATGTTAATTATCCTTTCAAAAAATCTATCGGAAACTGGGATTGTATTAATTTTGGATCAAATATTGCAATAGTATCATACGGACGCGAAATTATTCAGGTCTTAGACGCATGTAAAGGTCTTCACATTGACATATATAAGCTTAATCTTATCAATAAATTTGATAATGATTTTATAAATGAAATCACAAAATATGCTACTGTCTTTTTTGTTGAAGAATGTTACAGTTTAGGCGGCGTCGGAATGCTGTTACAATCATTTTTAAGCAACAGCAATTTTAATGGTAAATTTATTAAAATTGCAATTAAAAACAGTTTTATTGCCCATGCAACACAAAAAGAGATTTTAAACGAATACAAACTTGACAGTAATTCTATTAAAGAGGCAGTTTTAAAAGAAATTGAGAATAGATAAATATTTAACAATTAATAATTTTTCGGAAAGCAGAAATAAAGCTGTCAATTTACTTTTGTCAGGTTTAGTTAAAGTTAATGGTATAACCATAACAAAACCGTCGTTTGAAGTTACTGAAAATGATTCAATAACTGTTACCGAACAAAAACAATACGTTGCAAGATCAGCTTATAAACTTATTACAGCCATAAAGAAATTTGATTTATCTTTTGAAGGTAAAACGGTTGTTGATCTCGGCGCATCTACTGGTGGTTTTTGCGAAGTTATGTTAGAACATAATGTTAAAGAAATATATGCTGTTGATGTTGGAACAAACCAATTACATCGAAAAATTCTTAACAACAAAGCTGTAATTAATTTCGAAAACACTAATGCACGCTATATAAATTCAAACACATTCCCTAAAACAATAGATTTAATCACTTGTGATTTATCGTTTATTTCATTAAAACTTATATTAAAATCAGCATATGATACTCTTAAATTTAATGGTGAATTTATATGTCTTATCAAGCCACAATTTGAAGCAGGTGCTAAATTTCTAACAAAAAAGGGTGTTGTTAAAGACAAAACAATCAGAGCTATGATTGTTTATGAAATATCATTAATGGCATTAGAAGTCGGATTTGATATTATCGACGTTTGTTTTTCAGGTTTAGAAGGTGAAAGCGGGAATATTGAGTATCTTATGTATATGATTAAGAGAACTAAAAAAAATGGTATTACACCCACAGAAGTTAAATTTAAGATTTTAAATGGTGAAAAATGAAAAACATAGGTTTAATTGTAAATAACAAAAAAGACGCTGAATTTAAATATTTTAAACTTGCGGCAAAATTATTACACGATTCCGGTTTCACACCTGTAGTTTCTTATGAATACAGAAGTGTATTGCCTGAAAAAGAATACATTAAAACAAATCTAGAAGAAATGTTTAAAATGTCACACATTGTTATAACTTTGGGCGGCGACGGAACACTTCTCAATATTGCAGATCTGGCGGTAAGATATGATGTTGCAATTTTAGGTGTAAATTTGGGCACTCTTGGCTATCTTGCCCAATTAGACAAATCTGAAATAGAAAAAATACCTAATGTTATTAATAACATTACTACATATCAAAAAAGAATGATGCTAACTGTCAGTGTATACAGAAATAATAGTAAAGTATATGAGTTTTCTGCACTTAATGATGCCGTAGTTACAAGAAGCGCTGTTTTAAAACCAATTTATGTAGACTTAATAGGTGACAACGGTGTTATTGCTGATTATTTTTGCGATGGTTTAATTTTTTCTACTCCCACAGGCTCATCAGCTTATTCTCTAAGTGTCGGCGGACCAATTATGGATCCCTCTATGGAGGCTATATTAGTATCGGCAATTTCTCCGCATTCACTCTCGTCGCACTCTTTAGTTTTTAACGCTGAAAAGGCATTGGAATGCAAAGTTAGAGCACCAAAAAACATTAACACCTTGATAAGTGTTGATGGTAGGCATGTTTTTTATATTCAAAATAATGACCGAATTGTAATTAAAAAGAATAGTAAGAGTCTTAAATTAGTTCAAATAACTGAAAGTGATTTTTATACTGTACTTAAGAGAAAATTTAGTTCAAGAGGTAGTAAATAATGAAAAAGGAACGATTACAAAGAATTAAAGACATTATAACTGAGTTTGACGTTACAACTCAAGATATGCTGGTTGATATGCTAAACAAAGATGGTTACAATGTCACTCAAGCTACCGTATCAAGAGATATAAAAAAATTAGGACTTATAAAAACATTTGAAAAAGGTATAAGTAAATATACCCTTAAAAAAGACAATTCAACAACACATGATTATCTAATTCTAAAAAATGGAATTACTAATGTTATTGATGCTCAAAATATAGTTGTCATAAAATGTAAGGCGGGTTTAGCAAATGCTATATGCGTTTTCTTGGAAGAAATGGATTTGCAAGGAATTGCAGGCATGCTAGCAGGAGACGATACTATATTTATAGCTGTGACAGATAATTATTTTGCCCAGACAATAAAAAATGAGTTGATAAGTAAAATTCGTTAGGAGTACATAATATGTTATTAAGCCTTCATATTGAAAATGTTGCTATTATAAAAACAAGTGAT
Source organism: Eubacteriales bacterium (assembly GCA_045541455.1). GTDB lineage: Bacteria > Bacillota > Clostridia > Oscillospirales > QAKW01 > RGIG9041. Next base: position 7,754 of record JAZQJA010000020.1, read on the forward strand.
ATTGATTTTTTTGACGGCTTTAATGTTCTCACGGGCGAAACTGGTGCCGGCAAAAGTATAATTATTGACTCTATAAATCTGCTTTTAGGAAATAAAAGTTCTCGAGAAATAATTAGTTCCGGGTGCGATTATGCTTTTGTAAGTGCTGTTTTTACAGATTTAAACAAAAGTCAATTATCTTTTTTGTCTGAATACGATATCTACCCTGATGAAGATTCAAATATTATCATTTCACGGAAAATAACCAAAGATGGCAGAAATATTTCAAAAATAAATTCAAAAGCTGTTAACGTATCCACTTTAAAAGAAATTTCCTCTTTATTAATAAGTATTCACGGACAGCATGATGGCTCGAAAATTTTAAATCAGTCCTCTCACATTGAATATCTCGATGAATTTTGCAAAATCGAAAAAGATCTGGAAAAATACAGAAACCAATATTCAATTGTTAAAAAGCTACGTTCTAAAATTGTAGAACTTAATGAAATCAAATCTAAAAAGCAACAGTTAGAGGACTCCATAAAATTTAAAATAAATGAAATCGAAAAGGCTCAGATAAGTAATGGAGAATATGAAAAGTTAAAAAATTTGAAAGTTGCTGTTGAAAACAGCACATCAATTAATTCAACACTTTATAACAGCGAAAGCATCATAAATTCTGATGAATATGGACTTTTATCCAATATATCTTTACTTATAAATGAGTTGTCTAACATAGATGAAATTGTACCCGATTTTAAAAATTTTATAGAAAGACTAAAAAGCGTTAAAGTTGAAATTGAAGATATATCAGAATACATCTCAAAATATTTATCAAATCAAGAAGAACTTAATTTGACTCCGGATTATATAGAAGATAGACTTTATACTATTAGCCAAATTATTAATAAATATGGCTCAGAATCTAAAGCATTGATAGCCCTTGAAGAATATAAATATGAATTATCAAAATTGGACGATAACGAAACCGAAATAGAGAATACCGTAAAAGAATATTCCGTAGCGTTACAACAGCTGGAAAAATATGCTTATGACATTTCAAAAGCCAGAGATGTGGGCGCTAAAAAACTAGAGAAAGAAATTTCTGCCCAACTAAACGAATTAGATATGCCAAATGTGGTTTTTAAAGTCGAAATATTAAGAAATGCTAATTCTAGAGGTGGTAATAAATACACATTAAACGGCTATGATAATGTAGAATTTCTCATTTCAACCAATGCAGGTCAAAATATTAAACCTCTATCAAAAATTGCTTCGGGTGGAGAAATGTCTAGAATATTGTTGTGTTTAAAAACAATATTAAATTCAAATAAAACAGATTGTCCATCTGTTGTTTACGATGAAATTGATACCGGTGTATCGGGAAGCACAGCACAAAAAATAGGATATAAACTTAAAAACTACTCGAAAAATAAACAAGTATTTTGTGTAACACATTTGGCACAAATAGCTGCATTAGCAGATGTTCATTTTAAAGTTGAAAAAGATGTTATAAACGGTGAAACTCAATCAAAAATTAAATTACTTTCTGATTTAGAAAGAAGATCTGAAATTGCAAGAATTATGGGCGGAGCTGATATAACTGAGCAACTTTTAAAATCCGCAGATGAACTAATTAATGCTTCATTATTCACTAATTAAAAATATTATAAAAATATATTGACTTTAAAAGATAATCTATGTTATAATGCATTCTAGCCGCGTATGCCGGGTTTTAAATATCTATGATATACCTGTCGTAGCGAGTTTTCTTAAAGAAAGTGAGGTGCTTTGTAATGTACGCTGTAATAGAAACAGGCGGTAAGCAATACAAGGTGCAAGACGGTGACGTTATTTTTATTGAAAAACTTGATGTTGAAGCAGAAACAAAATATGTATTCGACAAAGTTGTAGCCGTTGGTACTGATGACGGTCTTAAAGTTGGTGCTCCTTATGTTGATGGCGCTACAGTTGAGGCTAATGTCGTTAAGAATGGCAAAGCAAAGAAGGTTATCGTTTACAAAATGAAGCCGAAGAAGAATTACAGAAGAAAACAGGGTCATAGACAGCCTTATACAAAGGTTCAGATCACTGCAATCAATGCTTAATGACTAAATTAATTTTTTTCAAAGACGGAAATAGTTTTGCAGGCTTTCAGTGTAAAAATCACTCGGGGTATGCTCAAAACGGTCAAGATATTGTTTGTTCGGCAGTTTCAACTGCTGTTCAGTTAACTGCTTGTTATTTACTTAAATATCACAATAACGATATTATATATTCTGTCGATGAACGCAACGCAAGTATTACACTGCGTTGTAATAAACTATTTTTGGAAGCAGATAGACAAATCTCAATCTTATTTGAATTTGCAAATAGTCTTTCAAATCAGTACCCTAATTATTTTACTTTTGATTTTTTGGAGGTGTAATAATGTTTAAGTTCGATATACAGTTCTTTGCTCATAAAAAAGGTATGGGTTCTACTAAGAATGGTAGAGATTCCGAGTCAAAAAGACTTGGTGTTAAAAGAGCGGACGGTCAGTTTGTTCTTGCTGGTAACATATTAGTTACACAGAGAGGTACTAAAATCCATCCCGGTAACAATGTAGGCAGAGCTTCTAACGATTCACTTTTTGCTCTTATCGACGGTAAAGTCAAATTTGAGCGAATGGGAAAAGACAGAAAGAAAGTTTCAGTTTACGCAGTAGAACAATAAAATCTAAGCCTCGGATTTTTCCGAGGCTTTTTTATAGGAGAATTCTCAATGTTTATAGATATCGCTAAAATCTATATTAAAGCCGGAAATGGCGGTGCGGGTGCTGTAGCTTTTCATCGCGAAAAATATGTAGCAGCAGGCGGACCGGATGGTGGAGACGGCGGTCGTGGTGGTAACATTATATTTGTCCCCGATTCAAATCTAAATACACTTTTAGATTTTCGTTACAAACGCAAATATGTTGCAAAAAACGGTGAAAACGGTGGTAGAAACAACTGTTCAGGCGCAAATGCAGAAGATCTAATAATTAAAGTTCCTTTTGGAACTCTAATTAAAGATGCCGCAACCGGATTAATAATTAAAGATATGTCAGACGGACAACCGTTTATAGCCGCAAAAGGCGGTAATGGTGGATGGGGCAATCAGCATTTTGCGACACCAACAAGACAAATCCCAAGATTTGCAAAGCCCGGTGAACCTGGTCAAGAAAGGGAAGTGCAGCTTGAACTTAAATTAATTGCTGATGTAGGACTTGTTGGTTTCCCAAATGTTGGCAAATCAACCTTTTTATCAGTTGTATCTTCGGCTAAACCTAAAATAGCCAATTATCACTTTACTACACTGGTACCTAACCTGGGCGTTGTAAACGCTTATGAAGATAAATCTTTTGTTTTAGCAGATATTCCCGGCCTAATCGAAGGTGCTGCAGAGGGTGTAGGTCTTGGCACGGAATTTTTAAGGCATGTTGACAGGTGCAGACTTTTAATTCATATAGTTGATATTTCTTCAAGCGAAGGAAGAAATCCTATTGACGATTTTGAAGCAATAAACAATGAACTGAAAAATCACTCTGACAGATTAGCGTCATTGCCTCAAATTGTAGTTGGAAACAAATGCGATATAGTTACTGATAATGAAATTGTTAAAGATTTCAAAGATCATGTAGAAAACAAAGGATATAAATTCTTTTTAGTATCTGCTGCTGCGGTTACTGGTATCAAGGATGTAATAGCACAAGTAGTTAAAACACTTGATACTTTACCTGAAACTCTGATTTATGAATCCGAATTTATTGAAGAACCTGTAATTAAAGATAAATCTATTAAAGAATTTAGTATAGAAGTACACAACGGCATATATTATGTTGAAGCAGAATGGCTTGCAAAAATCATGGCTGGCATTAACTACAATGACTATGAATCAATGAATTTTTTCCAGAGAGTCCTTAGAACAAATGGCATTATTGAAAAGCTTGAAGAGATGGGAATCAAAGAAGGAGATACCGTAAGTATCTATGACTTTGAATTTGATTTTGTAAAATAATGAAACTTAAGTTCGGCGATATTTTGATTATTATATTTTTAATAATTATGGCGATTTTCCTTTTACCTAAAAAAAACACGGGTAATAAAGTTATAATTGAAGCTAACGGAAAAATAGTTAAGCAGTTAGACTTATCCGAAAATACCGAATACACTTATTTGGGCAATTATAATAACACCATAAAAATAGAAAACAATAAAGTTTATATATCAAACGCAAGTTGTCCAAACAAAGTTTGTGAAAATAGTAACAAAATCAGTAAACAAGGACAGGTATTGTGTTGCTTGCCAAACAAACTACTTGTTTATATTACATCAAGCACAAATGAAACGGATGTGATTTCAGGATGAGTAAAAAAATTGTAACATGCGGCATATTATCTGCGCTTGCAATAATCATATCGTCTCTGGAAAGGTTTATACCTTTACAATCATTTATACCGTTACCTGGTATTAAACTTGGACTTTCAAACTGTATAATACTTTTTTTACTATTAAAATCCAATCCAAATCAAGCTTTTACCGTTATGAGCATTAAATGTATTGTTGTTTCGATGCTATTTTCGGGTTTTTCATCATTTTTATATTCTTATGCCGGCGGTTTGCTTTCTTTTTTTGTGATGTATCTATTATCAAAAAACAAATACTTCACTATCTATGGAATTTCCATTGCCGGAGCCGCTTGTCACAACATAGGTCAAATTGCAATAGCGTCTCTTTTAATGCAAAATGAAAAAATTTTTATATATCTGTCACCTTTGATTCTTGTTTCAATTTTTACAGGAATTATTGTAGCCTTAATAACCATTAAATTAATTGAAAGAGTAAAAATATAACATGAATTTATTTGCTAAATATTACGACTTTCTTGTCGGTGCAGACTATACTCAAATTATCAATTTTTTAGATAGTTCAATAAAACAATATAAGCCAGATAGTGAGCTTATATGCGATTTGGGATGTGGCACTTGTAATGTTTCTGTCAAACTTTCAGATATTGGCTATGATATGATTGCTATAGACTCAAGTGATGACATGTTAAGCATAGCAAAAAAGAAAGTGGAAAATACAAAATCCAATTCTATTCTTTTGCTCTGTCAAGATATTTGCAATTTTGAATTGTATGGAACAGTAGATGTAATTTATTCAACACTTGATACATTAAATTATATTTTATTCAAACGTGACTTAAAGCGAATTTTTGCTTTAGTTAGAAATTATTTGAATTATAATGGTTTACTTATTTTTGATATAAATAGTCATTATAAATTTACAGAAATATTAGGTAACAGCACTTATATTTATGATGAGAACGATGAATTTTGTGTTTGGGAAAGTTTTTTTGATAGGAAAACCAGTTATTGCTCACACTCTTTAACGTTCTTTGAGAAAAACAACAATGGATTTTATAGAAGATTTAATGATTATCAGGAACAGCGGTATTACTCGCAAGAGTACATAGAACAACTTGCCAACAAATATGGTTTTGATATTATAAAGGTATGCGATAATTACACTAATAAGAAAGTTACATCAAAAACCGAGCGTATCACCTATGTTTTGAAAGTAAATAAATAGATTTTTTAGCAAAAAAGTATTGACTTTATTTTTTATTTATAGTAATATATTCACGTTGCCATTAAAAGCAATAAAAGTTGGCCTGGTAGTTCAGTTGGTTAGAACGCTAGCCTGTCACGCTAGAGGTCGTGGGTTCGAGCCCCATCCAGGTCGCCACTTTTGCCTCTGTAGCTCAGTAGGTAGAGCAGGGGACTGAAAATCCCCGTGTCGGTGGTGCGACTCCGCCGGGAGGCACCAAAAAGACAAAAACAAATATTGTTTTTGTCTTTTTTTGTAGGGTGCCATAGCCAAGCGGTAAGGCCAAGGTCTGCAAAACCTTTATTCCCCGGTTCAAATCCGGGTGGCACCTCCATATTTATGGGGCATTAGCGCAGTTGGTAGCGCATCACACTGGCAGTGTGGGGGTCAGGGGTTCAAATCCCCTATGCTCCACCAGCCCCCTTTGTTTAGGGGGCTTTTATTTTGTTAAAAGCATTTGGAGGAAATATTTATGCCCGAGAAGAGAAGTAGTTTTACCGGTAAAATTGGTTTCGTTCTTGCTGCTGCAGGCTCGGCTGTTGGCCTTGGTAACATTTGGCGTTTTCCATATCTTGCTGCAAAATACGGTGGCGGAATTTTTCTTTTAGTTTATCTTATATTAGCAGTAACTTTCGGCTTTGCATTAATGTGTGCCGAAATCGCAATTGGTCGTAAAACAGGAAAAAGTGCAATAAGCGCATTTGCTGTTTTAAATAAGAAATACGCATTTATAGGAGTGCTCGGTGCGGTAATTCCTGCTATTATTTTGCCATATTATTCAGTAATAGGTGGTTGGGTATCAAAGTATTTTACCGTTTTTATTACCGGAGAAGGTGCTCTGTCTGCTACTGATGGTTATTTTGGAGACTTTATTTCAAAGCCTATTGAACCTATATTCTGGTTTTTATTTTTTATTGGCTTAACATCGATTATCGTTCTTTTCGGAGTAGAAAAAGGCATCGAAAAAGTCAGCAAAGTTATGATGCCAGTGTTGGTACTACTAACTTTATTCATCGCCATATATTCAGCATTTTTACCCGGAGCCTTAGATGGTGTTCTATATTATATCACTCCTAACTTTAATGACTTTTCTGCAACTACTGTCTTGGCAGCAATGGGACAATTGTTTTATTCAATGTCTCTTGCAATGGGCATTATGATTACTTATGGATCGTATATGAAAAAAGATATACGTCTTGAAACTTCAGTAAGACAAATCGAAACTTTTGATACACTTATAGCTTTTCTTGCTGGACTTATGATCATTCCCGCTGTATTTGCATTTTCCGGAGGCGATGAGACTGCTCTTGGTAAAGGACCCGGCTTAATGTTCGAAACTCTTCCAAAAGTCTTTGATGCAATGAAAGGCGGTCAAATAATTGGAGCATTATTCTTTCTTCTTGTCTTTTTTGCTGCATTGACATCATCAATTTCGCTTATGGAAACTGTAGTTTCTATTTTTATGGACAAATTTGGATGGGGAAGAAAAACATCATGTCTTATCGTTTTCTTATTTAGTATTCTATTGGGCATTCCATCTTCGCTTGGATTTGGTGTTTGGAGCAAAATTAACATTGGTGGTCTCAGTATTCTTGATATGTTCGATTTCTTAAGCAACAGTGTACTCATGCCAATCGTAGCGTTGATGACATGTATATTTGTTGGATATATTATCAAACCTAAATCAATTATCGAAGAAATGGAAATTGGGGGAAAATTTAACAGCAAAAAATTATTTACAGTGATAATTAAATACATTGGTCCTATTTTTATAGTCCTTATTCTAATTTCCTCAATACTTGACGCTGCCGGTATAGTTAAGATTTAACCGTATTATAAATTTTATATTGAAATATTTAATAATTTATAGTATAATATTTTAAAATTTATTTGAGGGAGAGAATTATGAAAAGATTATTATCAATCGTTCTAGCATTAGTATTACTTTTATCGTTAGCTTCATGCGGCTCATCTGGTATGACAATGGGCACCGGTGGTACATCAGGTACATACTACGGTTATGGCGGTGTTCTTGGTCAGTACATAAAAAATCAAGCTGGTATAAATGTAACTGTTGTTTCAACAGATGGCTCAAAAGCAAATATACAGGGTATAGATGCAGGTAATTATCAGCTTGGCACTGTTCAGTCTGATGTTATGTCTTACGCATGGGATGGAACTCGTTCTTTTGAAAAAGAAGGAAAAATTGATTCGTTTAGAGTAGTTGCAGGTCTTTATGCAGAGGCAGTTCAACTTGTGACTATGAATCCAGAAATCAAATCTGTTGCCGATCTTAAAGGTAAGTCAGTTTCAATAGGTGCACCTGCTTCTGGTGTTTATTTCAACGCAATTGATGTACTCAATGCTGCAGGTCTCACAGAAAAAGACATTAATGCTCAATATCAATCATTTGGAGATAGCACTGAAGCTCTCAAGGACGGTAAAATTGATGCTGCATTTATTGTAGCTGGCGCACCCACACCCGCTATTACCGAACTTTGTACAACAAATGATGCTTATCTTGTTCCTATTGATGGCGATATAGCTAAAAAACTTATGAATGACTGTCCGTTCTACACCACCTACGAAATACCTGCTGGTACTTACGAAGGTCAAACTGAAGCGGTAACTACAATTACTGTAAAAGCTACACTTATTGTTAGCGCTTCAGCATCTGAAGATGATGTATATAAACTCACAGCTGCTATTTTCGACAATATTGATTCAATCAAATCTGAAAACGGCAAGGGTGCAGAATTAAGCATTGAAAATGCAACATCAGGTATGACAGTTCCTTTCCATAAAGGTGCTGCAAAGTATTTTTCTGAAAAAAATGTTACTGTTGAAGTTGCATAAATCGTAGACATTATTGTGGCTGCGACGAACAGATGTCGTCGCAGCCATTTCAAATTTTAGACCTAGGAGATAACAATGACATTTTTTAAGAAAAAAACAGTAGATAACCCAAGTGAACCTATGGACCTTGACGCTGTAATTAAGAAGTTTGACAGAGAATCAAACACTCGTGTTTGGGAAGGCGTTCCAAAAATTATTGTAAATAGCGTTTTAGCCATTTTCTCTCTTTTTTGTTTGTATGTAACTTTATTTGCAACTTGGCTTGAAGAAATACGACTTACAACTTTTATGGCTTTCATTGTCCTAATAGGATTTTTAGTTTTCCCTATAAAAAAAGGTAAACAAAAAGTAAATAACATGCCTTGGTATGATATAATAATTATGGTGCTAGGCACTTCTTCATTTTTATATTACACGATAAATGCTTTAACAATCATTCAACAGGGAAGCAGATTTGAATGGTATCAAGTAATAATTGCAATTATAGGTATTATCGCTTTAGCTGAAGTTTGCCGTAGAAGCGTAGGTTTGCCTATTTTAATTGTTGCCGGTGTTTTGATACTGTATGCGCTGTTCTTTGGACTTTCTAATCCTACATTAGGCGGAAAGTTAAATTATATAACTTCTTATCTTTTCTATAGCAAAGAAGGTATATTCTCAACGCCAGTAAATGTGTGTTCCAAATTCATTGTTGTATTTATTATTTTTGGTGCATTTTTAGAGCGTACAGGCATTGCCGATTTCTTTATAAAAATCTCAAATGCAATCGTTGGTGGTTTTTCCGGTGGCCCTGCAAAAGTCGCAGTAGTTGCAAGCGCCATGGAAGGAATGGTTTCAGGCTCATCTGTTGCAAATACTGTAGGTTCGGGGTCTGTCACTATCCCTCTTATGAAAAAAACTGGTTATAAACCTGAATTTGCTGCCGCAGCAGAAGCTGCTGCTTCGACAGGTGGACAAATAATGCCGCCAATTATGGGTGCTGCAGCTTTTTTGATGGCCGACTTTGTTGGTGTGCCCTATAGTAACATAGTACTAAGAGCAATTTTACCTGCAATTTTATATTTTGCCGGTATTTTTATAACTGTCCACCTAGAAGCAAAGAAACAGGGATTACGTGGATTAACTAAAGAGGAACTTCCAAAAATTAAACCTCTTTTAAAACAAATTTACTTAATCATACCGCTTATTCTGCTTATTTATTTGGTAAGTACAAGTAAAAGTTCAATACAATACGCAGCTGCCATCGCTATAGTTGCTACAATTGTAGTTGGCGTTTGCAATAAGGAAAATAGAATAACTCCTAAACGGATTTTTGAAGCGCTTGCATCAGGTGGCCAAGGAATGATTACAGTTGCAGCGGCTTGCGGTATTGCAGGTATTATAGCTGGAACTATAACAATGACAGGTCTGGCAAATATTATTTTTAACGGAATACTTACAATTGCCGGTAATCATGTTATTATTGCACTCTTTCTTACAATGCTTTGCTGTATAGTACTTGGTATGGGTGTTCCCACAACGGCAAATTATTGTATTATGGCGGCAACTTGCGCACCTATACTTATTCGAATGGGCGTGCCCGCGCTTGCAGCTCATTTCTTTGTGTTTTACTTTGGAATAGTTGCCGACCTTACTCCTCCAGTTGCATTAGCAGCTTATGCCGGTGCAGCAATAGCACAGGCTAATCCCATGAAAACAGCATTTACTGCAACAAAGCTTGCAATTGGAGCATTTATTGTTCCTTACGTTTTTGCTCTTAATCCGGCAATGTTGTTTATTAATACTACTGCTGTTGAAGTAATACTTATTTGTTTTACATCTCTCATAGGAATTTTTGCTGTTTCCGCTTCTCTTCAAGGTTATTTCTTATGCAATATGCACTGGCACGAAATAATAATATGTTTAATCGGTGGACTACTTCTAATTTATCCGGGAATCGTAACTGATATAATAGGTGTTACACTTGTTTCTTGCGTTATGATATTTCAAATTATTAGCAATAAAAAAAGTAAAATAAAAGTTTAATTAATAAAGCCACCAATAATATTGTATCTAAAATAAGAACAGTTTTTTGGTGGCTTTAAATATTTTATATTTTTTTGAATATATTATATTGACAAAACATTTTTGGTGTGTTAAACTAATCTAGCCATCAAAATTAAATGGCCTGGTAGTTCAGTTGGTTAGAACGCTAGCCTGTCACGCTAGAGGTCGTGGGTTCGAGCCCCATCCAGGTCGCCATTTTTTTGCCTCTGTAGCTCAGTAGGTAGAGCAGGGGACTGAAAATCCCCGTGTCGGTGGTTCGATTCCGCCCGGAGGCACCACCGAGACAAAAACATATATGTTTTTGTCTTTTTATTTAAAAAAATATCATGGTGCCATAGCCAAGCGGTAAGGCCAAGGTCTGCAAAACCTTTATTCCCCGGTTCAAATCCGGGTGGCACCTCCAGAAAAAACTCCTTGAGATTTCTCAAGGAGTTTTTTCAATGAAGCCTTCCCTTCGGGAACATGAAATCGCTTACGCTAATGAAGCAGCCTTCGGCTATGAAGTGTGCCTTACGGCACGATATGGAACGCTTTGCTTTATATTTTGCAAAGCAAAATGCTTCATAGAGGCAAAGCCTCTGCTTCATGGGAGCGAAAGCGAGTGCTTCATTATCCTTTGACCCTCCACAGTTTTTATGTTATAATACAGCCAGGAGGTGTGTATTTCTAATGGGTAGTAATTTCCTAATTGCAAAGTTTGGTAAAGAAGAACATATAAAACAATTACAAAAAGGGAAAATCTTTTTTAATTCCATACAAAAATATCGAGATGATGGAACTGATTATCGCGGCGACTCAATGGAGGGACGGATTCCGTTGAATCCAAATGATATTGAGATTTATGGTGCTTGCGGTGAAAGATTGTTTGATACCATTCCCAGACCGGATTTCGTAACACAATCTGTTTTGGATGATGAAAATTTAATGATGTTTTGTGCTTCGGCTATTACAAAAAACATTATGACCGAAGTTGATAATAATATTTGGTATTTTAATGATGCGTATAAGCAATCTATGGCTAAATTTGGTGATTATGTAATGCTTTTTTGGTCTTTCGAGTTGTTGGAAAAGATTAAGACTGCAGTCGATTGCACCGGACAAAATATTGGTTACGATTCTGGTATGATTCTATATAGAGATTTGACAGATTTTTCAGATACACATGAATATCGAATTACAGGCAGTCTACTTGATAGATATTTTGTTAAAAGTTTGTCTTACAAAGATCAAAACGAATGGCGAGTACTCATTGATGGGGAGTACCAGCGATTGACTTCAAATTATTTGGATGGTTTCTTAATAGAATCAACGCCATTTGAATTCTCAATAATAAAAAGGACGGAAGAATTTTTGAATGGATACATCAAATTGTAATTTTATTCATAGTGAATGGTTAAATAGCAAAACATCATACTCTATGAGTATTGCTATTTGTGTAAAAAATGTTACAATATCTAGAAAAAAGAGGGGAGAATTAAATAATGATTGATTTTCAAAATGCAACGTTTTTCAAACTAAAGAAGGTGACTAACGAAAAATCGGAGTTGTTAGTGGGTCCGTTACTTGTTTCTGATGAAAGTATCATTTCTACATATAAAGGTATGCGAGACCAAGTCGTTTTTACAAACAAAAGAATAATTTCAATAAATATACAAGGTTTAACTGGTACAAAACAAGATTATACATCTATGCCGTATTCAAGAATTCAAGCTTATTCAGTTGAAACAGCAGGAAGAGAAGAATTGATTGCGGATTGTGAATTGGAACTGTATTTTTCCGGAATTGGAAAAGTTAAATTTGAATTTAAAGGCGATTGCGATATAAAGGAAATTTGCAAAATGATCTCAGAAAGAGTATTATAAACATATCTTTATGAAAATCCTCAGTTTTCAGTCACATTTCATTCGTGTCATTAAGTTCAAAACTCCCAAAAAGAAAAGACACGATGTGAATCGTGTCTTTTCTTTTTGTGTTTGCGTCCGAAAGCACACAACATCGTTTATAAGCTAACTCGCAACATCATTCCACCTTAGCGGACACAAAACGAGGTTGCCTTCGGCAAACAGTGTTACGGCTATCTCCGTAAACGATGTGGGCTTACGCTCAACGATGTTGCACTTCTTGCAAATATATGCTATAATACACACATAGGTGGTGTTAATATGAAAACATTCTGTTTTACGGTTGACGATAACATTCGATTTTTAAAAGAATTGACCGAAAATACCTATAGCAGTATTTTTGAACATCCATATCTTGCCATGTATAAGCGCTTACATGAAAAATTTGATTTGAAAGTACAGTTAAATTTGTTCTACCGCACGGAAAATTTCGACCTTTCAAAAATGAGTACGGCTTATTATTCCGAATGGAAGGAAAACGCGGATTGGCTGAAATTGTCATTCCACTCGGATTATGAAAATGTAAAGCCGTATGAATTTTCAGGATATGATGAAGTTTATCAAGATTGCAAAAAGGTAAATAATCAAATTATTCGATTTTCTTCACCTTCCGCTCTGGCAAAAACAACTACCATTCATTATTGCCTTACTACAGAAGAGGGCTTGAATGCGCTTGCAGATAATAATGTTTTAGGCTTGTTGGGGCTTTTCGGTAACGAGGAAAATCCAAGAACATCATATGGGCTAACAAAAAACGATGCAACCAGAATACGTAACGGAGAAACTATTAAAAGTGGTGTGATAAGCTTTGCTTCAATAGATATTGTGCTCAACTGCTTTTCTAAACAAGAAATTTTGACACGGTTGGAAAACTTGATTGAACGAAACGATATACGGGTTATGATACACGAGCAATATTATTATGTTGATTATAAAAGGTATCAACCCGATTTTGAAGAAAAACTTACTACTACGTTTTCTTTTTTGAAATCGCATGGATATGTGAGTAGTCATTTTGAAGATTTGATATAAAAAAATAGAAAATCTTCGGTTTTCTACCAGTTCTTTTTTATCTATTGATAAACTAATCGCACTTCGCATTGATTTATTATTGGGTTTATGCAACACTATACCCGAGGCGGTGATTTGATGAAACAATCAAAACTTCCATTCAAAACAAAACGAATAATTTTAAATGTAATAACAGCAATATTTGCGATAGCATTGATAATATTTTACAAGTTCTTTACTACAACCGGATTAGGAGTATTGATACTTATAACTTTCTTGATTATATTTTGCATTTTTCTGTATTTTTGGTGGCGTTGTCCACATTGTGATACATTTTTTTGGAAACTTACGTGGTTTTCAAGATATTGTCCGCATTGCGGTAATGAGTTAGAATAATCATTTGTTTTTCAGAGCCTTTTAATTCATGCCACTAAATTTAAAACACCCAAAAATAAAAGCAAGTCGTATGGGTCGTACTCTAAAGGACAGTACAACAAGACACGAAAACACCCATAGTTTTTTAAAAAACTATGGGTGTTTTTAATATTTCCTTTCTTTGTTAGTCAAGTCGTGCTATAATATAACTAACCGATAAATAAGAATTTGATGGTCTGTTAATTTCAGTTGCAAACCTAAATGTTAATACCCGTTGCTTGTAGCAACGGGTACACTTTGATACAATACAAGCGACTACTAAAAGAAAGGAGGCATTCCTCATGCTGAGTGAAAACATAAGGGCAGTCCGAAAATCAAAAGGATTATCCCAAGAAGAACTTGCTGTCAAGTTAAATGTGGTTCGACAAACAATCTCAAAATGGGAGCAAGGCTTGTCGGTACCAGACTCTAATATGTTGATTTCTTTATCAGAAGCACTCGACACACCTGTAAGTGTTTTGCTTGGAGAAATTGTTGAACAGACAGAAGTAAATGACTTAAAGGTGATTTCTGAAAAATTGGAAATCATCAATTTGCAACTTGCTCTGAGTAGAAACGCAAAGCGAAAAAAGTTAACAGTGTTCTTTAGCCTATTAGCAGTTGCCATAATAGCGGTTTGGATGCTCTTAATTATTTTTGGTAGCCCATATTTAGCGTGGGACTACAGTGACCCTGAAATAGCCGTTGTCGGAGTTCTTCTTCATGCATTTGAGTGGTTTTTTGTAAGGTTATCTCCAGTTGCTCTTATTGGAGCGATTGTAGGTATTTACCTAATATGGAAGAAAAAATAACGATTATTGCCAGGTAGAAGTGAATCGACCAATTCCAATTTATCGAATAGATGATATTTGTTTAGAAAAGGGTTTTAGGTTCTCCTAACAAGTGACATTTGGGCGCCTAAATGTCCTGCTTGTTATGGTGTGAGACAAAATTTTAAACGGATGTACAGAATTTCTGCACATCCGTTTTACTATCTCAAAAAATATTTTATATAGTGATATTGTGAGACAGGTCTCACAGTGATATTTTATTCGCTCCTAAACTCGCAAAGCGAATAACACTCGGCTTTTAGCTGAATATAACTGCGAAGCAATATAACTCGCCTTTGGCGAATAAAACTGGCGTTGTATCCTTACGGGTACAACGCCTATGACTTGCTTTTATTTTTGTAAAAGTTTTATTTAGTTACTTTTATTATTAGAAAATATATCTGCTACTTCGCTAATGGTAATATATGCATAAGGATCAATTTCATGAACCAAGTCACGCATCCGAATCACCTGATATCTGTTTACAACGAAATATATCATTGCCTTATCACGATTAGAATATCCACCTTTAGCTTCAAGGTGTGTCATACCGCTTCCAAATGTTTCACTTAACGCTTTACATATATCGTTAGGATTTTCAGTAATAATAATAGCACATTTCGCTCTATCCAAGCCTTCAACAATAAAATCGATTGTTTTTAGCGCTGCAGCATAGGTAACAATTGAGTATAATGGAAGAATCCAACTCTTAAGCACAAATCCGCAAATAATATACAAGAATACATTATAAACCATAACAAAGGTTCCAACAGTAACGCCGAGCCTCTTGGCGAAAATTACTGCCATGACTTCTATACCGTCCATAGCACCACCGTATCGAATTGCGAGACCGCTTCCTATACCTGATATGACACCTCCAAATAAAGCACAAAGAAGCAGATCTGTTCCTGCGAGAGGTGAGGCTATACTCACATCGATTGGAAAAATATCAGTTATCAGCCAAGCAAAAAGCGAATAGATAGCAACAGTATATATCGCATAAACAGTAAACAACCAGCCCTGCTTTTTAAGACCAAAAAGGAACAATGGAATATTCAATATTAAAAGAAATATAGAAAGCGTTAAATATTCAGGTGTTATCTGATCAAGTAACATTGATGTCCCGGAAATACCGCTATCATATAATTTAACGGGAGTTAGGAACAGAGTGATTCCAAACGCGTTTACAACTCCCGCCACAGTAAGCATTATTATGTTAACAAAACGAATATTCTTTAAATGCTTTATCAAAACAATACCTCTCTTATATTTGATTTATATAATTATAGCATAAATTATTAATTTAATATAGTAAAATAACTATATTTTACACTTTTTTTAAATTTATAATAACATTAGCAATTTAATTAAACTATCAATATCGCATAACCTTGAAATTTCATAACCTATATGTTATAATCGCATCATGCGATAGGGGAGGGGTTGCTATGAATTTATGGCATGTTTTATTTCTAGTGCTAATTGGCATCGGCGCAGGTTTTGTTCAGCGTGTTAGTGGTTTTGGGCTTGGCATATTCGCTATGGTTTTTTTACCTCATTTTATGCCATCACACACAGACGCTGCCGCAATATCATCTCTTTTTGCTTGTATGACAGCAACCTATAATGCTATTCAACACAGAAAAAATGTAAAATATAAAATAGTTATACCTATGATATGTGCTGCATTAATTTCGATACCTATTGCAGTTCATTTTTCCTCGATAGTCTCGGGAAATCTATTTAAAATATTGCTTGGTACTGTTTTAATAGCTTTAAGTTTGTACTTCTTATTTTTTAACAAACATATTAGGATAAAGCCAAATTTAACAAACGGAGTTATCGCTGGTGCTCTCGGTGGTACTTTGGGTGGTTTATTTTCTACAGGTGGCCCTCCGGCAGTATTGTATATTAGTAGTGCGACAACAGATAACATTGCATATTTTGCAACAATCCAATTTTATTTTTGTTTTACTAATTTATATGCAACAACAATGCGTGCTGTAAATGGAATTATTGATGTTAATATTTTGATTTATGCGATGATTGGCATGGTTGGATGTATGACAGGTGATTTTATTGGTAAATTCGTATTTGATAAATTAAATTCAAACAAATTAAAGTTGATTATTTATATCGGTATGATAATAAGCGGAATTGTAATGTTTTTTTAATAATATTCAATTGAAAGGATTTTCAAAATGAAAAACACAAAAATGTGTTCAAAATGCAAATCTTCAAATATTGTACGATTTGACGGTTACTCTGGCCCGTATGGTACTGGTAATAATATAATTACAGGCAAATCCATTTTTTCTGCAGTAAATGTAAATAGATATATCTGTTGTAACTGCGGTTATACGGAGGAATGGATTGACAAAGAAGATTTAGAAAAAGTTAAAAACAGCAAAAAAGTAAAAATATGATTTTAACTACATATTTTTTAACACAAAACACACTTGATAACACTTAATTGGTATGCTACTATATAAAAAGTAAAACGAAAGGTAACTAATTCTAGATGACAATATTATTCTCAACACTTAACCAAATGGCTTTTTTATTAATATTAATAGTAATTGGATTTGTATTAACTCGCTTTAATATTGTTCAAGCAGAAGGTGCCAACATTTTATCAAAACTTGAAAATAATGTTTTCATTCCGGCACTTGTAATTGGAACGTTTATGCAAAACTTTACCATAGATAAAATTGCATCGGCAGGTAATTTTATTCTGTGCGGATTAATTGTTATAACTATTAGTTGTCCTATCGCTGTTGTACTTGCAAAACTATGTTCAAAAGATAATCACACACAAAAAATTTACACCTACGGTCTAGCTTTTTCAAATTTTGGCTTTATGGGTAATGCAGTTGTTTCCGCTCTGTTCCCAAACATATTTATGGAATATTTAATTTTTGGATTGCCGTTTTGGGTATATATATATGTCTGGGGTGTTCCTTATCTTCTTATTCCATCAACTACAGAGAAGAAATCACTAAAAAGCGTACTTAAAAATCTAATTAATCCAATGTTCATTTCAATGATTATCGGTATAATTTTAGGACTTACAAAGTTGTCTATTCCATCGTTTTTAAATACATCAATCACAACACTCGGCAACTGCATGTCGCCTATGGCAATGATTCTTACAGGCATGACTATTGCAAAAATTGATTTAAAGGCAATTATAAAAAACATTTCAATATATGCTGTATCTATCATTCGTTTGATATTAATACCCGTTGCGTTTATAGGTATATTAAAGTTTATACCTATATCCTATGAACTTGCACTATGCACTGTCTGTTCAGTGGCTATGCCTCTTGGTCTTAATACAATTGTTATACCAAGTGCTTATGGCAAAGACACTTCAGTTGCGGCAGGCATGGCATTAATATCGCATGTCTTATCATGTTTAACAATACCACTAATCTTTTTTCTTTTTGACATAGTTATTAAATAAATAAAAAACAGCCAATCGGCTGTTTTTTATTTGTTAACAGTAATTCTATTGCTTTTAATTATATAATGCTTTATAATATTAATATTAATTTATTTGGAGATTATTATGGACAGCGTTTTAAGGATTTTAGACAAAAGCGGCGCTTACAGAGCATTTGTTGCAGATACAACAGAACTTGTAAATAAAGCCGTTAAAATACACAATCTATCACCGGTTGCTGCTGCAGCTATGGGACGTACATTAACAGCCGCATCTATTATGGGTCTTGATTTAAAAGGTGAAAATGAATCACTATCAATTCAAATAAGCGGTGACGGCCCGCTCGGATCAATTGTAACGGTGGCCGACTGTCATGGCGATGTCAGGGGCTATATTGACAACCCAATTGTCGACATACCTCTCAAAACCAACAAAAAGCTTGACGTTTCAAAAGCTGTCGGTAACGGCTTTTTAACTATAATTAAAAACATGGGTATGAAAGAACCTTATGTTGGCAGAGTTGAGTTACAAACAGGAGAAATAGCGGAAGATATTGCTTATTATTTTATGAGTTCTCAACAAATTCCCTCTGTTGTAGCACTCGGTGTTTTAGTTGATGTTGATTATACAATCAAAGCAGCCGGAGGATATATTATTCAACTTATGCCTAGTGCTGACGAAGAAATCATATCAAAACTTGAAGCTAATGTTTATACGCTTGAAAGCGTAACCGAAATGCTAGATAAAGGTTACAACACAAAAAGAATGGCACGTGAACTCCTTTTAGGTCTTGATTATGACATTATGTGTGAGCATAATCCCAAATATAAATGCAACTGTTCTAAAGATCGTATGGAGAAAGCTCTTATTTCTTTGGGCGAAGAGGAATTAACCAATATAATCAACGACCAAGGAAGTGCACAGCTTAGTTGTCAGTTTTGCGACAATAAATATACTTTTTCAAAATCAGAACTCAAAAACTTGTTAAAGTCAGCAAAGGAGAATAAATGAAAAACATATTTAAACTTAGTTTGTCATTACTAGCAAACCAATTTTTAGCATCCGTAGGTGGTTTTATGTGCATAATTTTTGTGTGGATGCTTGCCGGTGACAGCATTTGGTCTCAAATAATTTTTTTACTCTTCACCTTTCCGTTCTTTACTTACATAGAGTACAAATCTGCACATAAATATGGGTTTCACGACAGCGACAGACGTAACAATCCTGATAGTAAAAAATATCTTTACAAAGGCGCAGTTTCAGGGATAATCTCGTCAATACCTTTATACAGCCTTGTTGCTATTTATATAGTTAGTAATAATAGCGGTTCAATAGTTATCGCTCAATTTTCAAAACTATATACAAGAATTATATCTATGTATTATAATTGGCCCATGTGTAATATTTTTCCCAATCACATTACCGAAGTCTTTTTATCTTCATTAATTCCGCTTATTATTATACCAATGATTGGATATATTGCAGGTTACAAAGGTATTTATATAACAGACGGTTTTTTCAGAATGTTAAAGGGTACACAAAAACATAATTAACTAATAAAATGAATATTGTTTTAATGGTGGTAATCTTGAATAAAACAATATTCATTTTTAAAATAACAACTATACTTACAATTATAATAATATTTTGTTCATATTTTTATGCTAGGAACTATATATCAACCGGAGTTTTCAATAATAGCACTAAAAGAATTATTATTGATGCCGGACATGGGTTACCAGACGGAGGAGCAATTGCAAAGGATGGAACAATAGAGTCTAATATAAATCTTGCAATTGCCATTAAAATTTCTAATTGCTTAACAAAAGCTGGATTTGAATGTATTTTAACACGTTGCGATGAAAGTAGTATATTTACCGAGGGAAGTACCATTCACGCAAAAAAAGTATCTGATATAAAGGAAAGAATTAAAATAGCAAATATATACCCAAACACATTGTTTTTAAGTATACACATGAATACTTATCCTGCTGAAAATGTTTATGGCACCCAAATATTTTATAAACCAACTTGTGAACTATCTAAAAGTATCGCACAAGAAATGCAAAGAATTATAAATTTAAAATATCAGCCTGATAATAATAAAACAATAAAACCCATTCCGTCTAATGTTTATCTATTTAATCATATTAATAATCCTTGTATTCTTGCTGAGTGCGGTTTTTTAACAAACAATGAAGATTTACACAAACTTAAAGACGATAATTTCCAAAGTGAAATCGCAAAATCTATTTCAGAAATTATAATATATAAACTAACAGGAAGTGAGTTAAATGGCAATTAAACAAAAAACAGTTTTTGTATGTAAAAATTGCGGAAATGAAAGCCCTAAATGGATGGGCAAGTGTTTTGCTTGCAATGAATGGAATACCTTTGAAGAACAAACTATAGTAGCAAACTCCTCAAACAAATTAACCACTCAAAATACAGTTCTTAACCCAATTTCAATCAATGATGTTAATATATTAGATGAAATACGATTTTCTACCGGAATGCAAGAACTTGATAGAGTTCTCGGCGGCGGGGCTGTTAAAGGTTCGTTAACGCTTGTTGGTGGCGATCCCGGCATTGGCAAATCAACTTTACTATTACAAATGTGTAATAGTTTTTCTAAAACAAAAAAATGCTATTATATTTCCGGCGAAGAATCTATGAGTCAAATAAAACTAAGGGCAAACAGACTTTCAGTACAAAGCGAAAATCTTATGCTTATATCTGAAACAAATGTCGAAACAATTGTTACATTATGCTCTACAAATCCTCCGGATATATTGATAATTGATTCTATACAAACAATGTATTGCAGTGCAATTAATTCCACAACCGGAAGTGTTTCACAAATAAAAGAGGCTACTGGTCTACTAATGAAGATCGCAAAAGAAAATGGTATAACAGTTTTTATAATCGGGCATGTAACCAAAGAAGGATCTTTAGCAGGGCCAAAAGTGTTAGAACACATGGTTGATACTGTTTTGTATTTTGAGGGTGATAAAAACTTAAGTTTTCGTATTTTAAGAAGCATTAAAAACAGATTTGGTTCGACTAATGAAATTGCTGTTTTTGATATGCAGTCATCTGGCCTTGTTGAAATAGATAACCCATCAAAAATGTTTTTAGATGGAAGACCCAAAAATATCCCTGGCACATGTGTAACATGCGTAATGGAAGGTACTCGCGCAATTTTAGCAGAAGTACAAGCTCTTGTTACTAAAACCAACTATCCGGCTCCACGCAGAATGACCTCTGGTGTTGACTATAATAGAATGTCGTTACTTCTTGCGGTTCTTGAGAAAAGGGCTAATTATCAGTTGTATTCAATGGATACATATATCAATGTTGTAGGTGGATTTAAACTGACCGATAACAGTTCGGACCTTGCAATTTTGCTGTCTGTTGCATCAGGATTAGCAGATTTTGAAATGCCTTCAGAACTGATTGCAGTAGGAGAAATTGGACTTTCAGGTGAAGTTAGAGCAGTATCATATATTGAACAACGAATTTCCGAAGCAAAGCGCCTTGGATTTAAATACATTATGATTCCATCAAGAAACAAACTTTCTAAAAAATTTGAAGGAATTGAAATTATAAGCGTCTCTTCTTTAAGCCAGGCAATATATAAAGTTAGAAACGGACTTAAAAATAATGACACCTAATTTACCTACAAAAAAAGTATCCTGCGTTTTAGTAAATAAGAATTTAAACGATAAATCAAAAAAAATAATTGAATCATTAAATATTTCTATAGTTGAATCAATTGAAATCCCAACCATTACCGACTGTACTCGTTTTCATCCCGATATGCAATTTGTATTAATCGCAGATAAATTTGCCCTTGTGGCAAAAACTGCTTATGATTATTATAAAAATATCTTGACTGAATTTAAATTGAAATCTATTAGTGGAATTACATCGCCCTATCCCTACGATTCACCATTGAACTTTACAATAATAGGAGAACATTGTTTTGCAGCTAACCATCAGAAACATTTAATCGATAATAATTTTAATATTATTAAAGTAAAACAGGGGTACACAAAATGCAATATTTGTGTATTAAACAAAAATTCAATAATCACATCAGACAAATCAATATGTCATAACGCCGAAAAAAACGGTTTTAGAGCCTACTTGCTACCATGTGATGAAATTATACTAGATGGTTATAAAAACGGATTTTGGGGCGGTTGTAGTGGCTTAATTGATAAAGATAAAATCTTTTTTGACGGCAATATAGAAGAGCTTAATTGTTATAATTTGTTATGTGATATCCTTGAAAAAGAAAAAATTGAGCCTATATACAGTAGGGAAGTTTCCTTAACTGATACCGGCTCAATTATACCATTATATTAAATTTTTTTATCCAACTTTTTAACTAGCGAAATAACCGTTACTATTAAAAAAACTTCTATTGGAAAGGCGATTGCATTTTTTATGATACGGGGAATGAAAAAACTAACAAACGGAATTCCGTATAATAATGATATTGCATAAGTATCA
Organism: Eubacteriales bacterium; assembly: GCA_045541455.1. GTDB lineage: Bacteria > Bacillota > Clostridia > Oscillospirales > QAKW01 > RGIG9041. Next base: position 30,387 of record JAZQJA010000020.1, read on the forward strand.
AACAGAGAGCTTATAAACAACGAAATAGTAGCCTTAGAAACAATAATTCTCCATAAATTTGTTTTATTATGATATAACAATATCCCAAATATTATGCCACTTAATGCGGCGCCAACAGTCAAAAGCGGTTGATAGGGGCCTACAGGATGTGTGACGCATTGTATAATATCAGCTGCCGCGGCAACAATGCCTGCAATGGCGGGACCGAATTTCATAGCTATTATTGCGATAAATATAAATGTTATAGATATTTTAATATAATTAGTAGGATAAAAAGACATAATATAAGCCGATAACACCGACAAGGCAAGAAGCATTGCACAATAAGTAAGATTTTTTACATTTTTAAGTGCTTTAAAAGGCTCAAATAAATACTCTTTTACTAATTTTTTGTTAATTCCCATAATAATAAACCTCCTTATTTTCTGCTGAAATTATAAGGAGGTTTTATCTTTATAACTCAACAGCGGGATGCAAAATCTATACCGCAAGAATATATCTTTTCGTTCTATCGACAACTCCCCGTTCGACAGACACTTCACGCATAGATTTCTACTCTGTAACTATAGGTATTTTATATCTCTAACACAACTTTGTCAATAGTTAATATTCCAAATACTTATTAATCCTTTTTCTTGTAATTCCTTTACTATAATTATAATTATTGGTAATAAAAAAGCTCCAAAAATCCCCAAAATTTTCAAACCCAAAAAAACTGCTACTATAGTTACAACAGCAGGTAAACCAATATTTTCTCCAATAACTTTTGGCTCGATTATCTGTCTCACAACCATTACAATTCCGTATATTGACAGTAAAACAATACCTTTTGTAAAATCGCCGATAACAAAACAAAATAGTCCCCAAGGTATAAGAACTGTCCCAACTCCCAAAACCGGCAATAAATCAACAACAGATATTATAAATGCCAGAGAAATTGCAGGTTTAATATTAAAAATCAAGAATAAAACTACCAGCTCAATAAAAGTTATAAGCAAAATCACCGCATAAGATTTAATGTACTTTTTTAATACGGACAAAACACTGCTTTTAATTTCCGTTATAACCGTTCTACTTTTACGATTAAATTGTGTTAGAATAAATTTCTTAATATCTGTAAGAGAAGCCGAGATAAATATCGATGAAATTACCGTTATCAAAATAGTAAATAAAATGTTAGGTATTGATTTCATAAAATTAGAAAAGAAACCTATAACCGTATTTCCTATATTGCCGTTCAATATATATGCAAAATCTATTTCTTTTACATATTCAAATAAGTTTAAAATAAGTTGTTCAATTGGTGATAATCTACTAATTCCGTCTTTAACTATCAAACTTTCAAAATAATCAAATGTATTATCTAATATAGTTGGAACGCTAGTATAAAAGTTTTTTAATTGATCGTAAACAGTTACACTCAAAACTAATGCAACAAAAACTATTAGTGTACTAAAAAACAAAATCGAAATAATTGATGCTAATTGCCGTTTTATTTTAAACCTATAGCAAAAGAATAAAACTGACGGCTCTACAAAATATGCCACAAAAAATGCTATTATAAACGGTAATACCAACGGCAAAACATATTTAAACAGCGCATAAAACAGCACTAATATAACAATATAATATATAATATTTATAATAAAATTAATCTTTTTGTTCATAAAACTGTCATTCATAATAAAAATAGAAAATTTAAGTA
>JAZQJA010000021.1:0-29653 GCA_045541455.1 Eubacteriales bacterium
CAAACAAAGCAGATGCAGCTAAGAGAGCAAAAGAAGATGCAGTTATCGAAAAAATCATTGAAAACGCACAGATGGATATCCCAGAAGCAATGATCGATACACAGGCTCGTCAGTTAGTAGATGAATTTGCTCAGAGAATCCAGTCTCAGGGTCTTTCTTTCGAACAGTACTTACAGTTCACAGGAATGACACTTGATACAGCATTAGAACAGATGAAACCAAACGCTGTAAAACGTATCCAGAGCAGACTTGTTTTAGAAGCTGTTGTAAAAGCTGAAAACATTGAAGTATCTGAAGAAGATGTAAAAGCAGAAATCGCTAAGATGGCAGAAACATACAAGATGGATGTGGAAAAACTCACAGACATGATGGGCGATGAAGAAAAGAAACAGATGAAGATGGATATGGCAATTGAAAAAGCAGTAGAACTCGTTACTGAAGCTGCAAAAGAAGTATAGTAAGCATTAAGAGGGCGGGGCACAGCGGAACCCGCTGTGTCCCTTTTTGTGTGAATAGGAGCGCAATATATGGAATACTGTGAAAAGTATCTGAATATAGGAGGAGTTTCCATGAGTTTAGTACCTTATGTCATTGAACAAACCAGCCGTGGTGAACGTTCTTACGACATTTATTCCCGTTTATTAAAAGAGAGAATTATTTTCCTTGATGGTGAAGTAAACGATGCATCAGCAAGTGTCATCGTTGCACAGCTTCTTTTCCTGGAAGCAGAAGATCCAAACAAGGATATTCATTTATACATTAACAGTCCAGGTGGTTCAGTCACTGCAGGTATGGCAATTTACGATACAATGAATTACATCAAATGTGATGTTTCTACAATCTGTATCGGTATGGCAGCAAGTATGGGTGCATTTTTGCTGTCTGCCGGCACTAAAGGTAAGCGTTTTGCTTTACCCAATAGTGAAATTATGATTCACCAACCGCTCGGTGGCACTCAAGGTCAGGCAACTGATATTCAAATTCATGCCGAGCGTATTATTAAAATCAAAAAGAAATTAAACCTTATGCTTGCAGACGCTACAGGCAAACCGCTGGAGGTTATCGAACGCGATACAGAACGTGATAACTTTATGACAGCAGAAGAAGCTTGTGAATATGGTCTTATAGACAAGGTAATTAAAACGAGGTAACAATGTCAGATATAAAGGGCTCTAACGGCCATTGTTGTTCTTTTTGCGGCCGTCCTGAAAATAATGTTTCGAAAATGATAGCCGGTCGCGATGCCTTTATCTGCAGTGATTGTATTGAACTATGCGCTGATATGTTAGGTTTAAACCTTAATATCAACGACGGTGAGTTTACAGATACTCCCGACGAGTCGCTTGACATCAATATGTATACCCCGCATGAGATAAAGAATTTCTTAGACGACTATATTATAGGACAGGAAAGGGCTAAAATTGCCCTTTCTGTCGCTGTTTATAATCACTATAAACGCATACTTAATCTTGACGATACCGATGACGGTGTTGAAATTCAAAAAAGTAATATTCTGCTTATAGGTCCTACAGGAAGCGGTAAAACTTACCTTGCTCAAACCCTTGCAAAAATTTTAGGTGTGCCGTTTGCTATTGCAGATGCTACAACGCTTACTGAGGCAGGGTATGTAGGTGAAGATGTTGAAAATATACTTTTAAAATTAATTCAAGCTGCTGATTTTGATATTGCAAAGGCAGAAAAGGGAATTATTTATATCGATGAGATTGATAAAATCTCGCGTAAGAGTGAAAATATGTCTATCACTCGCGATGTTAGTGGCGAAGGCGTACAACAGGCTTTATTAAAAATTCTTGAAGGAACTGTCTCCAATGTACCTCCACAGGGCGGCAGAAAACATCCCAATCAGGAGTTTATTCATATCGATACAAAAAACATTCTGTTTATTTGTGGCGGTTCGTTTGACGGTATACAAAAAAATGTCGAAAAACGCCTAAAAGGTAACAGCGGTATCGGTTTTGGCTCGGATATAAAGTCCGGCACCAAAAAATCACTTTCTGAAATTTATGAAAATGTTGAAAGTTATGATATTGTAAAGTACGGTTTAATTCCCGAACTAGTTGGACGACTACCGGTGCTTGTTTCTCTTGATGAATTGGATGAAAGCGCAATGCTTCGCATTCTCAAAGAACCAAAAAATGCACTTATAAAGCAGTATAAAAAACTGTTTGCTTATGATGATGTTGAACTTGAATTTACAAATGAAGCATTAAAAGAAATAGCAAATATGACAATTGCAAACAAAACCGGCGCTCGTGGTCTTCGTGCTATTATTGAAAAAGTAATGCAAAGCGTTATGTACGATGTGCCTTCAATGGAAAATGCTAAAAAAGTAGTTATCACAAAAGCTTTTGTTAAAGGCATTGAACCCGTTAAAATTTTAAACGAATAATTTTAGGGCTGTAAAAAACTATTGTTTTTTACAGCCCTATTAGTTTGACAATATATGATTGCAGTATTATAATTAATTTTTAAGAGGTGTTTAATATGAATATTAATTTAAAAAATCACTCTTTAGGTACTGCTCGTTCGGTAATCCGTGAGATTTTTGAATATGGTAACAGCCGTGCCAAAATTGTTGGCAGGGAAAATGTGTTTGACTTCAGTTTGGGTAATCCAAGTGTTGCATCACCTGAGTGTATACAAAATTCTATTGTGAAGTTTGCATGTAATCCTTCAATTCATGGTTATACTTCAGCGCAAGGTTCGCTTGAAGTGAGAACTGCAATTGCAAATTCAATAAACAGTCGCTTTGATGCAGAAGTTACACCAAATGATATTTATATGACCTGTGGTGCTGCCGCTTCACTTACCATTTCATTAAATGCACTGTGTGGTAAAGATGACGAGGTTATAGCGTTTGCTCCTTTTTTTCCTGAATATAAAGTTTTTGTTGAAAGCGCAAATGCTACTTTTGTTCCCGTTATGGCTGATACAAGTACATTTATGATTAATTTTGAGGCTCTTGAAAAAGCAATTACTTCAAAAACCAAGGCAGTGATTGTCAACTCACCCAACAACCCTTCAGGTGCTGTATTAACAGAAGAGTGTATAATACGCTTGTGTGATTTACTAAATAAGCGCTCAAAACTCTATTCTCATCCTATCTATTTGCTGTCGGACGAGCCTTATCGTGAACTTGTTTATGATGATAATGTAAAGGTACCTTACCTTACAAAATATTACGATAACACATTGGTTTGTTATTCCTACAGTAAGTCGCTTTCTCTTCCCGGTGAGCGAATTGGTTATATTTTAGTGTCAAATAAGGCGCAAAATAATAACGATATATATGCAGCTGTTTGCGGTGCAGGAAGGGCACTTGGTTTTGTATGTGCACCATCCTTAATGCAGGCTGTCATTGCACAAAACCCAAATGCTTTAGCAAATGTGTCAGAATATAAAGCAAACCGTGATTTACTGTTTAATACTCTTACATCTTATGGATATGATTGCGTGAGACCTGACGGTGCATTTTACTTATTCGTAAAATCACCGTTGGCAGATGCGAAAGAATTTTGTGAAATGGCAAAAAAATACGATTTACTTTTGGTTCCGTCAGACAGTTTTGGTGTCGAAGGTTATATTCGCATATCTTATTGTGTTTCGCGGGATATGATTAAACGTTCACTTATTCTTTTCAAAAAACTTATGGAGGAAATAAAATAATTGTCAGACATAAAAGCCCCATGGCTTGAAAATTACGGTGATATACCTCATACACTTGAATATTTTGATGGTACAATGTATCAAGCTGTGAAACTTGCAAAGGATAAATATCCAAACTTTGTAGCCTGCGATTTTTTTGGCAAAAAAACTACATATAAAAAACTTGTATGTAAAATAGAGTCTACAGCACGTGCTTTGTTAGCATCGGGTATTAAATCAGGTGATAAAGTAACAGTTTGCCTACCAAACTGTCCGCAGACAGTTTTAATGCTTTATGCAATTAACTGTATTGGTGCTGTTGCCAATATGGTGCATCCACTTTCAAGTGAAAATGAAATTGCCTTTTTTCTTAACGAATCACAAAGTAAAGCAGCAATAACACTTGACCAGTTTTATTATAAGTTTAAGTCAATATTGGATAGTGTAAAGTTAAACACCTTGATAATTACTAGTATTAAGGACGAGCTTACATTGCCAATGCGTATAGGATATTCGCTTACTGACGGCAGAAAAATCAAAAAAATAAGCAAGAATGAGCCAGTGGTTTTTTGGAATCGCTTTCAAAAAAACGGTAAAAACTATATAGGTGATGTTGAGGTTAAAAAAAGTTGTGATGATGCCGCGGTGATTTTATATAGCGGAGGAACAACAGGAACTACAAAAGGAATTTTATTGTCAAATAAAAACTTCAATGCTCTTGGTAGTCAGATAATTGCAACTAATCCAATGTTTAATGCAGGTGATAAAATGCTTGCGGTTATGCCTATGTTTCACGGCTTTGGTCTTGGTGTAAGCATTCACTCAATGTTAATAAACGGCGGAAGATGCATTCTTGTCCCGCGTTTTACTGCAAAGAGTTATGCAAAACTTATCATAAAATATAAATGTAATTTTATTGCAGGAGTTCCTACTCTTTTCGAGGCTCTCATTCGTCAGACTGTAATGGAAGGGGCAGATCTTAGTTGCTTAAAAGGAGTTTTTAGTGGCGGCGACTCGTTGTCAGTCGAACTTAAAAAGAAATTTGATGAATTTTTGTCAGTACATAATTGTAAGGTTAAAATTCGTGAAGGCTACGGCACTACCGAATGTGTTACTGCCAGTTGTCTTACACCTATTCATCTTGCAAAAGAGGGAAGTATCGGTCAGCCTTTTCCCGATACTTTTTATAAAATTGTAAAAGTCGGAACAGACCAATCAGTACCTTTTGGAGAATTGGGTGAAATTTGTATCAGCGGTCCTACAGTAATGATTGGTTATATGAACAATCCTAAAGAAACAGCAAATACTAAACGGGTACACAAGGACCAAAAAGAATGGATTCATACAGGGGACCTTGGTACAATGGACAGCGATGGTTTCATCTATTTTAAACAACGTTTGAAACGTGTTATAGTAACCAGTGGTTATAATGTTTATCCCTCGCAACTTGAGAATATAATTGATGCACATGAGATTGTGCAAATGAGTTGTGTTATCGGAGTTCCCGATGCATATAAAATGCAAAAAGTCAAAGCTTTTGTAATGTTAAAAGACGGTGTTGAGCAAAGCGAAAAGAACCGCAACATACTTTTTGACTACTGTAAAAAGAATATTTCTAAATATGCAATGCCCTATGAAATTGAATTTCGCGACTCACTTCCTAAAACTCTTGTAGGTAAGGTTGCATACCGTGAACTTGAACAACAAGAACTTGATAAATTTAATAAGTAAATGTATCAAATCCGCTTAAATGAGTATACTTTAATTTAGGTGATAATTATGAAGCGAGAAAACCGTTTGGCATTTACTGTAATGGCTTTAACAGCGGCAGTGGCAACTTATGTGTCAGTTGCCGCTGTTTTTATAAAAACATTGGCAGATGCAGCAACAAGCAAACAAATGCCTTCCGTGTTAAAACCTGTTTCACAGAAAATTAAAGGCGAAATAGTAAGCCGAGAGTTTGTTCACACTGTAATTGACACGGCTGCAAAATTAAAACTTGAAGATACACAGACAGTTTCAATAAAAAGCCGTGACGGACTTACTTTAATCGGACATTGGTACGGCGCAAAAAATCCCAAACGAATACTAATTGCAATGCATGGCTGGCGCTCGGGCTGGGCTCTTGATTTTGGCCTTCCTGTAGAGTTTTATCATAATAATGGCTGTAGTGTTCTTTTTCCCGACCAACGTTCGCAAGGTGAAAGTGAAGGAGAGCATATCTGCTTTGGTGTAATGGAACGGTACGACTGTGTTGATTGGCTTTATTATATAATTAACCGATTTGGCACAGATCTTCCTATCTATCTTTGCGGTGTATCTATGGGGGCTACCACGGTTCTTATGTCATCGTCACTTGGCCTACCTGATACTGTGCATGGTATAATAAGCGATTGCGCATTCACGTCTCCAAATGCAATCTGGCACCATGTTTTTAAAAACAATCTTAAATTGAATACGCAGTTTTTATATCATATCGCAAAAATGTATATTACAAAAAGGGCGGGTTTTGGCGATGATGTTTCAACTGTGGATTCGGTTGAGAAAACAAAAATACCGATACTGTTTATACATGGAGAAAATGATAGTTTCGTTCCGGTAGATATGACCTACCAAAACTTCAATGCCTGTGCTTCAAAAAAACATTTGCTGATTGTTAAAAACGCAGAACATGGGATGAGTTATTTTACAAATCCTAACGACTATGAAAAAAATGTGTTATCCTTTTTTGAACTATATGATAATTGCGATTGACAAATATTAGTATATTGTGATAGTATAAAAAAGCATAGGTTACCTATGCTTTTTTACTTAGTATATATACTCTATTCGGGAGAAAATATATGTTTTTTAAAAATAAAAAACGCTATCTTATAGCAGGACTTGGCAACCCAGGTTCTAAATACGAAAAAACACGACATAATGCAGGTTATATTTGCGCTGATAGTGCCATTGAATTTTACGGCGCAAAATCTATTAATAGCAAAGCTAATGCTGAGGTTTATAAGGCGGAAAACGGTGAATTTGAAATATACATAGTTAAACCGCTTACTTTTATGAATCTATCGGGCGGTGCAGTGTGTGCTGTTATGAATTACTATAAAATACCTATAGAGAATATTATAGTAATATATGATGATGTGTCGTTAGATGTTGGAAAAATCCGTATACGGCCCAAAGGTTCTGATGGTGGTCATAACGGTGTATGGGATATTATAAAAACATTAAACAGTGAACAGTTTTTACGAATTAAAATAGGCGTTGGCAAAAAGCCTTGCGCTGAATACGATTTAAAAGATTGGGTGCTGGGTAAGTTTACAAACGATGAACTTGAAAAAATCAATTTCGCTGCAAAAAAAACAGGTGATATTTGCAATTTGCTAATGTGCGGTGAACTTGATAAAGCGAGAAATATGTATAATGGCTGATTTTGACTTTTATGCACAAATAGGTAGTGATTGGCTTCCGCCTCCGTCACCGTTGCCGTGCGCCGTAGATAACCTTGGTGAATCATCTGCGGTTGTTGCAGCTTATTGTGCGATGAAAAAGGTGAATAAAAAGGGAATTTTTATCATAGATAACACCTATGACATAAATAAAATTTCCTCGCTTTTTTGCGCCCTTTTTGGAAGACAGCCTCTTGTTTTTTTAGAGTCGGAGTTTAATTTTGACACAGTTGATTCAATGTCTGGTTCAGCAGAACGAGGTAGAACTGTTGTTTTAGAAAAGATTTTAAATGGGGATTTTGATGTAGTTGTCACAACGGTTGATGCTGTGTGTATGCCGGTGCCTCGTATTGATGGCGTTGAAAATCGTGCTCTGACTTTAAAAGTCGGTGATAAATACGATATTTCAAAACTTTGTTCATTCCTTGTAAAAAATGGCTATTCAATGTTTGATATGGTTGAGGGTGAGGGTTCCTTTTCCCACCGCGGAGGTATTGTTGACATTTTTGTGTCTGGTGAAAAACAACCTGTTAGAATAGACTTTTTCGACGATGAAATTGAAAGTATAAGTTATTTTGATGTAATAACGCAACGCCGCGAACAAACTTGCACAGCAGTAAAAATTACGGCACTTGGCGGTGCGGCTTATGAGGAGGAGCAAACTCTTTTAACTTTACTTGAAAAAGAGTATAAAAATACCAAACATTCTGATATAGCTCGTGATATTGAAAGTATAAAATCAGGCAGAAAAATTGCAGTAGATAAATATATTCCTCTTATATTTCCCAAAATATTTACTCTGTTTGATTATATGCCAAATGCTATTACTTTTGTTTGTGAATATTCAAATATTGCAAAGCGCTTTGAGTTTATAGATTGGCAGTTTGAAGAAAATGTAAAGCATTGTATAACACACGGTATTTATATTAATAAGTCGGGTGACTACTATTTAAATTTTGATAAGTTTAATAAAAAACTGTGTGAAAACGTGTATATGTTTTCAAAACTGCCTCAAACCCGTTCAATGCCTCTCTCAAAATTAATGCATGCAGATATTAACGAGGAATCGGTGCCTGCTTTTGACGGTGATGAGGCAGCATTTGAACTTAAAGAGTATATAAAAAAAGGATATAATTGTATTGTTACCGCTACCAATGCCGAACGCGCTAAGGTTGTTAAAAACACTCTTGACAGAAACTCACTTAACGGTGTGAGTGTAATTATAAGTGATATTAATATTGCTATAGCCTTTAATAAACAAAAACTTGTTATAGTGTCAGATGCTGTTCGTAAAAAACAGTTATCACGCACAAAAAAACGTCAGCAGGGCGAAAAAATTAATAGTTTTGACGATATTGCAATTGGCGACCTTGTAGTGCATCATGCACATGGTATAGGTGTCTATCGTGGAATTAAACAGATTACAACAAACGGTATTACAAAAGATTATCTGGTAATATCTTACGATAAGGGTGATACTTTATATGTTCCGTGCCCTCAACTCGATTTGATTTCTAAATATATCGGTGGAGATCCGTCAAAAGTTAAACTTTCCCGTCTTGGCACATCAGCTTGGGAAAAGGCGAAAAATAAAGTTCGTGATGAGTCAAAGGTGCTAGCCAAAGAACTTATCGAACTGTATGCAAAGCGCCTTAATGCTAATGGCTACGCTTTTTCACCCGACAGTGATTGGCAATATGAATTTGAACAGCGTTTTGAGTATGAAGAAACAGACGATCAACTTGAGTGTGTTAAAGAAATAAAACGCGATATGGAGAGCCCGCATCCAATGGACCGTTTGCTTTGCGGTGATGTGGGTGTCGGTAAAACAGAAGTTGCATTGCGTGCCGCGTTTAAAGCGGTTTTAGATGGCAAACAGGTTGCAATTTTAGTCCCGACAACAATTCTTGCAAACCAACACTACAACACGGTTGTAGAGCGGTTTAAAGGCTTTCCAGTAACAGTTTCTGTAATGTCGCGTTTTAAAAGCCGCGCTGAACAAAAGCGCACTGTTGATGCTTTGACAGCAGGGGAAGTGGATATAGTTATTGGTACCCATCGCCTTTTGCAAAAGGATATTGTTTTTAAGGATTTAGGCCTGCTTATTGTTGATGAGGAACAGCGTTTTGGTGTTAAACACAAAGATAAAATAAAAGAACTTGCAATAGGTGTCGATGTGCTTACAATGAGCGCAACACCAATTCCTCGTACACTTAATATGGCGATGTCAGGTATACGCGATATTTCTATTATAGAAGAGGCTCCGTCAGACCGTTTGCCTGTAATGACTTATGTATTAGAATATAACTTTGACACACTAAAACAGGCCATTTTGCGAGAGATACGCCGTAACGGTTGTGTGTTTTATTTAAAAAATGATATTGACGAACTTGACAAAATATCCGAGCACATTTCAACGTTAATACCTACCGCACGAATTATGACAGTGCACGGTAAAATGAGCGCACAGGAAATTGAAAAAGCATGGCAGTCGGTGTGCGAACATAAAGTGGATATTTTGCTTTGCACAACGATTATAGAAACGGGTATTGATGTAAGTTTTGCAAATACTCTTATAATTGAAGATGCCGACCGTATGGGCCTTGCACAACTGCATCAGATACGCGGCAGGGTAGGGCGCAGCAGCAGGCGTGCGTATGCTTATCTTACTTACCGTAAGGATAAAGTTCCAAACGAGATTGCAGCCAAACGATTAGTAACAATAAAGGAATTTACAGAGTTTGGTGCAGGACTTAAAATTGCAATGCGCGACCTTGAGATACGCGGTGCGGGCAGTCTGCTGGGCGAACGCCAAAGCGGTAATATGATGTCGGTAGGATATGACACGTATATGGATATTTTAAAAAATGTCATACTGACTGAGCAGGGTGAGAGCGTACAGCCTAAGCCCGATTGTACTATAGATGTTTCAATAAATGCGTATATACCCGAAACCTATATTACAAGCGAACGCACAAGAATTGATATTTATAAAAAAATAGCCGCGATAAATTCAAAACAACGTTATAATGATGTTGAAGATGAACTAGAAGATAGGTTTTCCAAACCGCCGCAGAGTGTTATCAACCTTATGCGTATATCCCTTGTTCGTAATATGGCTCGCTCTCGTAATATCCGCGATATTAAGCAAAAGGCCGATAATCTTGTGTTCTTTTTCACAACACTTAGCGATGAAACGGTATTTAACCTTACAAAAATTTATAAAAACAGACTTCTCTATACAACGGGTGATAAACCGTATATTACATTAAAACCAAACGACAACCCACAGCCCGTAATTGAGCGTATGGAAGAATTTTTACAAACGTTAAGCGAAATCCTCGCTATATAATTCTTAGAAAACCATTTTGTGATAGAAACTCCAAAAAATGCATATTATTTCTAAATTTAATATATAAAGTTTGTCTATTTCGTCAATAGATTTATAAAGTAATAATTGATATCATAAAATCTAATAAAAATGGAGTGAAGAAATAATGACAGTTGTTATATTAGCAATATTGGTTTTTGTAATAATTTTTGAAATTGGTATGTTAGCATCTCATCTTTCTAAGAAAAAACCTGAACTGAATATAGGACCTATTGCTGCTATTGCAGCATTTGCCGCGCTCTACATTTTTATTGAATTTTTCTCTTGGTAAACTTATAAATAAAAAGCCACCCGAAAAAGAGTCTTTAAGTTCTCTTTTTTGGGTGGTTTTTTACTTTACGCAAAATATTTTACAACTCAAAGTTTTTAATTTTAACTTTTCCTTCTATAAATCTTTTGTAAATAAAGTTTACCAAAAATCCTATTGACACACCGATTGCGGCACCCGCAATTACATCGGTAGGGTAGTGGACATATAAATAGCATCTTGAAAATGCAATAAGGCAGGCAAGCACAAGTGCTGGTATACCCCATTTTTTGTTGCACAGATAAATTGCAACAGCACATTCAATTGACGACATTGTGTGCCCTGATGGGAATGAATAACTGCTTGGCGGTGATATTAAAAGGTTAGGCAACATATCGGGGTTTACCGTAAACGGTCTTGGTCTTGCAAATATGTTTTTAAGACCTATATTGCCAATAATAAGTCCTATAATTAATGCCATAGCAACCATAATACCGCATTTGCGAGTCTTTTTAAAGCACAGCATAATCAATGCTGTAATAATCCAGATAAAGCCTTCATCACCCAAATGTGTAACAAACTTAAAAAAAACATCTAAAATAGGTGTTGAAATACTTTGTAAAGCATCCAGTAATTTCAAATCGATCTGTGTTATCATTTTAAGCCTCCTCAAATATCGGTAGTGTAACTGTTACTTTAGTTCCAATGCCAAGTTCACTTTCAATGTCAAGAAAACCGCCGTGCAATCTCATAATTTCATCAGAAACACCAAGACCTATACCGGAACCGCGTTTTTGAGATGCACCTTTATAAAACATTTCTTTTATATATGGTAAATCTTCTTTGCTTATTCCGGTTCCAAAATCTTCTACTGTAAACTTTATGACTTTACTTTCTCTTTTAGCACTTACAATTATTTTAGAACCCGCATTTGAGTGCTTGATTGCGTTATCTATTATATTAAAGAATACTTGCTTAAGCCTATCTTTATCACCGTTTACAATACATTCAACCTCGTTAGTGTCGTATTCGATATTTATATTTTCGCCTTTACCGCGCTCACTCATCATAAAAACAGTGTCTTCAAATTCAGCTATAATATTAATAGGAGTTGGTGAAATATTTAGTCTTCCGCTTTGCATTCTAGACATATCAAGCATCTCTTCAACCATTTTTGAAAGTCTGCTAGTTTCACTGTTTATTATAGATATACCGCGACGAGTAAAATCATCAAGATTCTCATCGGCAATCATAGTTTCACTCCAACCACGAATCGCAGTAATGGGAGTTCTCAGTTCGTGAGAAATTTGTGAAATAAAGTCGTTTTTAATTTGCTCACTTTCTGTAAGTTTTTGAGCCATAATGTTTATATTGCTTGATAACTGTCCAATCTCATCGGCGGCATCGTATTTTAACTTTTCGGTTAATTTGTTACCATTTGCAATTTCAAGGGCTACACGGTTAATTTGTCGTACCGGAATAACAATGGATTTGATAAAATAAATACCCGAAATAGCAGTAAGAGCAATAATGAAAAAGCCAACAAGACCTATTATCCAATATATATTTGTAAGCAAAAGAGAAATATTTTTCAGTGATGTAATCATTCTCACTGTGCCGCAAACTCTGCCATCTGTATTATACAGGGGTTTAGAAACAGACATTATTTTTTCGCCATCTGTTTCAAAACGGCCAATCCAACTTGAACTTTTACCCTCTCTTGCATCAAGAACATCAGTAGTTATGGTGAGTTCACTAATTGCAAATCCGGTTGATGAATAGGCGGTTTTACCGGAGGTATTGGATACTTGTAGTTCCATTAAGTTCTTTTTATCAAAATCGGTAACCAGTAATTGAGCACAAGTGTTAAAATCTCTGTATTGGGGATAGATAAAACTTTCAAAGTATTTTGCTGTACTTTCAATTTCGGTTTCCAGTCTGTTACGCACAGAAATAGTGTAGAAATTGCTTATAAATACACAAAGTATTATGCAAGAAAGCATAATTACTGCAAAAACGGGTCCGAAAATATTTAGTATCCAACGCATAGTGATACCCGAAAAATATTTCTTTTCTGTTTTTAATAAAAATGTATTCAGTTTATTTATAAAACCGTTTTGCATAATTGTTTATTCATTTCCCCATCTGTATCCATATCCCCAGACAGTTTGAATGTACTGAGGAGCAGACGCATCGTCTTCTATTTTAATTCTCAATCTGCGAATGTTAACATCAACAATTTTATGCTTATCACCCGAAAAACTGTCGCCCCAAACACTTTTGAAAATCTCTTCCCGAGTAAACGCGTCACCGCTGTTTTCCATAAATAACTTTACAAGTTGGTATTCGACTTGAGTGAGTTCAATTTTGGTGCCGTTTTTAGTGAGTTGACGGCTTTTTGTGTTTAAAATAAACGGACTGTATTCTATCTCACTAGACTGCTTTGCAGATAAACCATCACCCTTCATCATTTGCACCCGTCTGTAAAGACTGTCCACACGAACGATAAGTTCCAGCGGTGAAAACGGTTTTGCAACATAATCGTCTGCACCATTCATAAGCCCTGCAACTTTGTCTGTCTCCTGCGCTTTTGCAGTAAGCATAATTATACCAATCTTTTGATTTGAAGCGCGAATACTTTTGCACACTTCAAATCCGTCAATACCCGGAAGCATAACATCAAGTACCGCAATATCAATATCAGGTGTGCTGTCAAAAAGTTCAAGCGCTTTTTCACCACAATCAGCTTCAATAATGTCGTAGCCGGCACGACTAAGGTTTAGTACCACAAAATCGCGTATTGATTTTTCATCTTCTAAAACAAGTACTTTCTTCATATATCTCTCCGTTAATATATTTTATGAAATCAAATGGAAAATCTCAGTAATTTCCTGCTCTGTCACATCAAAAACTTCGTCAAGTCCACTCTTATCAGCTTTGAAGGTGTATACATTTTCATTAACAGTTTCCAAAGCAATCCACCCAAGGCTCTGTAAGTTTTCTGAAAACTCCTGCTGAGAGAATACCCTTATAGAGAACATGGGTATAATATCATTTTCATTTAACTTATAAAAATGCACAGCACGTTCAATTTCGTTATCACGCTGAACAGTGATTTTCCCAATCCACTGACTAGGTAATTCAATAAAGAACTGTTCGTTGGCACTAGTGTATGCCGATTTAATGTATTCAAGGTTGCCGCCAATGTATGCATGCCAATCTACATAAACTAAGTTTTCGGTAACTCCGCCGCGTTCATATTCAGGAAGTTTTCTCTCAACCGGTATATCAAGGCTACCGTCATCGTCAATATCAGTACAGATGTAAGCACGGGTTCTCATAGTCTGATTGCTAAGAGCAGCCGATGTGACAGAAAGTTCGTTTTTATCGTTTATTATTAAAACTTCTGTTGCATACATAAGGCTGTCAAGTTGCTCATCAATGTATATTGCTTTGTTTTTTTCGTTAGTTTCGCTTTGGACACTTATAAATCCTGTTATCGCAGTATTAAGTGCTACAGTATTCAGTATGCCTATTCCGGTTGTACCGTTAGAAATTAGTGCAGCACTTGCTGTTTTACCGTTTGTGTTACGCGATATAACAACAACAGCATTGTCAAACACAACAAAATTATTGTATATGCTTGTGTATTCGCTGGACATTGCTTTTTTGTCGCCAAACTTAAAAATTTCAAGAGCGTGTTCCTCTCCGGACATATATTTCCAACCAATAATAACCTCTAAAACATTATCATTTGTAAGGTCGGCAAAATCAATTCGCTCTATTGCGGTCGCCTGACTTTCTGCTTTACCTTTTATCTGCCATTTTCCGTCGGTCTGTTGTAGTACAATAACGCCTATTGTTTTGTCTTTTTCATAAAAACATACCGATTCGTTACTTCCATCTCCTGTAAGGTCAATAGAAACTGTAGCATTTTGGTAGTTGCCACTTTGAGGATAAATGGGTTCGTATGACGAACCTATCTCAGAAGATATACATTTCAAAATCTGTTGATTTGCAGCGTTCATTTGCGGAGGTGTGAGTAACTTGTCAGAATCAATGTTTGTGATACTGCAAGAGGTTAGAAATATAACCAATGCAAATGCAAGTGATAGTAATTTAACTTTTCTCATTTTATTAACCGTTAGCTTCTATTATATTTTTGTATGCTTTTAAAACACCTAATCTTCCGCTTTCAAAGGTTAAAGCCCCCTGCATAAAAGCAGTATATGGAGGTCTTATAGGACCGTCTGCAGAAAGCTCGATTGAAGCACCTTGAACAAAAGCACCTGCCGCCATTATAACCTTATCAGCGTATCCCGCCATTTCGCATGGCTCTGGCAAGGCAAAACTGTCAATAGGTGCGCCCGCTTGAATTCCTTTGCAAAAATTAATTAGGTTTTGTGCATCTCCAAAAGTTATTGTTTGTATAATATCGTACCTTAGCTCGTTTGGTAACGGGTTTACATTAAAACCTGCATTTTTAAATAAACATGCGCAGTATGCTGCGGTTTTTAGCGCTTGCGCTACTGTATGCGGTGCCATAAAAAAGCCTTGAAAAAAGTCTGCAAGATATCCTTTTGTTGCTGCACTTTCTCTGCCGATACCGGGACAGGTTAATCTAAATGAACATTTTTCAACACATTCTTTGGTTCCTGCAATATATCCGCCGGTTTTTGCAAGTCCACCGCCTGCATTTTTTATTAGTGAACCAACCATAAGGTCAACCCCGTAATAAACCGGTTCGTGTTTTTCACAAAACTCTCCATAACAGTTATCAACCATTACATATACATCCGGTTTTATGCTTTTGACATATTTACAAATTTCACCGATTTCTTCTGACGCCAGAGTTCTCCTATCAAGATATCCTTTTGATTTTTGTATAAAAACAAGTTTAATGCTCTTGTCATTTTCAAGTTCACTCTTTATTGCTTCTTTGTCAAAAACGCTGTTTTCGAATGCGACTTCCTTGTAGTTTATCCCATATTCTTTAAGGCTTCCCACACCGTCGTAAATGCCAACAACTTCATAAAGTGTATCATATGGACTGCCTGTTATTGATAACATTGTGTCGCCCGTTCTCAGCATTCCAAAAAGTGCAACTGTCAATACATGCGTGCCAGAAATAAATTGCGGTCTTACAAGGGCATCTTCACACTCAAACGCGCTTGCAAACACGCGGTCAAGCGCATCGCGTCCGGCATCTGTATAACCATACCCTGTTGACCCATTTAAGTGATATTCGCTTATTCGTTCTTCGTTAAATGCATTTAATACCTTTTGGGTACAAAAATATGCAATTTCATCAATTTTTTCAAAATCGGCAATAGCATCTGCCATTGCCTGTTTATCTGCACTAAATACTCTATCTGACATAATCTAAATCCTTTATATTAACTAATATTATAAGTATACTATTATACAAAATCAAAGTCAATTGCAAAAAACAAATAATACCCGTAAAGTTTGATAGCTTTACGGGTATTAAAATTAAAATTCCATTAAAATTTTGTAATATAAATCTCTTCCTATTGACAAAACATTTTCGTCAAAATTAAAAAATGGAGAGTGTAATTCGTGATTTGATTGAGTACCTAAAAACATATAAACACCAGGTACTTTTTGTAAATAATACGAAAAATCCTCAGCAGTCATTCTGGGTTTGTCCAGTATTTTTACCTTGGGCTCAATCTGACAGAGTCTTTTAATTAGTTCTGTATCGTTTATAACGGCAGGGTAACCATTATCGAATTTATAATTAACTTTACAGCCCTGCTCAAACGCACATTGTGTGGCTGTTTCTATAACAAGTTCACGTAACGTTTGTGCATCCTTTTCAGAGTAACTTCTTATAGTTCCGTTTAAAACTGTTTTATCGCTGACTTGGTTTCTAACATTACCGCTTTGCATTTTTCCAAACCGTAATACTTTATGCTCAATCTCGCAAAGCTTGTCAACTTTTTTGTAAACTTCATTTATGAAAAGTGTTGCAGCATATAGTGCGTCACAACCTTCTTGATAAGATGCGATGTGTACTGCTTTTCCGGTAAACTCAACATATATGTTGTTTACCTGTGCCATAATGCCACCGGTTTTAGTGGCAATTGTTCCAAATGGCAAATCAGGCATTAAATGCATACCGAATATTTTGGTTATGTTGTATTTTTCAAACACATCGGTATCTAATATATATTTTGCACCGCCTGGAGCTTCTTCACCCGGCTGAAATATAAGCATAACATTAGTGCTTGGAATAGCTTTGGTTTTGTTAAGCATATCAGCAACACCTAAAAGCATGGCCATGTGTCCGTCATGTCCGCATGCATGCATTTTACCGTCGTTAACAGAAGCAAAATCAAGGCCGGTTTTTTCTTCTATTTCAAGTGCATCCATATCGGCACGTAATGCTGTGGTTTCCTTTTTCCCATAGTCAAAAAAAGCAAGTACATAACAACCGATGGGCAAAATAATTTCGCAGTTTTTGCCTTTTAATGCATTTATGATATATTTTTGCGTTAGCGGTAAATCAAGTTCTGTTTCGGGTATACGGTGTAGTGCCCTTCTATATTCAAAAAGTTCCATAATTTTTCCTCCGTAAGTCCAATTATATACCCATTATGTTTTAAAGACAAGTGTTTTCAAAAAATGCTTGACAACACATTATACACACTTTATAATTAAACTTAATAAGATAGAGGCGCGGAAACGATTAGTTTTGCGGTAGCCGGCAGGCGTTTTAACCGCATAACAAGGCAATTTCGCCGAACTGTTGCGGTCGGCAGGTCGTGGCGGTGGCATTGTGGGAAATACCTGCACTGCTCTTTGCGGTAATACCGCTTTGGCGCTATCTTGCTGTGCAAGAAATTTGTATCGGTAAGGCGTGTCGTCTTATCGATTTTTTTATGGAGATAGTTATGAACGAAAACAAAGTATTAACAATTGAAGGCGTGCCCGCTGACAAATTGGTAAAAGCAATGGGAACACCGCTTATGGTTTATAACCAGCGTGCTCTTGAAGACAGGCTTTTAGAGTTTAAAACCAGTTTTGTTCACCCCGATTTTGAAACACAAATTATTTATGCAAGTAAGGCTTTTTCATGTGTTGCTATGCTACAGCTTGTAAAAAAAGCCGGTGCCGGACTGGATGTTGTAAGTGGTGGCGAACTTGCCATGGCAAATCACGCAGGGTTTCCAATGGACCAAATAGTTTTTCACGGTAATAATAAAACTCCTAAGGAAATAAATCAGGCAATTTCACTTGGTGTTGGTAATATTGTTATAGATAGTGTAATGGAGTTTGAACAGGTGCGCTGTCAGGCAATTCAGAGTAAAACAAAAACATCTGTAATTGTTCGTGTGAATCCCGGTATTGAAGCAGATACTCATAAATACATAATTACTGCAAGTATAGACAGTAAATTCGGCATTTCAATTTACGATACAGAAACATTACTTGATATGATAAAACAGATTACTGAGTGTGAGTATCTTGATTTTGCAGGAATTCATATTCATATAGGAAGCCAAATTTTTGGTATTGACCCGTTTATTGCTGCCGTGCGCAAAATTATGGAGTTTATTGCTGTAATTGAAAAAAATGGTTATCCTGTAAGGGTTTTAGATTTAGGCGGCGGTTTTGCTGCAACTTATGTTGAAACGGATACACCTCTTCCAATAAGTCTTGTTTGTAATCACATTTTACTTGAATGTGCAAATCAGAAAAAACTCCACAATCTTTCTCTGGAAAAAGTTATGATAGAACCAGGAAGAAGTATGGTGGCAGAAGCGGGTATTACTTTGTATACTGTGGGATATTCAAAACAAACCGCTAATAAAAAGTTTGTTTTTGTTGACGGTGGTATGGCGGATAATATTCGTCCAGCACTTTACGGTGCGCTGTATAATTGCGATGCTGCAAACAAAATGGATGCACCGCGTACTGAAAAAGTAACAATAGCCGGAAAGTGCTGTGAAAGTGGCGATATATTAATAGAAGAAACAATGCTTCCACCTCTTGTTCCCGGTGATATTATTGCACTGTATACTACAGGTGCTTACGGATACAGTATGGCAAGTAATTATAATCGCCTTGGCCTTCCTGCTGTCGTATTTGTTAAAGATGGCAAGGCAAGATGTGTTATTAACAGACAGTCGTATGAAGATATGTGGCGGCTTGATACCGACACAAAAGTTGAATTATAAAGGAGAAAATAATGGATATCAGAAATTTAACAGGTTCAATTGTGGCACTTGTAACCCCGTTTAACGACGATGGTTCGGTAAACTTTGATAAACTCGGTGAACTTATAGAAATGCATATCGCTAATAAAACCGATGCGGTTTTAGTACTTGGCACAACAGGTGAATCGTCAACTATGACTCATGAAGAGGATAATGCCGTTTGTGAGTATGCAGTTAAAAAGGCTGCAGGCAGAATACCGATTATTGCAGGTAGCGGTTCAAACTGCACACAGACAATGATTGAAAAAAGTGTGACTTATGAAAAACTCGGTGCTGATGGACTTTTGATAATCTCCCCTTATTATAATAAAGCAAATGACGAGGGTATGTATCAGCATTTTAAAATGGTAGCAGATGCTGTGAATATTCCTTGTATTCTTTATAATGTTCCAGGTAGAACAGGCTGTAGCATTTCTGAATCTGTGGTAAAACGCCTTAAAGACCATCCTAACATTATGGGTATAAAAGAAGCGTCGGGAAATATGAGTTATACTGCAAAAATTGCAAGACATATAAGTGATAATTTCCGCTTATATTGCGGAAATGATGATATTGTCGTTCCCACTCTTGCTTTGGGTGGAAGTGGTGTGATTTCGGTATCTGCAAATATAATTCCTAAAGAAACACACGATATGGTTTGTGACTTTTTAAACGGTGATACAGAGAGTGCAGCAAAGTCACAACTTAAATACCTCGATTTTATAAACGCGCTGTTTATTGAGGTAAATCCCATTCCTGTTAAAGAAGCTATGAATCTTTTGGGAATGAATGTCGGCGGTTTTCGTTTTCCGCTTTGCGCTATGGCAGATGAAAACCGTGATAAACTTGCTTTAACAATGAAAGAATTAAATCTTTTATAAAATAAAAAAGCCCCTGGGGGCTTTTTTATTTTATAAAACCATGTCTTCTTTTTTTACTTCATCGGCTTGTAAAATAACTACGTTTGTTTTATCAAACATTGTGTTACAATAAACGCAAAATTCCACCTCTGATGGCTGAATTGTTGCACATATAGGGCATTTTATATAAGTTTTGTTTTCTTCCATATTGATAGCATCAACCTCTATAATACATAAAAAAGAATACATACAAAATGTGCAAGACTACCAAACACACAAAAAATGTGAAACACCGAATGAAAATATTTCTTTTTTGAACCAATTGCGTATAAAATGGCGCCGATTGTATATAAAACACCGCCAAGTAATAACCAAAATGTACCGGCATTACCAAGCGCTTTTACTGTCGGTATCCCGATTACTAAAATGCACCAACCCATAGCAAGATAACAAATCATTGAAAACAGTGAGTATTTTTTAAGGTCAATTGCATTAAGTACAATTCCAAGGGCAGCTACACCCCATACAACACCGAAAATAGTCCATGCTGCAAAAGAATTAAATTGTCGTACTGTACATAGTAAAATTGGTGTGTAGGTGCCTGCAATCAAAACAAAAATTGTGCAATGATCAATTATTTGAAAAACTTTTTTAGCGGTAAGATTTGGTTTTAAACCGTGGTATATACTTGACATACAGTAAAGCATAATCATAGTTGCGCCAAATATTGCACCGCCCACAATTCCCCACACATTTTTGTGTAATGCTGCAATAATTATGCAAAGTGGAGTTGCCACAATTCCAAGTGCACCGCCTACAATGTGCGATACCATATTAAATATTTCTTCTCCCTTGGTATAATTAGGAAGTAATCTATCTATTAACTTAATTCTTTTCATTTTATCACCTCAAATATTAATATTATATCAAAAAAATAATTATTGGCAAGATGCAGTTGATTTTTGTTGCGATTTTTTATATAATATTATTTCAAAATATCGTGTAGGAGAAATTTTAGTGGCAGGATATACTTTTTTAACAAATCAAATACCTATGATGCAACTGCCAAAAGCGGTTGCTGATAGATTTTTGCCGCTTGCAACCGGTGTACAGATAAAGGTCATTCTCTGTCTTTTTCGCTTTGAAAATATGCCGCTTACGGTTGAAGATATTTCAAAGCAATGCAATGCAGATTTGAATGATGTAAAAGAGGCAATAGAATATTGGGTTAAAAACGGTTTGCTTATCCGCCGCGGTTCACAGCTTGTTTTAAGCAGTGCAGTAACAGAACAACCGCAAACACTTCCGCGCTATAATCCAGAGAGTATATTGGAACGTAAAAACAGCGATAATGAGTTTAGTTATCTAGTCGACGAAATTCAGCGTTTACTTGGTAAAACTGTAAATCACAATGATATGTCGGTAGTTTTTGCAATGTATGATCATCTTGGCTTTTCTACCGACCTTGTATTGCAGATAGTAAACTATTGTATGTCAAGCGGCAAAACCAATTTCCGCTATATTGAAAAAGTAGCACTTGATTGGTATGATAGGGGAATAGACAGTTTTGAAAAAGCCGAAAAACTTATCAGAACACTCGAACAGCGCGACAGGGCAGAGCATGCTGTGGCAATTTATTTTGGCATTGAAGACCGAGCACTGTCTAAAAAGGAAAAAGAATATATTGATAATTGGATAAATGCGCTTAATATGTCTATGGAAATGATTAAGCAGGCGTATGAGGTGTGTATTGATAAAAAGTCAAAACTATCTTTTGCATACATAAACGGAATACTAGCCGATTGGTATAAAAAAGGTTATACTACCGTATCTCAAATTGATGAATCAAAGCATGCAACACCTGATAAAAGTTATAATACCGGTGATATTGAACAAGAAATTCTCAAGCGTTTGGCAGGTGAATAATAAGTGAGTGTTAAAAACCAAATAACTGCAGAGTTTGAACAAAAACGCCGAAATGCAACAATGCGTGCAAAACATAAAAAGGCAGAAGTATATGCAAAACTTCCTGCTCTTGCCGATTTTGACAGAGAAATTAGTAATGTGGCAACGTCATATACCAAACGCATTATAGCAGGCGAACAACTTTCTGATCAAATGCAAAAAGAAGTGGCAAGTCTTTTAAAACAAAAACAGGACTTTCTTGAAAGCCATGGCTATTCAAAAGATGTGTTTGATGAGAAGTATGAATGTTCACTTTGTAATGATACAGGTTATTTGTCAGGCGAAATGTGTTCTTGCTTTAAAAAACGTATAATCGAAGAAAATTTCAAATCGTCTAATATAGGTGACAGTTTAACTAATCAGTCTTTTGAAAATTTTGATTTAGGTTTTTATTTGGCCGAAAAAGTACAGGGTTATCCGCTTTCTCCACGCGACAATATGCAACGAAATCTTACAATATGTAAATCGTTTGCAGATAATTTTGATACAATAAAAAAGAGTTTGTTGTTAATTGGTGGAACCGGCCTTGGTAAAACATTTTTGTCAACTTGCGTTGCTAAGCAATTGTTGACAAATGGTAAAAGTGTTATTTACATAAGTGCGGTTGACTTTTTTAAACGTATTGAAAAAGCGCGCTTTGATATAGAAAATACCGATGTCGCTTTGTTTGAGAGTTGTGATCTGTTGATTATTGATGATCTTGGTACCGAAGCTCCATCTGTTTATACAACTGCAGTATTTTCAGATATACTTGATAAACGTATACGCTGCAGTAAAAAAATGATTTTAAGTTCCAATAATAAATTTTCTGATTTTGAAACTATTTACGGCGAGCGGGTGTTTTCGCGACTTGCAGGCTGCTTTGAATGTTTACTGTTTTACGGAAAAGACATCCGTATACAAAAATTTTTAAACGAGGTGAAATAACCTAATGAAAAGAAAAATATCGTGTTTATTATTGCTTGTCATTTTAATTTCTTTTGTTACTTCTTGCGACAGCACTGCAACAAAAGGTAAGCAGGTTATAACAGAGGTCGACGATGTTAAATCTCTGTCTGAACAAATAGGTTTTGATGTGACAGTTCCTTCAACGGCAAGAAATGTTACTTGCACTATAATAGATAATGTTATTTCAAATGTTAATTTCGATTACAATTCGATTTTATTTGAATTTAGAGCTTCGAAAGTTATTTCCGGAGAACAACTTTACGGTATAAATAAAAAAATAACCAGTGATAACAAATTGCAAATTGATAAGCGCGCCGAGGTTGAAACCTATCTGATAGACGGTGGCGGTCGAATTGCATATTGGTATAAAGACGGTACACATTATTCATTAATTTGTTTTAAAACTATAAGTAATGATGCACTTACCGAAATTTTGGACCTTATGATTAAATAAAAAAATGCCCTTTGGGGCATTTTTTTATTTGTTCAGGAATATCTATTAATATAGTTTGTCCAAATAAAAGGTGATTAAAATGCGTAAATACAGAATATTTGCTTTGATTTTTTTGATAATAATGCTTGTTGTGCCTTACTTTGCAACATTTTTTAAAAATAAACCAGATGTTGAAGCGATACCTGAAATACCTGTAGGCATGGAAGATATATTCAATATGGAAATATCACTTTACCGCACAAAAAGCGGAAAAGTTGAAACGCTTAATTGCTTTGATTATATATGCGGTGTTGTTGCTGGTGAAATGCCGGCGAGTTATGAAACAGAGGCACTTAAAGCACAAACTGTTGCAGCTTTCACATATATGGTAAACAAAATGGAATATGTAAAACAAAATCCCGACAGTGATATTGGTCATAACGGTGCGTATGTATGCGATGATTACACGCATTGCAAAGCGTATCTTGAAAAGTCTTCGACTGCTAAAAAATGGGGGAATGATTGGTATGCAAAATATTACCCTTCAATCGAGTTATCGGTAACAGCTGTACTTGGAAAAATAATAACTTGCAATAATTTACCAATCAATGCTGTCTTTCATGCTGTTTCAAATGGTAAAACATGTTCTGCTAAAGAGGTATGGGGTACCGATATTAGTTATTTACAAAGCGTTGAAAGTGTTAGTGATACATCTTCTCCTGATTTTAAATCGGTTAAAAATTTAACTCATACTGAGTTTTGTGATGTTTTTTATGATAATCTTGGTGTGGTATTAACGGCTGATTATAAGAGTTGGTTAGGACAAATCAAAAAAACCGATTCCGGAATGGTAGAGGAAATAATAATATGTGAAACTGCTTATGCTGGTACATATATCCGAAAATTATTTTCTCTAAAAAGTTCAACTTTTGATATTAAAATCACTGATAGCGAGGTTGAATTTACAGTATACGGATACGGACACGGTGTTGGCATGTCGCAATATGGTGCAAATGAAATGGCAAAATTGGGATGTACTTACGATCAAATATTAAAGCATTATTATATTGGTGTAGAAATAGCTGATTATAAAATTTAAAAAATTGTATAAATACCTCTCTTGTGTCAAAAATATTGATAAACGGAGGTATTGTAATGGATAACAAAAACATTTTTGAAAGAAATAAATTTTCCGGTAAAAAAATAACTTATTACATTTTGCTTGGTTTGTGTATTATATCAATCGCAGCTATTAGTTTTTTTTCGTATAAATCTATGCAAAATTCTCTTGCTAACGAAAAAATTGATAATTCTGTAACAGATAAAACAGATACTGTTAACCAAAATGTTGAAAATGTCGAAAAACAACCAAATATACAACCAGAACCTGAGCCTGAACCCGAACAGGAACCCGAACCCCAACCCAAGCCTAATCAAACTCCAGAAGTTGTCAGCAAGCCATATATTATGCCTGTCCAAGGCAAAATCATGACAGAGTTTTCATTAGAAACTCCTATATATTCAAAAACACTTAAGGATTGGCGTATACATGACGGAATTGATATATCGGCCTCTCTTGGTGATAATGTAGTGGCAGTAAACGATGGTGTGATTGAAAAAATCCACTCTGATGATTTGTTTGGTATAGTAGTGATAGTAAAACACACAGATGGCAGAAAATCGACTTATAGCAATCTTGCAGATAATGTTGAACTCGAAGAAGGACAGATTATTAATCAAGGAGATATAATAGGAAAAGTGGGAGAGAGTGCAATAAGCGAACTTTCAGAAGGACCTCATCTTCATTTTGAACTTAGTGATAACGGAAAAAAAATTAATCCGTTATCTGTAATTAAAACCGACTCTTAGAGTCGGTTTTTTGTTGTTGACTAAATAATTACAAAATAGTATAATAATTATTAATAATAAAATGTGAGGAAAAATAATGAAAAAATACTGCTTGTTTGATTTAGACGGAACACTTGTTGATTCAATGCACACATGGGCTGGCACTATGCTTGAAATACTTGCAGAAGAAAATGTGAGTTATCCTGATGATACTGTAAGAATAATTACACCGTTAGGTTATAATGGTACTGCAGAGTATTTTTTGAAACTAGGCGTTAAATCAACTAAAGAAAATCTTATTGAACGTATGTACCAAAAGGCCGAAAATGCTTATGCTACAAAAGTATTGGCAAAGCATTGCGTTGCGAAATATTTGGATAAACTCGTTAGTGAAGGTGTAAGCTGTAATGTTCTTACTGCAAGTCCCCACCGAGTAACCGATGTTTGTTTAAAACGCAATGGTTTATATGATAAGTTTGATAATGTTTGGTCTATAGATGATTTTAATATGACAAAGGACAACCCCGAAATTTATCACAAAGCTGCAAAACGTCTTGGTTGTACTGTTGATGATATTTGTTTTTTTGATGATAATATTATAGCACTTGATGCAGGTAAAAAATCAGGTATGACCGTTGTCGGTGTTCACGATAGTTTTTCAGATGATGTTACAGATAAAATTAAAGAATTTGTAGATAAATACATAGTAACTTTTGAAGAATTGTTATAATAAAAAACAGTAATGCTTTCGCATTACTGTTTTTTTATCGTAGTTTAAGCGGCTTGTACGGTATCTCTTGTTTTACATTTATGTATGCAGGTCTTATAATTTTACCTGCATTTTGTATTTCTTCAATACGGTGTGCGCTCCAACCTGCAATTCGTGATATTGCAAAAATCGGTGTATATAATTCGTATGGCAAATCAAGCATTTTATAAATAAGTCCGGAATAAAAGTCTACATTTGCACTTACGCCTTTATACATTTTGCGTTTGGTTGCTATTAATTCGGGTGCAAGTTGGGCGACTGTTTCATATAGTTGATATTCTTCAACACAGCCTTTTTCAATAGATAATTCTTTGGCGCATTCCATAAGTACCTCAGATCTCGGATCCGATAATGAATATACAGCGTGACCCATACCATAAATTAGACCTGCATTGTCAAACTCTTTTTTATCAAGCAATCGTATGAGATACTCTTTAATAGCGTTTTTATCCGATACATCAATTTTGCTTTTCATATCGTCAAACATACGTACAACTTTAATATTTGCACCACCGTGACGCGGACCTTTAAGTGAGCCTAGAGCTGCAGCAACCGATGAGTATGTATCTGTACCTGAAGAAGTTACAACATGAGTTGTAAAAGTTGAGTTATTACCACCGCCGTGTTCTGCATGTAAAACAAGAGAAAGGTCTAAAATCTTTGCTTCAAGACTAGTGAATTTACCATCTTTGCGCAAAAGGTGTAAAATATTTTCAGCTGTTGAATATTCAGGTTTAGGTTGCTGAATAAAAAGGCTTTTTTCAAGATGGTAATGTCTGTATGATTGATATCCATATACAGCCAATAGGGGAAATACAGAAATTAGCGATAAACTTTGTCTTAAAATATTAGCAACAGAAATATCATCAGGGTTGTCATCATAAGCATAAAGTGCAAGCACACTGCGCGACAGTATGTTCATCATATCTTTTCCGGGCGCTTTAAGTATCATATCGCGTACAAATGAAGTGGGAAGAGTTCTTCTATCAGACAGTTCTTTTGTAAACCTTTGTAACTCGTCTTTATTCGGTAATTTTGAAAACAGTAAAAGATATACTGTTTCTTCAAAACCAAAACGGTTATCATGTAAAAAGCCGTGAACAAGATCTTTTATGTTAATGCCTCTGTAACACAGTTTTCCCTCACATGGTATAATGTCGCCGTTGTCATTAATTTCTTTTGCCTTAATCATAGAAATTTCGGTAAGTCCTGTTACAACACCGTTTCCGTTTATATCTCTTAGTCCCCTGAAAACATTATGAGGTAAATACATGTCGGGTGTTATTTTATTATTTTCAGTTGAAATTGTTGCAAGTTTATTAATGTATGTTGTAATTTTTGAGTAGTCTTTTTTCATTTAATACCTCCGTTCTTAAATATTATATATTATTTAACTTCTATATACAAACAATTATATATAATGTTAATAAAAAGTTTATAACAAAATTAAAAACCGGCACCAAATGGCTTATATCAGTAGGACAGCCTTCCGGTGCCGGTTTAAATTAAAATTTAACCTTTGAATTTGAAAACAGCCGCGGTTCTTGATGGAAGATAACATTTAAATCCTATTCTGCCGTCATCACCGCGTTTTGCAGTATAACAGTATTCCTTATCAATTCTCCCGTAACCGCCATATTTATCATCATCGGTCGATAATACAACTGTATATTCGCCTTCAAGCTCTACCGGTATAAAATATCCTTCAAATGACCGGTTGGGGCTGAAGTTGAATGCAAAAGCCACTTTCTTTTTTGTATAAATAATGACTTTGTCATCGTTGTGAATCCACTGATTTTTAGCATTTTTTGAGAGCAATCGCTCACGTTTTAAAAGCGAAATCATATCGTGGTCAAAGGCCTCAAGCTGACCGTATCGTAAATCGGTATTGTCTGCAAGACTCCACTGTCTGCGGCAATAATGATAACTCCAACCATTACCCTCTCTTGGAAAGTCAATCCATTCAGGATGCCCAAATTCGTTGCCCATAAAATTAAGATAACCCTCTCCGGCAACAGTTGACGTTATAAGCCGTATCATTTTGTGAAGGGCAATTCCGCGATCTATAATCATATTGTTTGAATTTTTGCTCATACCTGTATACATATCAGCATCACACAAACGGAACATAATTGTTTTATCGCCTACAAGAGCTTGATCGTGCGACTCGCAATAACCGATATTTTTTTCTTTAGGTCTGCGACTGCAAAGTTCGTACCAAAGCTTAAACATATCCCAGTCTTCATCCCGGTGTTCTTTTATTAATTTTATCCATAAATCAGGCAGTCCCATAGAAAGTCTGTAATTAAACCCTATGCCGCCGTCTTTGATTTTGATACACATACCAGGCATACCCGACATATCTTCTGCGATAGTAATAGCTTTTGGGTTATAGGTGTGAATAAGTTCGTTTGCGAGTTGTAGATATGTAACAGCTTCGATATCAGTGTTAAGTGAGAAATACATATCATAATTACAAAATGCACTGCCAAGCCCGTGATCATGGTAAAGCATTGAAGTAACACCGTCAAATCTAAAGCCGTCAAAATGAAAAATTTCCATCCAGTATTTGAGGTTAGAAAGTAGGAAATGTAAAACTTCGTTTTTACCATAATTAAATAGTTTGGTGTCCCATGCGATATGATTGCCCTTGCCGCCTTCATGGAAAAACTGATATTCAGTACCGTCAAAACAGTTAAGACCTTCATTTGTGTTTTTTACAGCGTGTGAATGAACAACATCAAGTAAAACGGTAATACCGTTTTTATGTGCTGTATTAATAAGGTTTTTAAGTTCTGTTGCTTTGCCGTATCTTGAAGATGCAGCGAAAAAGTTTGAAACTTGATAACCAAACGAACCATAATACGGATGTTCCATTACAGCCATTATTTGTATGGTGTTGTATCCAAGTTTTTTTATACGTGGTAACAATTTTTCTGTAAATTCGTTATAACTTGAAACTTTATAATCTTCTTGAGCCATACCGATATGACATTCGTAAATAAGCGGAGTTGAAGCGGGCTTAAACCCGTCATCAGTCCATTCAAAGTTATCATAAAGAGTATCATCAACTTCTGCACACCATAAGTGGTTTTCAAAGTCTTGAACAACTCTTGTTGCGTATGTAGGAATTCTGCGCAATATTTCACCGTTGTGCACAACAATAGCTTGTACCTTTTGTCCGATCTTAAGAGCATTTTTTCCTTTCAATTCAACCTCAAAAATGCCATTCTCAAGTCTTTTCATAGGGCATGCTGCGATGTCCCAATTGTTAAAATCACCTGTAAAAAACATTTCGTCTGCAGCAGGTGCCCATTCGCGATATACCCAGCCACTTTTGGTTTTGTGTATACCAAAATATTTATAGCCGTTTGCAAAACTGCAAATATCTCCATCTTTTCCTAACAGCTCGTCCCTTTTATTTAGGTAGCTTTTCATTCTTAACTCAAAATCCGCTTTGTAAGGTTCAAGATAAGGGTCGATTTTTAAAATGTTGTATTTCATAATAAACCTCCCAATGCATTATTATTTTAATTATACCATATTTTTAATTTCCTTACAACATAAACCGTTCGACAAAAAAATCAATCTAACAATTGAGAAACTTTTTGAGCCCTTTCAAAAGCTAATTTTATATAGTCTTTTATGTTCATTTTGTCATAAATATCATTTTCGTGACGGTTTGGTTTACTTTTTCTACATAATTCAAAAGTTAAAATACCTTCATATTTGTAATTTTTAAGTCTGCTTGCTACACTTTGCCAATCTGTTTTACCGTCAAAAGGCAACAGATGTAAATCATCAATCCAGGTTATATTGTTTAAATCGGTAATTCCTAAGTTATCGTTTAAGTGTGTG